>DASRHU010000044.1:0-46876 GCA_035650335.1 Gemmatimonadaceae bacterium | reverse complement strand
GCGCGGGTGCCTAACATGCCGTGGCTGTGACGTAACGCTTTGCAGAATAGAGGCTTACATATCGTGTGACGCGGACCTTCGCCCCGCACCCGAAGCAGGGCCATGTGACGCAGGGCCATAGCGTTGCGCGCGGAAGGGCGGTTCGTCCTTTAGGGGACAGCAGTACGGAACGAAGGCGTTCCGCCCACCCCTCGCGCCGAACGCGGGGACAAGAACCACCCTTTGAGGACTCCATCCACATGAAGAAGATCTTTGCGATCGCTGCGTCTGCGCTCGTATTCGCCGCCCCTGCGGTGAGCGCACAGGAGGGCCCCAGCGTCCAGGACATCGCCGCCTACTACGCGATCAACGCGTCAACGGTCGGTGCTCCGGCGCTGGCGACGAACACGCTGGCTGGTGCCGGCGGGATTGGCTGGCATCTGCAGTACGGCCGCATGGATTGGGGCACGGATGTAACGTCGAGCTCGTTCGCTGGTGGCTTCGACCTCGGACTCGGCGCGGGACGTCTCGGCGTCACCGCTGGCTACCTGACGGTTGATTGCCCGACGAACGATTGCGATGGCCACCTGATCCTCGGCACGCGCTATTCGGCGCGCCTCACCGGTGGCGCCCTTGGCGATGCCCGCAGTGGCTCGAACTGGGCGATGGGTCTCGAGGGCGAGCTCGGCTTCGGCTTCCCCCAGGACGAGCAGGCGATGGCGATCGCGGCCAGCCTGCCGATCAAGCTCACCGTCGGCAAGAACGTGAAGGTCTCGCCGTTCGTGGCGCCTGGCTTCGCGTACGGCCGCTACAAGGTGCTTGATGTGTCCGAGAGCGGTCAGCGCTTCATGGTCGGCGGCGGCGTTGGTTTCGCCTTCGCCAATGGCATGGGCGCGAACCTCGGTATCCGCAAGGTGTTCATCGAACAGGGTGAGACGCAGTTCGGTCTCGGCTTCACGATCCGCCCTGGCTCGAAGTAAGCCTGTCGTTCGGAAAACAAAACGCCGGCCCGATCGGGCCGGCGTTTTGTTTTCCAGGTAGTCCAGGTCGTCGAGGTCGTCCAGGTCGTCGAGGCGTCACCTGGAGGACCTCCCTCGACACCCCCGGCAACCTCGACGACCTCGACGACCTCGACGACCTTTCAAGCTCAAAACTCAAATCCGATCGCGATATTAATGTGATCGCTCCGGAACTTCCGCTCGCTATCGACACCGACCGTGCGGGCCACCCAGCGTGTCTCCGTGCGGCGCCCCTCCAGCCCCAGGAAGAACGGTCCGCCGGGGCGCCACGCCAGATGCGCCTCACACGCCGCGTTGCGCGTACGAGTCCCGGGCACGGTGCCCGTCGCGGGAAGCGTCGTGCGCGGGTCGTCGACACCGCACCCCGTACCTAACGAGATGGTCGGCGTTGCCTTCACGTCGAGCTGAGCCCACCCGCCGCGATCGAGCATTGGGCTCCCGTCGGGACTGAAGTTCTGGCCGACGCCGCCGCCCCCCAGTCCTCGCAGCAGTGCTCCGCGATAGAGCTCGGCGCGCAGCGTCAGTGGGCCGAGGGGCGCGATGAGATCAGCCGCGACCGCCCAGCTCTCGTGCATCTCGTCGCGTCCACCGGCCGCCAAGGAGCGAGCAAACCACCCTCCATGCACGCCGACGCCAAGCTCCCCGAGACGATCTGGCGCTCCCCACTGCGCGCGCACTCGTCCCTGAACGAACGGGCGACGCGACCGCTCGGCCGCGTCGACGTCGCGATCGCGATTTCCCGCGGTGGGATCGCCCGAGCTCGGCGCGAGCACCGCCGCCTGGAGGCCGAGCCGGACCGACCCGCCGGTCTGAACCGTCGCGCGCAGCTGCGGAAGCCAGAGCCACAGGTTGCCCGCCGTCGCGAAGGTCGGCGTGCCGAGACTCGCGGTACTCACCGGATTGAGGCCCGCAACGAGCGGGACCTCCTGCCCCACCAGCACTTCGGCGTTCGTCCACCGCAGCATCGCCTTCAGCGTGCGGAGGCGCGCCGAGGGAGCGACGCGACCCGACGCCCCGGGTTGCTGCACCCCGAAGAAGTCAGCGTGCACGTCGCCAATGAACTCGGCGCCTAACACGTCGGCGACCGAGATGATGAGGCCGAGTTGGGTTTGGCGCGCCGACAGTCCCACGGATCCTCGCGGAAAGTCCTCGGCCGGCGGAAAGTCTGCGCCATCGGGCAACGCGAACTGCGGAACATCGGCGGTGTTGACGCGGCCGCTGTTGCCGAAGGCGTTGACGAGCGCTCGCCCGGTGAGATCGAGACTGACGCGCGACAGCGTTTGCACCTCAGCTTCCGATTGCGCCGCAAGTTGCTGCCGCAGCAGCTCGATCGCTTCCTCCGCGCGCTCGAGCCGAGCCAGGAGCGAATCCTGGGCGGCGCGCGCGCTATCCGGCGCCTGTCCACTCGCCATGCGCGGAACGATCATGAGCACGAGCAGCGTGAAGGCTGTGCTTGACGCGGTTCGACGGCGCGTCATAGTGTTCGCCCCGGGAAAGGACACTTTCATTTGAGGTTGAGGTGATGAAGTGAGGTCGATGTCGATCGCGGCGCTCATGGTGAGCGCCGTTTCCGTCGCGGCGCAGCAGCCGGTTGCCGGCGGAGGCATGCCGGTCAGCGGACGCGTCACGATTCTCGAGAAGCCCGGCAGCGTCGCCGGCGACGTGGGCAGCACCGTGATCTTTCTCGAGACGGGCTCCTCCGGCAAGGGGTCCACCGAAGCCGCGAACGCGCAAATCATCCTTCAGTCGAAGCAGTTCGTGCCCCGCGTCCGCATCGTCACCGCGGGGAGCCGCGTGGACTTCCCGAATCAGGACCCCTTTCGTCACAACGTGTTTTCCAACACGCCGGGCGGGACCTTCGACCTCGGGCTCTATCCACGGGGCGTTGCGCGAGGCACGTCGTTTCGTCGTGCTGGCGTGTATCCGATCTTCTGCAACATCCACTCGCGCATGACCGGCTTCATCGTCGCGGTCACGACGCCGTACCACACGCAGGCGCAAGCGGATGGCTCGTGGACGATCACGAACGTTCCGGCCGGCACGTACACGCTTCACGTCTGGCACGAGCGTGCGCCGGAGGTCGTGCGCGAGCTCGTCGTCGCGGGCGAGCCGGTGACGGGCCTGGACGCGGAGCTCGACGCGCGCGGGTGGCGGCCCCAGGCGCACAAGAACAAGTTTGGGAAGGACTACCCTCCCATCGAGCGCGACCGCTACTGACGTGCCTCGACAACCTCCCGCCATTTCGCTGACGTGGAAGATCTTTCTCGGCGGCGTCGTGGTCGTCGCGGCGGTATCGGCGCTCACGCTCCTCGTCACCGCCAGATCCGCCGAACGCACGGCTGACCATGCCGTTGCGCGCGGGCTCGCCGCGACGCGCGCGCACGTCCGCGCGCTGTTCGAAGGCCGCGAGCGGGGGCTCGAGGCGAGCGCCCAGGTGTTCGCCCGGAATCCCAATTTTCGGGCGTTGTTCGAGAATTCTTCCACCGAGCGCGCGACGTTTCTCGACCAGGCGGGTGAAGCGGTCGAGCAGATCGGGGCAAGCACCGTTCAGATCACTGATGCGCACGGAGTACGGCTGGCCCGCAGCGATGATCCTGGCGCCGCGGCGGACACTCTGGCGCGGTCGGCGCTGATCGCCCGAGCGCTGGCCGGACGGCGCGCGGCGGGGGCAGCCGTCATCGCCGATACCGTGCTTCACCAGGCGGTGGCCGTGCCGATCGAGGGAGCGTCGGCGCGCGTCGTCGGGGTCCTCATGGCGACGAAGGCGGTCGATGACTCTGTGGCTCGAGAGATCACCGAGGCCACGTCCAGCGCGGTCGTGTTTTTCGCGCTCGACACCGCAGGCCGGCCGCGTATCAGCGGGTCCTCGCTCCCGCGCGATGAGGCGCTGCAGCGCTTCCTCGACGAGCGTGCGCCGATCTGGGCGGCCGCCGACGCCGGCACGCGGTCGGACGAGCAGGCGGATTCCGTCTCCGACTCGGCGAGCGTCGTCGAGGGGACGGAGGTCACGTTGGGGGAAACCCGCTGGGTGGCGAGCGGCGCCGCGCTGCACTCGGCAGGTGGCGCCGCGCTTGGCGGCTTCGTCGCAATGCGATCGCTCGACGAGGAGATGGCCGCTTTCACGAGACTACAGCGGTCGATTCTCCTCTCCACGCTCGCCGGGCTCCTCGTCGCGCTCGGTCTCTCGTATCTCATGGCGCGCACGATCACCCGACGGGTGGGGGCTCTGGAGGTCGCCACGAGGCGCGCGGCGGACGGCGACTACGCGGCGGAGATCCCCGTCCGCGGCCGGGACGAGATCGGTCGCCTGGCTGAGTCGGTGCGGGCCATGATGGTGGACCTGCGGGAGAAGCGGAATCTGGTCGACTTCCTCAGCGCGCGACGGCCGTCGGCCGAGGAAACCGCGGCCGTCACCGCGGAAATGCCCACCGGCGACGGGCTGCGCCCGGGGCAGAAGCTCGCCGGCCGCTACGAGATCATCGAGCCCATCGGCAGCGGCGGGATGGGGATCGTGTATCGGGCCATGGACCTGGAGCTGTCCGAGCCGGTCGCGATCAAGACGCTGCGCCGCGAGCTGGTCACCGAGGCGACCGCGCTCGCGCGGTTCAAAAGCGAGCTTCGCCTCGCCCGCCGCATCTCCCACCGGAACGTGGTGCGCACGCACGATCTGGGCGAGGCGGACGGCATGTACTTCATCACGATGGAGTACGTCGAGGGCACGTCGCTGAAGGACCTGATCGCCGAGCGAGGCCGGCTACCGGTGCACGCTACCCTGCCGATTGCCAAGCAGCTCTGTCGCGCCCTGGAAGTCGCGCATGGCGAGGGAATCATCCACCGGGACATCAAGCCGCAGAACATGATTCTCGCTCCCGATGGGGTGCTGAAGGTGATGGATTTCGGCATCGCGCGCCTGCTCGGACGCGCGAAGGGGATGACTCAAACCGGCATGGTCGTGGGAACGCCCGAGTACATGGCGCCCGAACAGCTTCTCGGCGAGGACGTGGATGCGCGCGCCGACATTTACGCCGTGGGTGTCGTGCTCTACGAGTGTCTGACTGGACGAACCCCGCACACCGCAGACAACCCGGCGGTGCTCATTACGCGTGTGCTCCAGGGCCCACCCCCTCCTCCGCGCGAGGTCGTCCCGGAGGTGTCGCGGAAAGTGTCGGACGCCGTCATGGCGGCGCTCAACCGCGATCGAGAGAAACGGCCGCAGACGGTCGGGGAGCTGCACGACCTTCTGGCGAACGAGCTGGCGAACGACGAATGAGGACCCCGGACTGAGGAATTCGATGGGGGGGCCCCGTTCAATCGAATTCCTCAGTCCTTGTTCATCGTTCCTCCGTAGGGAACGGGCCCAGAACCCTCCAAAAGATCGCTTTTTGTCGTAGTGCTCGCTTCTTGCACTATGAGCCCCGATCACTCGAAGCAATCCGAGACGTGCCGGCCGGGCGCACGCCAGTTATGCGTGTTCCGGGCGGCCGCTGCTTCGCAAGACACGCCGAGATCAGGAGCGAGCCCGTGGGTATCGGTGACATGGACCTCGATCGTGAGGCTGCGATCGAGTCTTCCCGCGACGAGAACGGCCAGAGCCGTGCGGAGTCGCGGCGCGGACGAAAGGGGAGCCGCGAGAGCGGCGGGGCCAAGGGACGCGGCCATCGCGAGCGCGACCTCCGGCGATTGTTGAAGGGGCTTCGCGACCTCGAGGCGGGCAGATTCTCGGTGCGGCTCGAGGCGAACGGCGATCAGCTCATATCCGAGATCTTCGACACGTTCAACGAGATCGCCGACCGCAATCAGCGGTTGTGCGAGGAGATCAAGCGTGTCGGCCAGGTCGTCGGTCGAGAAGGTCGAATGGACGAGCGGGCATCGATGGGCCACGTCACCCACGGGTGGGCCGACTCGATGAATGCCGTCAACGAGCTCATCGGCGATCTCGTGCAGCCGACGACGGAAGTCGCTCGCGTCATCCAGGCCGTGGCCGAAGGCGATCTTTCCCAGAAGGTGGAGCTCCAGCTCGAGGGGAAGCAGGTGCAGGGCGAGTTCCTGCGAATCGCGACGACGGTCAACCGCATGGTCGACCAGCTGTCCTCGTTCTCCGTCGAAGTCACTCGCGTCGCTCGTGAGGTTGGAACGGAGGGCATCCTCGGCGGTCAGGCGAACGTGCCCGGCGTCGCCGGCACGTGGCGCGATCTCACCGAGAGCGTCAACGCGATGGCGAACAACCTGACGACGCAGGTTCGCAACATCGCCGATGTCACGACGGCGGTCGCACGCGGCGATCTGTCCCGGAAGATCACGGTCGATGCCAAGGGTGAGATCCTCGAGCTGAAGAACACCGTCAACACGATGGTCGATCAGCTCAACGCGTTCGCGTCGGAGGTGTCGCGCGTGGCGCGCGAAGTCGGGACGGAAGGAAAGCTCGGTGGCCAGGCACGGGTCGAGGGAGTCGTCGGCACGTGGAAGGACCTGACGGACAACGTGAACGCGATGGCGAACAACCTCACGGTGCAGCTGCGTGACGTGTCCGCCGTCGCCAGCGCGATCGCGAACGGGGATCTCACCCGCAAGGTGACGGTCGAGGCGCAGGGCGAGATTCTCCAGATCAAGGAAGTCACCAACAAGATGGTCGACTCGCTGTGGGTGTTCGCGGGCGAGGTGACTCGCGTCGCGCGCGAGGTGGGTACCGAGGGGATTCTCGGTGGCCAGGCGAACGTGCCGAACGTGGCCGGCACGTGGAAGGATCTCACCGAGTCGGTGAACTACATGGCGAGCAACCTGACCAATCAGGTTCGCAACATCGCCGACGTCACCACCGCCGTCGCCAAGGGCGATCTCTCGCGCAAGATCACGGTGGACGTCAAGGGCGAGGTGCTCGAGCTGAAGAACACGATCAACGTCATGGTCGATCAGCTCAGCTCGTTCGCGTCCGAGGTGACTCGCGTCGCTCGTGAGGTGGGCACGGAGGGCGTGCTCGGCGGCCAGGCGAACGTGCCCGGCGTGGGTGGAACGTGGAAGGATCTCACCGACAACGTGAACGCGATGGCGTCGAACCTGACGAACCAGGTTCGCAACATCGCCGATGTCACGACGGCGGTCGCGAAGGGCGATCTCTCGCGGCAGATCACCGTGCAGGCGAAGGGGGAGATTCTCGAGCTCAAGAACACGATCAATACCATGGTGGCGCAGCTGCGCGCGTTCGCCGATGAGGTGACGCGTGTCGCGCGCGAGGTGGGGACGGAAGGCGTGCTCGGTGGCCAGGCCAACGTTCCCGGCGTCGCGGGAACGTGGAAGGGACTGACGGACAACGTGAACTTCATGGCGAGCAACCTGACGAATCAGGTGCGCAACATCGCGCTCGTCACGACCGCCGTCGCGAGCGGCGACCTGTCGCAGAAGATCACGGTGGACGCGCAGGGCGAGGTGATGGAGCTCAAGAACACCGTCAACAACATGGTGGACAAGCTCCGCGTGTTCGCCGACGAGGTAACGCGCGTCGCGCGTGAGGTGGGGACGGAAGGCCGGCTCGGCGGGCAGGCGAATGTGCCCGGTGTCGCCGGGACGTGGAAGGACCTCACCGACTCCGTGAACTCGATGGCGAACAACCTCACGGTGCAGGTGCGCAACATCGCCGACGTCACCACCGCCGTCGCGAAGGGGGACCTCTCCCGCAAGATCACGGTCGATGTGCGGGGCGAGATCCTCGAGCTGAAGAACACCGTCAACACGATGGTGGATCAGCTGTCGTCGTTCGCGGCGGAAGTGACGCGCGTGGCGCGCGAGGTGGGAACGGAAGGAAAGCTCGGTGGCCAGGCGAAGGTGCCGGGTGCGGGAGGCATCTGGCGCGACCTCACCGACAACGTGAACTCGATGGCGTCGAATCTCACCGGCCAGGTGCGGAACATCGCCCTGGTGACGACGGCCGTCGCCAACGGCGATCTGTCGCAGAAGATCACCGTCGATGCGTTGGGCGAGATTCTCGAGCTGAAGATCACCATCAACAACATGGTCGATCGGCTGCGCATCTTCGCCGACGAGGTCACCCGCGTGGCACGCGAGGTGGGCACCGAAGGCAAGCTGGGCGGCCAGGCCGAAGTACCGGACGTCGCCGGCACCTGGAAGGGCCTCACCGACAACGTCAACGCCATGGCGAACAACCTCACCACCCAGGTGCGGGCGATCGCCGAGGTGGCCAACGCGGTGACGCGGGGAGACCTCACGCGACAGATCGCGATCGAGGCACAAGGCGAGATCGACGAGCTGCGTCGCAACCTCAACCAGATGATCGCGAACCTGCGGGAGACCACCGAGCGCAACCGCGAACAGGACTGGCTCAAGACGAACCTCGCCAAGTTCACGCGCATGATGCAGGGGCAGAAGGATCTGCAGACCGTGTCGCGGCAGATCATGTCCGAGGTGACCCCGCTCGTCGGGGCGCAGTATGGCGCCTTCTACATGCAGGACGCCGAAGACGGCACGCCCGTCCTCAAGCTGATCGCGAGCTACGCCTACAAGGCGCGCAAGCACGTCGCGAACCGCTTCACGCCGGGCGAGGGACTCGTTGGGCAGGCCGCGCTGGAGAAGCAGCCGATCCTCCTCACGAACGTGCCCGATGACTACGTGCACGTGACGTCCGGCCTCGGCTCCGCCCCACCGCGGAACATCATCGTCCTGCCGATTCTGTTCGAGGGAACGGTGAAGGCGGTGGTGGAGCTCGGCTCGTTCAACGCATTCAGCCAGATCCATCAGCTCTTCCTCGACCAGCTCTCGGAGAGCATTGGCGTGGTGCTCAACGTCATTCAGGCGAACATGCGCACCGAGGAGCTGCTGGTGCAGTCCCAGAACCTCACGCAGGAGCTTCAGAATCAGTCCAAGGAGCTGCAGATCCAGCAGGAGGAGCTGGAGCGGTCGAACCGCGAGCTCAAGTCGCAGGCGGAATCGCTGCGCGCCTCCGAGGAGCTCCTCCGTCAGCAGCAGGAAGAGCTGCAGCAGGTGAACGAGGAGCTGGAGGAGAAGGCCTCGCTGCTCGCCGAGCAGAACAAGAAGGTCGAGCACAAGAACAAGGAGGTCGAGGCGGCGCGCCTCGCGCTCGAGGAGAAGGCGCAGCAGCTGGCGCTCAGCTCACGCTACAAGAGCGAGTTCCTGGCGAACATGTCGCACGAGCTGCGCACGCCGCTCAATTCGCTGCTCATCCTCGCCAAGCTCCTCGGCGACAACAAGGATGGAAACCTCAACGAGAAGCAGGTCGAGTACGCGCAGACGATCTACACCTCCGGCACCGACCTGCTCAATCTCATCAACGACGTGCTCGATCTGTCGAAGGTCGAGGCGGGCAAGCTCGATGTGCACCCGATCGAGATTCCGATCGCGGAGATCACCGATTTCGTGGATCGTACCTTCCGCCCGATCGCCGAGCAGAAGGGATTGGCGCTCAAGATCGACGCCATGCCGGACGTGCCGCCCGCGATCATCACCGACGGCCACCGTCTGCAGCAGGTGCTCAAGAACCTGCTGTCCAACGCCTTCAAGTTCACGCACGAAGGCAGCGTGAGCCTCACGGTCCGTCGCGCCGAGAAGGGGCGTCGGTTCGCCACGCGCTCGCTGGACAGCGCACCCGACGTGATCGCGTTCGCGGTGAACGACACCGGTATCGGCATTCCGAAGGACAAGCAGCAACTGATCTTCGAGGCGTTCCAGCAGGCGGACGGCTCCACCAGCCGCAAGTACGGCGGCACGGGGCTCGGCCTGTCGATCTCGCGCGAGATCACCCGCCTGTTGGGCGGCGAGATTCGCGTCGAGAGCTCACCGGGCAAGGGCAGTACGTTCACCCTCTTTCTGCCAGCGACATACGACGACGCGGGGCAGGCGCCAAGGGCCCGAGGCCAGGAGAGCGAGCGGCCGGTGATTCGCGGGGAGCGCGAGTCGTTCGCGTTCGATCGGCCCACGCCCGAGCCGTCCCGGAACAGAGAGGAGTCGGTGGCGGTGATGGATCCGCCCGCGACCGAGCGGGCGCCGCGCAATTCGGCATCCGACCTCGCCTCGCCCGTCGGCGACGATCGCGCCGACATTCAGCCGGGCGATCGGAGCGTTCTGATCGTCGAGAACGATCCGAACTTCGCGCGCATTCTGCTGAACATGGCCCGTGAGAAGGACTTCAAGGGAATCATCGCCTTCGACGGCGAATCGGCCATCGATCTCGCCCACGCCTATCATCCCGACGCGATCACGCTCGACATCGATCTCCCGGGTATGGACGGGTGGGCCGTTCTCGACCGGCTGAAGCACAACCCCGACACGCGCCACCTCCCGGTGCACGTCATCTCCGGCATCGCCAAGCGCCAGCGCGGGCTCAAGGCGGGCGCGATCGCGTATCTGGAGAAGCCGGTGAGCAAGGAAGCGCTCGACGACGCGTTCGGCCGCATCCAGACCTTCCTCGAGGAGCGCGTCCGCCGCCTGCTGGTCGTCGAGGACGATGAGACGCAACGCAACGCGATCATCGATCTCGTCGGTGCCGAGGACGTGACCATCACGGCCGTCGCCAGCGCCGAGGATGCGCTTCGCGAGCTCGTCACCACCCACTACGACTGCATGGTCCTCGATCTGGGCCTGCACGACATGAGCGGGTTCGATCTGCTCGAGCGGGTGAAGAGCGACGATCGGATGTCCACCATCCCCATCATCATCTACACGGGGAAGGAGCTGACGTCGGCCGAGGAGACGCGACTCCGGAAATACGCCGAGACGATCATCGTGAAGGATGTGAAGTCTCCCGAGCGCCTGCTCGACGAAACCGCTCTCTTCCTGCATCGCGTGGAAGCGAAGCTCCCCGATCAGAAACGGCGCATGCTCGAGCAGCTCCACACCGCGGACAGCATCTTCGCGGGGAAGAAGGTGCTGATCGTGGACGACGACGTGCGCAACATCTTCTCGCTCACGTCGATGCTCGAGGATCACGGCATGCACGTGACGTTCGTCGAGAACGGCCGCGATGCCATCGCGGCGCTGGACGCCGATCCGAGCATCGATCTCGTGCTCATGGACATCATGATGCCGGAGATGGATGGCTACGAGACGACGCAGGCGATCCGGCAAAACTCGAAGTTCAAGCACCTGCCGATCATCGCGCTGACGGCCAAGGCGATGAAGGGGGACCGCGAGAAGACCATTGCCGCGGGCGCGTCCGATTACATCACGAAGCCGGTGGATCCCGAACAGTTGCTTTCGCTGATGCGGGTATGGCTGTACAGGTAGAGCCGGGATCGACGGAATCCAGGGGATCGGAGGGATCGCGGGGCGCCATGCCGACCGACGATCTCTCCGCTCCCTCGGGAGCGGACCTCACGGCGGCCGCGGAGACGCCCGCCCACGCATACGACGCGGAGCTCGAGCGTATCGAGATCCGGCTGCTGCTCGAGGGCATCTACCGGCATTACGGCTTCGATTTCCGGTCGTACGCCTACGCCTCGCTGCGCCGACGGATCTGGAAGCGCATCGCGGCGGAGCGCCTGACCACGATCAGTGCGCTGCAGGACCGCGTTCTCCACGAGCCGGCGATGATGGAGCGGCTGCTTCTCGACCTCTCCATCAACGTCACGGCGATGTTTCGCGACCCGGGCTTCTATGTCGCGTTTCGTCGTGACGTCATCCCCGCGCTCCGGACGTATCCGTTCATTCGAATCTGGCATGCCGGGTGTTCCACCGGAGAGGAGGCGTACTCGATGGCCATCCTCCTCGAGGAGGAAGGTCTCTACGAGCGCACCCGCATCTACGCCACCGACATCAACGAAGTGGTCATCCGGAAAGCCAGGGATGGGATTTTCCCGCTCGACCGGATGCAGGAGTACACGCACAACTATCTGGCCGCGGGAGGGACTCGCTCCTTCAGCGAGTATTACACGGCGATGTACGACGGCGCGCTGTTCGCGCCGCGCCTGATGCGCAACATCGTGTTCTCCCAGCACAATCTGGTGACCGATCGGTCGTTCGCGGAGTGTAACGTCATCCTCTGCCGCAACGTCCTGATCTATTTCGATCGCACGCTGCAGCAGCGGGTTCACAAGCTGTTCTACGAGTCTCTCCCCGTGTATGGTTATCTCGGTCTCGGGAGCAAGGAGTCCCTTCGCTTCACCGGGTTCGAGGATCATTACGAGCAGATCGATCGTCGCGAGAAGATTTACCGGAAGGTCCGTTGAAGCCGCATCTGTCGATGATCGCCGTCGGCGCCTCGTGGGGCGGTCTCAAGGCCCTGCGCGCCATCGCGCACGGACTGCCGGCGCACTTTCCGGTGCCGGTCACGTTCGTGCAGCACCGCAGCAAGGAGTCGGGCGCGTTGCGTGATCTGCTCCAGGACTGCACCCCGCTCATCGTGTGCGAGGTGGAAGACAAGCAGCCCATCATGAGCGGCTACGTCTACCTCGCTCCGCCGGATTACCATCTGCTCGTCGATGGCGATGAGTTCTCGCTGACCGTCGACGCGCCGGTGCGGTATAGCCGTCCTTCGATCGATGTGTTCTTCGAGTCGGTCGCGGATCGCTTCGGGGCGGAGGCGGCAGGAGTGATTCTCACCGGTGCGAACGACGACGGCGCCGATGGGCTTCGCCAGGTCGCGGCACGCGGCGGGTTGGCGATCGTGCAGGATCCCCGAACGGCGGAGAGTCCGATCATGCCGCGAGCGGCCTTGCGGGCGGTGCCGGCGGCGGTGACCCTGCCGCTCGAGCGCGTGGCACCGTATCTCGTCTCGCTCGCCACGGCGAACGACGGTCCGCGGGCTCGCCGCGACCGGAGCGGTGGAGCTGACGAGGTGCGCCCGTGACGGCCATCGAGAGCAGCGTCGAGACTCCTCGACCGGCGGCACACCGCAACGTCGATGTGCTGCTCGTCGACGACCGCCACGAGAACCTGCTCGCGCTCGAGGCGATCCTCGAGCCGCTCGGCCTGCGGCTCATTCGAGCAATGTCGGGCGAGGAGGCGCTTCGCGAGGTCCTGCGGCGCGATCTCGCCGTCATTCTGCTCGACGTCCAGATGCCGGGGATGAATGGCTTCGAGACCGCCAAGGTCATCAAATCGCGCGAGCGCTCGCGGCACATTCCGATCATCTTCCTCACGGCAATCAGCAAGGAAGAGCAGTACGTCTTCGAGGGGTACTCCGTCGGGGCGGTCGATTATCTGTCGAAGCCGTTCCATCCCGACGTGCTCCGGTCCAAGGTGTCGGTCTTCGTCGAGCTGCACGAGAAGGGCCGGCAGTTGCGCGAGCAGGAGCAGCAGCTGCGGCTGCACGAGCGGCGCGAAATCGAGCTTCAGCATCGGGTGCGGCTGTCGGAATCCGAGGCGCGAATGGCCGAGGTCGTGGAGTCGGCCATCGACGCCATCGTCATGTTCGACGAATCGCAGCGCGTGACGCTGTTCAATGCCGCCGCCGAGCGCGTCTTCGGATTCACGGCGAAGGAAGCGCTGGGACGAGAGATCGGCGAGCTGTTCCCGGAGCAGTATCGCTCGGACTTCATCGATCGCGTGTGCGCCAACGCGCCCGTCGCCCGGCCCGGTCGCGCACACTCGCACGAGATGCCGCAGATCGAGTCGGCGCTCGGGGTGCGCAAGTCGGGCGAGACGTTCCCGATCGAATGCTCCGTGTCGTGCCTGGAGCTGGCCGACGGGAAGGTGTACACCATCATCGCGCGGGACATCACCGAGCGCGTTCGGGTCGAGAACGAGCTGCGACAGCAGGCGACGACGCTGGCGAACACGATGGCCGAGCTCACGTCCGTGAACGATGAGCTCGCGCGGCGTCAGGTCGAGCTGGAAAAGGCGATCACCGCCCGCTCACGCTTCTACGCGTCGATGTCGCACGAGCTGCGCACGCCGATCAACGCCATTCTCGGCTACAACACGCTGCTCCTCGATCACATCTACGGCCCGCTCAACGAGCGGCAGACGCAAGGCGTCCGCCGCGCCCACAAGGCCGCGAAGCATCTCCTCGAGCTGGTCAACGATGTCCTCGACCTCTCGAAGATCGAGGCCGGAAAGATCGAGCTGCAGCTGCAACCGGTCTCGTTCCCGACATTGATCGAGGACCTCTTCGTCACCGTGCGTCCGCTCGCTGACGAGCGGCGTTCGGAGCTCTCGCTCGTCGTCGAAGGTCCTCCCCGCAAGATCATCAGCGATCCGCGTCGCGTCCGGCAGATTCTGCTCAACCTCCTGTCGAACGCGATCAAGTTCGGTGGAGGGAACCCGATCCGGGTGATCTACAGCGCCGATGAGCACGGCGGCGTGCGCGTGGACGTGGAGGACCGCGGGGTCGGCATCGCGGCGGAGGACATCCCGAAGATCTTCGACGAGTTCGTACAGCTCCAGAAGACGCATAACGAGCAGGGCACGGGACTCGGCCTCCCCATCTCCAGCCGTCTCGCCACGCTCCTCAACGGGAAGCTCGAGGTGGAATCGACTCCGGGCGAGGGAAGCACCTTCCGACTCACGCTCCCCGCGAACGTGGACCAGGGCCGGTCACCCGGGCCCACCGTCCCAGTGGCCGATCGCCCCGAGGCCGCGACGCGGACGGAACGCCAGGTGGCCTCTCAGGTGTTTCAAGAGGGTCCGCGTCCAACGGTGTAACAGCGTGGCCCCGATATCAGCCGCCGAAAAGCCATCCCTCACTCCTCCGCCCGCAACCGCCCCTCTCGGGGGATTACGTGGCCGCGCCTGCCGGATCCTCGCGACGCTGCATCGGTGGGCTGAATCGGGCTGGTCCGGTCCGGCCACCGCCGGGTGGACCTTCGCGCAGGGATCGGCGATGCCCGGCCCGGCAGACGCGTTGCTCGTGCCGTTCGGACTCGCCGATCCCCCAAAAGTCTATCGCCTGGCACTCTGGGCGCTCGGTGGCTCGACCCTTGGAGGAATCGCCGCCTATGCCGCGGGAGCGTTCGCCTTCCCCGAGATCGTCGCGCCGGCGCTGGGGCTGTTCGGTATCGAGCCAGCGGAGCTCGCGACGTTTCGTTCGCTGTTCGCGAAGCACGGATGGATGCTCGTCGTCGTGAGCTCCATCTCCCCGTTCCCGTCGAAGCTCGTATCCGTCTCGGCGGGCGCCTTCGGCATTCCCTTCCCGCTGTTTGCCGCAGCGTTGGCCGCCGGCCGCGCCGCGCGGTTTTTCACGATCGCGGTTCTCATCCACTTCGCGGGTGAGCGCATCGCGCGATGGTGGAGGCGAGTGACGATCGGCTGCTGAGATGACCTAACGAGGAACGAGGACCGAGGAATTCGATTGGGGAAAGCCCGTCATCGTTCCTTCGTCGCTCGTTCCTCGGTCCGTATCGACGCTTTGACCACGCGAACCGGGATTCCGCCGTTCGCGGTGCGCAGAACGGGACGGAAGGGCAGCGTCGTCGCGCGCTCCAGTCGCGCGTCCGCGGAAAACATCGCGACCGTCCACCCGGGACATTTCGCGCGCACCACCTTCCCCAGCTGCGCATAAAGATTACGCAGCTCGGCGCGCTCGCTCACGCGCACACCGTACGGCGGATTGGTGCAGACCCAGCCGGCCATCGCCGGCGGCCGGATCGCCGAGAGAGCGTGTCGCTCGAGCTCGACGGTGGCCGCTACGCCCGCGCGCGCGGCATTTGCCCGCGCGGCCTCGATGGCACCGGCGTCACGGTCCGAGCCCTGGATGGGCGCCGCTGCGCGCGGGAGAACGGCTCCGTTTGCCTCATCGTGAATCCGTTGCCAGAGCGCCGCGTCGAACTCGGGCCAATCCATGAACGCAAACCGTCGGTGCAACCCGGGAGCCACGCGGCACGCCATGAGCGCCGCTTCGATCGGAATCGTGCCCGATCCACACAAGGGATCGAGCAGCGGTGCGTCCGTTCGCCACTCGGCCGCCAGGAGCAGCGCGGCCGCGAGCGTTTCGCGGATGGGAGCCTTTGCCGTCGCCTCGCGATAACCGCGTCGGTGCAGCAGCTCCCCCGACGTATCCACGCTGAGGAGGCATCGGTCGTGCGCCATACGCACGACGACCGCCTGTCCACCACGCTCGTCGTCGCGCTCGGCGCCCGTCGTCACTTCGATCTGCTCGACGCCCAGTCTCGTCGCAATGCCCTCCCGCACACGCTCCGCGACGGCGTCGGAGTGATAGAGCCGGGACTTCTTGCATGTCACGCGAAGCCGCACCGGACGTCCCGGGTCGACGAAGCGCTCCCACGGCTGACGCTTCGCGTGCCTCACGAGCTCCGGAAAGCCGCGCACGCCAAACTCGGCGACGCGCAAGAGGACGCGGCTCGCGGTGCGGAGGTGGAGATTCGCGCGATACATGGCATTCGAGTCGCCGGCGAAGGCGATGCCGCCTGCCTCGAGCCGAGTGCCGGCGATACCGAGCGCGCGCAGCTCTCGCTCGACGATCGGCTCGATCCCTGGTGCCGCGACCGCGAAGAGCTCGAGCGGACCGGCTGATTCAGTCGGTGAGATTCGCCTCTCCGTCCAGCAGTCTCCAGAGGTACCACGACGCGTAGCTCGCGTACGGCGACCAGCGCGCGCCGACCTTTTGCACCTTCGTGGGAGATGGCAGCGATCGCATTCGATAGGCGCGCTGCAACCCCTTGCGGATGCCGAGATCCGTTTCCGGCAGCACGTCCGGGCGGCCAAGCCGGAACATCAAGAACATCTGCGCGCTCCAGCGCCCAATCCCCTTCACCATCGTCAGCGCCTCGATGATCTCCGCATCGCCCAGGAGATCGATCCGATCGATGGCGAGTGTTCCTTCGTTGACGTGGGCGGCGAGGTCACGCATGTACGTGAGCTTTTGGCGCGAGAGCCCCGCGGCACGCAGGCGGTCCTCAGGGGTCGCGAGGAGCTCGTCCGCCGTCGGATACCGATTCCCGTAGAGCGCGAGCACGCGCCCGAGGATGGTGGACGCGGCCTTCCCCGACAGCTGCTGGTACACGATGGCTCTGAGGAGCGCATCGAAGTGCGTCCCTTCGGCACGACGCGTAAAGCGGCAGGGGCCCACGCGCTCGATGACGCGCGCGATGCGCTCATCGGAGCCGCGGAGGTGCGCGATGGCGCGGCGACGTGTTGTTGAGGTCGTCGAGGTCGTCAAGGTCGTCGAGGTCGTCGAGGTCGTCGAGGTCGTCGAGGCGATCGAGGTAATGCACGTGCATCAAGATGCCTGAGAGGCTCGCGCGGACTCAAGGCGTGTACATCCTCGACCACCTCGACAACCTTGACAACCTTGACGACCTGAGAACCTCGACCACCTCGACGACCTGGACAACCTCGCTTTAGCGGCGCCCACGTGCCGCGAGGGGCAGCTCGCCCTGTGCCACGCGTCCCCGCGGCGGGTTCGCCGCTCGCGTCTCGGTCCTGGTCTTGGCCGCTCTTCCGCGCCGCAATCGTTGCGCGTGTCCATGCTCGGCGAGGTGGCGGGCCACCTTCTTCAGGTCGGCGATGAAGTCCTGCTCGGCCTGGGCACGGGCGGCGGGGTCTGGCGCGCGCAACACCGCTGACGGATGCACGGTCGCGAAGACGGCCTCGGCGAGCGGTGACGCGATTGGCGTCCCCCGATCCTTCGTCACCCGGAACTGCTTGCCGAGGAGGGCCTGCGAGGCGGTTGCGCCGAGGGTGATGACGACGCGCGGCCGGACGAGCGCGATCTCGGCGTCGAGCCAGGGGCGACAGGCCCGGATCTCCGAATCGTTAGGCTTCTTGTGGATGCGTCGCGCTCCCCGCTCGGCGCGCTCCCACTTGAAATGCTTCACCGCGTTGGTGACGTACACTGTGTCCCGGTCGATCCCGGCCTCCTCGAGCGCCCGGTCGAGCAGCTTCCCCGCGGGCCCGACGAACGGACGACCGGCCTTGTCCTCCTGGTCGCCCGGCTGTTCGCCCACGAACATCACCGTCGCCTGACGAGGGCCCTCGCCGAACACGGTCTGGGTACCGAGCGTCCACAACCAGCAGGCGCTGCATCCCTTCGCGGCATCGCGGACCTTCTCGAGCGTGGGTCGCTCGGGGATGAAGGTCGCGGCACTTTCAGCATACGGCTTCACACGCGTGGCCACTGGCACCTCCTCGACACGCATCGAGCGGGCAATCCGCATGCCTCGCGGCCCAAACTCGCGTGACACCGAGCGAGCGACTGGCGATGGCCGCGCCGGACGAGCATCGTTCCCATGCCTGCTGACTCCGCTCGACGAAACCCCCGATGCGAATCCACCATTCTCTCCTCCTCCCGGTCGCGCTGGGCTGCGCCGCCGGTCCGCGCGATCCGAGCAGGACATCGCTCCAGGCGGCTCTGCTCGCCGACCAGGGCACGTTCATCACCACGCTCGGCCAAGATACCGTAGCCGCCGAGCGGTTTCGTTTTGGACGCGCCCGCCTCGATGGCGAGCTGGTGACGCGCCGCGGCGAGACCGTCCGCCGCCCGTACGCTGTGACATTCGATGCTCTGGGGAATCCGGTGCGTCTCGAGTTCTCCACGCGACGTCCCACCGACACGCCGGCGAGTCCGCCCCTACAGACGGCACTCATCACGATCTCGGGCGACACGATCGTGATGGAGACGAAGCGCAATGACAGCACGGTCGTTCGTCGGATTCCCGCTCCGCCCGGAACGGTTCCCATGCTCGGGCAATCGTACGCCGCCTTCGAGATGCTGACGCGGCGCGCCGCACGCACGGCGGGCGACAGCGTCGAAATACCGACGTGGGCCGTGGGCGCCCAGCGGACGGATGTGTTCAGCGTCGTCCGGGTCGGCGCCGACACGATGAAGCTCATCGCGCCGTTTGGCACGATTTACACGCGCGTCGACGTCGAAGGCCGCATTCAGGGGGCTCACGCGCTGCCGACGACGGTGAAGGTCGTCGTGACTCGCGGCCCGATGACGGATGTCACGCCGGTCGCGATGATGCCGTCGATTCCGCAGTTCTCCCCGCGTGACACCGTTCGCGGCACGGTCGGTGGCGCCAATCTCACTGTCACCTACTCACGCCCCGCCAGGCGTGGGCGAGTGATCTTCGGCCAGGTCGTGCCGTGGGGCGAGGTCTGGCGCACCGGAGCGAACGAAGCGACTCATCTGCACACCGACAAGGACATCGTGATCGGCGGGGCACCCGTTCCCGCGGGAACGTACACGCTGTGGACGATTCCTCGACCGGAAGGGTGGACACTCATCATCAACAAGCAGACCGGCCAGTGGGGAACCGTGTACGATCCGGCGCAGGATCTGGTGCGCGTCGAGATGCGCGACGAAGCCCCGGCGTCGATCGAAGAGCATTTCACCATCACCGTGGAGCCCGCCGACTCCGGCGGGGTGATACGGCTTCGGTGGGATGGTCGTGAGGCATGGGTTCCCGTCGAAGTGAAATGAAGGAAGGGGAATCGACTCCAGCCGGGGCCGCCATGAAGCGTCTCGCCAACTACTTCCTCCGTGGGCTGGTGCTGATCGCGCCGGTTGCGATCACCATCTACGCCTGTGTGTGGATCTTCCGCGCCATCGATGGCCTCCTCGGGCTTCCGGTGCCCGGCCTCGGCTTCGTCCTGACGCTGGCAGTCATCACCCTCGTGGGCTTCCTCGCGTCGAACCTGCTCGCGATGAGCTTCGTGTCACTGCTCGAGCGAGTGATGACGCGGTTGCCGTTCATCCGCCTTCTCTACACATCCACCAAGGACCTGCTCGACGCCTTCGTCGGCGAGAAGCGCCGATTCGATACTCCGGTGATGGTCGAGGTGACTCCGGACGGCGGCGCGAAGGCGCTCGGATTCGTCACGATGAAAGCGCTCGACCACCTGGGCGTGGGCGAGCACGTCGCCGTCTACTTCCCGCAGTCGTACAATTTCGCCGGGAACCTGCTCCTCGTCCCGAGTGAGCGGGTGACACCGCTCGAGGCGGACAGCACCGCCGTGATGGCGTTCATCGTCTCCGGCGGCGTGACGGGTCTGCGCCCCACCGACGATCCGCGGAGCGTCAGGCCTCGCCGTCGAGCGTGACGTCGTCGGCGGTGCCGAGCGTTCCGTCCTCGCCGGGCGACCGGAGCCGGTACGCGCGGGCCTGGGGCAGATATTCGTACTCGATCGCCCGTCCCCATCCGTCGCGCTTGTACCGCTCGAGGGGGACGTAGAGTGCCGCCTCGCCCTCGGGCGGCTGCACGATCTCCAATGACTCGGGCGCCTTGCCGTCCCGCGCGATCGACGCGCGAATCCATCCATCGACGAGCGACAGGCGCTCGCGCGTGAGCAGCAGCTCCGTGCCGGAGCCTATGGGGGCGAGGGTGTCCGGCAGCGTGTCGCGGGTGGCGTCCCCTTCACCGACGCACCCGATCACCGCCAGCACGAGCGTTAGGCAGAGGCGGCGGGTCATTCGGACCGGTGCTTGCGCAGCCACTCCTCGGTCGATTCGGGGATGAGCAGGTTGTCCGCGATCTTCGCGATTTCTTCCGCGTCCTGCCACGCCTGCTCGAGCGCGGCGAGCTCTCCCTGGAGTGCGCGCCGTTCCTGCTCCTCGTGGAGCGCCATCTCGAGCGCGAGGCGCTGGTCGGCAACGAGGCCGAAGGGCGGAGCGCTGTCCGAGCGGTTCCCCCGAAACAAGGGGGGCGGGTGAATGTTCTGCGTTCCCATGAGGAGCGCCTCTGCGCTTCCGGCAATCTGGATTCGATCCACCGCCTGCTGAACCTGTTTCCTGGTTCCACCACGGCGGTTCGCGTGCACGATCAGAACACCCGCCTGACGACGTGCCTCTTCGCCGCGAAGCGTCACCAGACCGCGCTTGAATCCAATCGCCAGCGTCGGCTCACCGCGCTCGTCGAGGCGCCACCGCATCCGTCGCAGGTGCAGCCGGCGGACCGCGATCGTCTCGCCGTCTTCCGCGGTGACGTTCCCAAGGACGGTGCGGGGGTTCCCGTCGATGATGAACTGCGCCGACCGCATGACCATCCACCCGAAGCCACCGATGCCGACTCCGGCCGCGGCGCCTCCCGCGACGACCGCGCCCAGCACACCGAGCCCCAGGCCGGCCTGGATCATCGTGCGCACCCGTCGCCGTCCGAACTGATCCCCGTAGCGCCAGGCCGCGAACTCCGGCCGGAGCGCGGCGCCGACCCTAACGAGCTCGAGCCCTTCCCTCACCTTCGCCAGGCCGATGTTGTCGGTGGAGACGCGCATGCGCGTGATCGAGAAGTGGCGCTCGCACTCCTCGATCGCTTCCCATCGCTCCTCGAGCGGCGAGAGGTTCCAGCGCTCGCACGCACGACAGACCACCCACAGCCGTCCCTTGCTCGAATCGAAGGCGAGTCGCCGTCCGACCGGGAAGTGCTCGATGACGTCGTTGTCGCCGAGCGGCTGGTGGCAGAAGAGGCACGTGGAATACATGCTCGAGGCGGTCGGGGGTGTCGAGGTCGTCGAGGTTGTCGAGGCGGGCCACAGTAACCTCGCTCACCTCGACACCCTGGGCGACCTTGTCCACCTCTACTCCAGCTTCGCCTCCAGCGTCAACGGGACGGTCCCCTTGAAGACCTGCGAGACGGGGCAGCCGTCCTTGGTGGCCTGGGCAATCTTCTCGAAGGCGGCGGCGTTCGCGTTAGGCACCTTGGCCCGCGTGACGAGGTGCATTTTCGTGATCTTGAAGCCCTCGCCCACCTTCTCGATCGTGCAGGCGACCTCGGTGGCGACGCGCGTGGACGGCGTCCCATTCTTCTCGAGCGCGCCGCTCAGCGCCATGCTGTAGCACGCGGCGAGCGCGGCGGCGAGCAGCTCTTCGGGGTTCGAGGCCTTCGCGCTCTCGAATCGCGAGCCGAACGAATACGTTCCGCCGAGGCCCGATTCGGCTTTGTAGCTCCCCTTCCCGCCCTTGAGGCCACCTTCCCAGGTGGCGCTGGATTTCCGTACCGGCATGGTGGCTGGCTCCGTGGTGAGAGTCCTTTGCGCAAGTAAATCGGGCCAAGGGCCAAGGGCCAGGGGCCAAGGGGAGGGTGAAGGGTATGGTGGCGTCTGCGCCCGGACGATGGCGCTCGCGGCCGCGTCGAGGCCTATCCCTTGGCCCTACCCTCAACCCATGTGTCTCAATGCCACTCTCGAGCTACCGCGAGCTCCGCGTCTGGCAAAAAGCGATCGCGCTGACCAGTGACTGCTGCGCGCTTGCCGATGCTTTGCCCAGCGCCGAGCGTTTTGCGCTAGCGGCGCAGCTTCGCCGCGCCGCCGTCTCCATCCCCGCCAACATCGCCGAGGGCTACGGACGCAACGGACGCTCTGAGTACATCCACCACCTGGGCATCGCGCGAGGTTCACTCTACGAGCTGGAAACCCTCATCGAAATCGCGCGAATGCGCGACTACATCCCCGAAGACGCCACCGCTTCGCTACGAAAGCGAACCCGCGAAGTAGCAGCCATGCTGACGAAGCTTCGAATGCGCCTCGCGCCCGCGGCCAACCCTTGACCCTCCCCCTGGCCCTTGGCCCTTGGCTCCTGGCCCGGGCGGGGTGGGCAAGGGTGGGGGTCAGGGGTCATTCCACCGTCTTCGAGAACTTCCGCACCGACATCGCCACCAGCACCACCGCGAATCCCGTGAGAATGAGTGCATCCCGCCAGATGTCATTCATCGCCACGCCCTTCAGCAGCACACCGCGCATCACCGTCAGGAAGTACGTCAACGGCAGCGCCGCGCCCACCCACTGTGCTGGCTCCGGCATCGCCGCCCGCGGGAACATGAAGCCGGAGAGCAGGATGTTCGGCATGATGAAGAAAAAGCTCAGCTGCATCGCCTGGACCTGCGTTTTCGTCACGGCCGAAATGAAGAGACCGGTGCCGAGACTCGCGACGACGAAGGGGGCGATCAGCAGATAGAGCAGCACGAGGTTGCCGCGGAGCGGAATGTCGAACAGCAGCTTTCCCAGCACCAGAATGACGGTGACCTGGAGATAGCCGACCAGCGCAAAGGGAATCGTCTTGCCGAGCATGAGGCTCGTCTTTCCGATCGGCGTGACGACGAGCTGCTCGAGGGTGCCACGCTCTCGCTCGCGGACGATCGCCGCCCCGGTAATCGAGACCATGGTCATCGTCAGCAGGATGCCGATGATCCCCGGCACGATGTAGTGCGAGCTCCGGCTCTCCGGGTTGTACCACGGACGAACGCGCACATCCACCGCCGGCGCGACGACGGGCGTGCTCCGCCCCGTCAGCTCCGGGCCCGATCGCGCGCCCGTGAGCGCTGCCGCACTGATCGCGGCCGCCGACGAGAGCGGATCGGCCGCGTCAACGATGACTTGTGCCTGAGCCGTGTGGCCGCGCTTGAGGTCGGTCGCGAACTCCGGGGGCACGATGATGGCGGCGGCCGCCTCTCCACGCTCGATCGCGTTGCGAACAGCCTCGCGATTGGTGACGGTGCCGATGATTCGGAAGTTGCGCGTGTTCGCCATCATGTCGACGAGTCGCCGGCTCTGCGGCGTATGCGACTGATCGAGCACGACCGTCGGAACGTTCCGGACTTCCGTCTGCACCGCATACCCGAAGAGCGCCAGCTGAATCGCGGGGATGCCAATGAGCATGGCCAGGGTGAAACGATCGCGGCGCATCTGGATGAATTCCTTGCGCAGCATCGGCCAGAACGAGGCTCTGCGGAGGCGATCGATGAGGCTCATGCCGCGGCTCCTTCGTCACGTCGCTGCAGCTCGATGAACACGTCCTCGATCGAGGGGAGCTTGAACTGCTCGACGACCTCCTGCACCGTGCCCAGACCGATCAGATGCCCGCGGGAGAGGAAGCCGAGACGCTGGCACCGCTCCGCTTCGTCCATGTAATGCGTGGTCACGAGAATGGTCGTTCCTCGTGAGGCGAGCATGTAGATGATCTCCCAGAAGCGTCGCCGCGCCGCGGGGTCGACACCGGCCGTCGGCTCGTCGAGGAAGACCATCGCCGGGCGATGCGCCGTCGCGCAGGCGAGCGCCAGGCGTTGCTTCCACCCGCCGGAGAGTGTCCCCGCGAGCTGGCCGGCTCGCTCGGTGAGCCCGAGCTCGTTCATGAGCTCGACGATCCGTGTCTCGCGCTCCGCGCCAACCAGCCCGTAGACGCCGGCGTAGAAGCGGATGTTCTCGACGATGGTCAGGTCCTCGTACAACCCGAACTTCTGCGACATGTAGCCGATGTTGCGGCGGATCGCCTCGGAGTCGCGCCGCACATCGAAGCCGACGACCGTCGCGTCCCCGGAGGTCGGCTGCATCAGGCCGGTCAGCATGCGAATAGTGGTCGTCTTCCCCGAGCCGTTAGGTCCGAGCAGCCCGAACACCTCGCCCCGCGTGATCTCGAGGTCGAGGGACTCCACGGCGACGAGATGACCGAACGTCTTGCGGAGCCGACGAGTGACAACCGCGGGACCGGGGGCCGGGGCCTGAGGCAGCGACGTCATGGCCGCTCCGCCCGGGCCTCGGCGTTTCGTAGCCCGCGATCCTCGGGCCTCATGCGAACGGTCACCGGCAGCCCCGCCTTCAGCGTTCCCGTGGGGTCCTCGAGGTCCACCTTCACCGCGAACAGCAAGTCGGCGCGCTCTCGCTCGGTGAGCGCCACGCGGGGCGTGAACTCCGCCTTCGTCGCGATCGAGGCGATCCGGCCCGGGAACTCGCGGTCGGGAAGGTCGTCGAGCGTCGCGGTGACGGCATCGCCCACCGTTAGGCTGGCGGCGTCGGCGGATGACACGTAGACCCGGACCCATGGCTTCGCCGATTCGCCGATTGTCAGCACCGGCGTTCCCGCGGGCACGACTTCGCCGACCTCCGCGTGGCGACCGAGGACGACGCCGCGCGCCGGCGAGATCAGCACCAGATCGGCGCGCGTCGCCTGCGCCGCGGCCAGTGCCGCGCGAGCCGTCTCCACCTCGGCGCGTGCGCCGGCAATCCGCTCCGGTCGCGTGCCCTGGCGCAACAGACGCAACGTTTCGCGAAGCGCGTCGCGCCGGTTGGCGGTCGTCGAAGCGCGCGTGCGAGCCTCGTCCAGCTGTTGCTGCGAGAGCGCGCCGCCCTCCGTCAGCGCCTGGATGCGCACGAGATCCTTCGCCGCCCGCTCCGCTTCGGCTTCCGCGCCGCGCAGCTCCGCCTCGGCGCGCTCGACCTCGGCGGTGCGCGGTCCGGCTTCGGCCTCGCGCAACGCTGCCTGCGCCGTGGCGAGGCGGGCCCGCCGCTGCTCGATGTCGGCGGCGAGTGTCGCGACCGAGAGCACCGCCACCGTGTCGCCCGCGTCCACCGTCGCCCCCTCGTCGACCAGAACGTGCATGACGCGCGCGGGGGTCATCGGCGCGATGTCGTGCTCGCGAATCTCGATCGTGCCGACGGCTTCGATACCGTCGCCCCCGTCGCGCGAGCAGGCGGCAAGGCTCAGACCGGCGAGAAGGCTCAGAACGATCCGCGTTTTGGCCCCGCCGTTTCCGCGTCGATCCGGGTTCATCGGCGGCCTCCCTGGCCCGGGCGCCGAAGCGCTGAAACGGCAAACTCCGCCGCGTGTCGACCGTACTCGCGCGTGCGCTCCTCGCCGGGTCCCTCGATTCCGTCGCCCAGCGCGACGCCGACGACCGGACGCGCGATCACGAAGTACGCGACGAGGGAGACGGTCGAGATCGCGGCGTACCTCGGCTCCATGTCGGCGCGGAAGATGCCCTCGTTCTGCCCGCGGCGGATCACGTCGCACAGCGTGGTGAACACGCCGCCGATCAAGGTCACGATCGCGTCTTCGGCGTTGGTGGCGGTGTGCTCGAGCATCTCGCGCAGGAGCAGTCGCGGGACGTGAGGATTCGCGATGAGAAACTCGGCCTGTTGCGTCACGAAGCGCCGGATCGCCTCGTCAGGCAGCATGTCCTCATCGATCCGCCGGCCGGCGGTCTCGGAGAGTCGCTCGGCGATGTGACGCAGGGTCTCGCGATAGAGGCTCTGCTTGTCGACGAAGTAGTAGTAGAGCAAGGCGGAGTTCACTTGAGCTTCGGCGGCGAGGTCCTTGATGGTGGTTGCCGCGTATCCCTTGGAGGCGAAGCAGCGGATGGCCGCGTCGAGAATGGCGTCGCGGGTCGCGGAGGTGGCGGCTGTGGCAGTCATGGTCCTTAATTAATCGTTTAGTTAACACAAGCGCAAGCCCTTCCTCGATCCGCTAGAATCCGGCATGCCCGACTCGCCCTCCCCCGCCACTCCGGACTCGATCGCCAGGATACTTCGGCGCTTCGCGGGGCTCTCGCGGGAGGATAAGATGCAGACCCTCCTTGCCTATTCCCGGAGGCTCGAGCCGGTCCCGGAGCGGTTTCGCACCGTCGACCGGACCCCCTTTCACGTCCACGAGTGCCAGACTCCTGTCGACATCATCCCGGAAATGCGCAACGGGAGCCTTCATTTCTACGCCGACATCGATACCCGCCAGTCGCCCACCGTGTCGGCCTTCCTCGCCATCGTCTTCTCGGCCGTGAACGATCAGCCCCCGGAGACCACGCTGGCCCTTCCACCCGATTTCGTCAGCACGATCATGTCGAACATCGGGCTGGGCACGCGGGAGGTGGGGCTGAACGCGATCGTCGCGCGCCTCAAGCGGATCGCGCAGGAGGCACGCGCGGCCGCCAGTGGATCGCGCGCCGTGTCCACGTAGCCGACGCGACAGCATGGCAACAGTAGCCCCACCGAGCCGAAAGCGCGGGATCATCGCGCGCCTGCGGGCGCTCCGTGGCGACGGCGCCGCGCAGCCGCTGGTCGGACCCATCCGCGGTGAGCTGTTCGGTGGAGAGCGGCTCGCCGAGCATGCGCGCGCGATCGCACGCGGTCAGCGACTCGTCGATACGCCAGCGCGGCTCGCGCTCGGCCCCGGACCGCTCCTCGCCCGGCTTGCCGAATCGCGACGCATCCTCGATGACGCGCGCCATCAACTGGCGCTCGCCAGCGATCGCGGCGTCGACATCTCGCCGGCCGGCGAATGGCTGCTCGACAACTGGTACGTCATTCTCGAGCACATCCGCGAAGTGGGCGCGAGCATGCCGCCCGGGTTCTATCGCGAGCTTCCCAAGCTCGCGTCGGGTCCGCTCGCCGGATATCCACGCGTCTACGAGCTGGCGATCGAGCTGATCGCGCACACCGAGGGTCACCTCGAGCTCTCGACGATCGATCTCTTCACGCGGGAATTCCAGCGCGTGTCGCTGCTCACCGTCGGCGAGCTGTGGGCGATCCCGACGATGTTCCGGCTTGGCCTCGTCGAGAACATCCGCCGCATGGCGCTGCGCGTGATGGCTCGCGCGCGCGAGGTGGAGCTGGCCGACGACTGGGCGCGGCGGCTGCGCGAAGCCTCGGAGCGCGCGCCGCAGGCGCTCGCCGACGAGCTGGCGGCGTTCGTCGATCGACATCCGCCGCTGTCGCCCGCGTTCGTGACGCGCTTCCTCCAGCAGATCCGCTCCTACCAGACGGATTTCACACCGCTGCTCTGGCTCGAGCAGTGGATGGCGGAAGACGGCATGAGCCACGAGGCGGCGGCGGCGAGCTCGAATCAGCGGCTCGCGATCACGCAGATCACCGTCGCCAACAGCATAACGAGTCTGCGGGCCATCGCGCGTCTCGACTGGCAGGGCTTCGTCGAGACGCAGAGCGTCGTCGAGCAGGTGTTGCGCGAGGACCCAGCCGGCATCCACGCGCGCATGGCCTTCGAGACCCGCGACCGCTACCGCCACGTCGTCGAGCGCATCGCGAAACGCACGCGTCGAGCAGAGGTGGAGGTCGCCCGCGCCGCGATCAGCCTGGCGCAGGAGGCGGCGCAGCGCGCGCCGGACGATCCCAGGCGCGCACACGTCGGCTACTACCTCATCGACGACGGGCTTGCCGAGCTCGAGGCGGTCACGGGGTACGAGCCCTCGCTGCTGGAGCGCGGCCATCGCTTCGTCCTCGCGCACGCGACGGCGATCTACGCCAGCTCGATCCTGTTGCTGACGCTGCTCTTTCTTTCATTGCTTTTCGCGGCTCTCGCGCCCATGAGCGCGGGCGCCGCGCTGGCGGTCACGCTCGTCGCGCTCATCCCGGCGAGCGAGATGGCGGTGAGTGCGGTCAACCAGCTCGTCACCTGGATCATCCCGCCGCGCATACTCCCCAAGCTGGACATGCGCGAGCATCACATCCCGGCGGAATACCGCACCGTCGTCGTCGTTCCCACGTTGTTCGCGTCGCCCGACGGAGTACGAGAGGCGCTCGAGCACCTCGAGATCCAGTATCTCGCGAATCGCGATCCGCGCCTCCACTTCGCGCTGCTCTCCGATTTCACCGACGCCTCCGCGGAGACGATGCCCACCGACGAGGCAATTCTGACGGCGGCGGTGGAGGGCGTTCGTGAGCTGAACCAGCGGTACGGCGGCGGCGCGGACAACGTGTTCTATCTCCTCCACCGCCGGCGGCTGTGGAATCCCGGTCAGCGCGTCTGGATGGGCTGGGAGCGGAAACGCGGGAAGCTCACGCAGTTCAACGCGTTCCTTCGCGGGGGCGCGCGCGACGCGTTCGACACGGTGGTCGGCGACGTGGACGTGCTCCGGACCTGCCGCTTCGTCATCACGCTCGACTCCGACACCGTGCTCCCGCATGACGCCGGACAGATCCTCGTCGGGATGCTCGCGCATCCGCTGAATCGTCCCGTGTTCGATGATTCGCGCAACGTGGTGTCGCGAGGGTATGCGATCCTCCAGCCGCGGGTCGGAGTGAGCCTCACGAGTGCGCACCGGTCCCGCTTTGCCGCGATTCACTCGGGGCATCCAGGCGTCGATCCGTATACCACCGCCGTCTCGGATGTCTACCAGGATCTGTTCGGGGAGGGGAGCTTCACCGGAAAGGGGATTTACGATGTCGATGCCTTTCAGCACGCGACGCAGGGCCGCTTCCCCGAGAATGCGCTGCTGAGCCACGACCTGATCGAGAGCTCGTTCGCGCGGGCGGCCCTCGCCACCGACGTCGAGGTGTTCGACGACTACCCCACCCGGTACCTCACCTACACGCGTCGCAAGCACCGCTGGATCCGCGGCGACTGGCAGCTGCTGCCCTGGCTCCTTCCCACCGTCCCGACCGCCGACGGCCGCGAGCCGAACGTGCTCGGCGCGATCCAGCGGTGGAAGATCTTCGACAACCTCCGTCGTTCGACGGTCGAGATCGCGCAGCTCGCCGTTTTCCTCCTCGGGTGGACCGCGCTCCCGGGGACACCGTGGCTCTGGACCGTCGTCGGCCTGACGGCGCTCGTCTTTCCCTGGCTGTTCAACACGGCGCTGGCGCTCGTCCGTCCCCCGCGTGGCACCTCGTGGCGCGCGTACTACGCCGCGGTCGGACGTGACGCGATGCTGAGTGTCCAGCAGTTCGGCCTCGCGGTCCTGTTTCTCCCGCACCAGGCAGTGGTGTCGGTGGACGCCATTCTCCGCACGTTGTGGAGAATGCTCGTGTCGCGTCGGAACCTGCTCGAGTGGCAGACCGCATCCCAGACCGAGCGTGCCACATCGCGCAAGCTGCTCGAGGTCTGGCAGCGCATGTCACCGGCGGTCGTGATCGCGGTGTTCGCCGCGGTCGTCGTCGTGACCGCGGCCATCAACGGGATGCCGCCGTCCGTCCCCTCGCTCGCCGACGTCCGCGCGGGACAGGGTGGCGGCGCGTGGATCCTTTTTCTCGCGTCGACGGTCTTCCTCGTCATCGGCTGGCTGGGCGCGCCGTATTTCACACATGCCTTGAGCGCCCCGGCGGTGCGACGCGAGCTGCATCTCGATGACGAGGAGCGCGCCCAGTCGATGCGGTACGCACTCCTGCACTGGCGGTTCTTCGAGCGGTTCGTCACCGAGGAAACGCACGGCCTGGCGCCCGACAACTTTCAGGAGGACCCGGAGCCGGTCGTCGCCGCGCGAACTTCCCCCACGAACATTGGGCTCCAGCTCGTTTCGATCGTCAGCGCCTGCGATCTCGGGTTCCTGACACGCGGCGAGATGATCGAGCGTCTGGAGACGGCGTTTCGCTCGCTCGAGCGCATGCGCCGCTTCCGCGGCCACTTCTACAACTGGTACGAGCTCGGCGATGTTCGCGTGCTCGAGCCGGCGTACATCTCCACCGTGGACAGCGGCAACCTCGCCGGCTGCATGCTGGCGATCAAGCAAGCCTTCCAGCACGTCGGGGAGGAGCCCGTCTTCAACCCGCGGGTTCACGAGGCGTTGCGAGCGGCGTTGACGCTGGCCGAAGACGCCGCCAAGGAGCCGCTCGCCGCCGGGCGAGTCGGCGACCCGGTCGCATGGCGAGCGGTGACGGATGCGAATCGATGGGCACGCGCGCTGAGGGCGACGCTGGCCAGGGAAGCGCCCGAGACGACGCCGGTGCAGCTCCTGTCGCGCGTGGCGCAGGAAACTCGCACCACCGCCGAGACGCTGCGACGCGTGAGCGCGACTCGTGAGGCGCTGGCCAAGGCGGTGTTCTGGCTCGACTGGACGGCGGAGCTGGCCGAACGGCATCTCGCCGAGCTGGACGGGCTGCGCCTCGCCCCGGCCGCGCTCCGAACGACCATCGCCGCCGGAGCCGGGGAATCGACGCTGCTCTCGGAGCAGGTCGGCCGCCTGGGGGTGCTCGCCAACCGCGCGCACGATTACGCGATGGAGATGGACTTCCGGTTCCTCTTCGACGAGCGACGCAAGCTGTTCTCGATCGGATACGACGTCGCACGCGGGGGCCTCGACAATTCCTTTTACGATCTGCTGGCATCGGAGGCGCGGCTGGCGAGCTTCATCGCGATCGCCAAGGATGACGTGCCGGTGGAGCACTGGTTCCGCCTCGGCCGCACCCTCACCCGCCGGTCTCGCGCGACGGCCCTCGTCTCGTGGAGCGGCAGCATGTTCGAGTATCTCATGCCGCTGCTCGTTATGCGCTCCTATCCGTTCACGCTGCTCGACCAGACGTACCAGGGTGCGTTGCGGCGCCACATGTCGTATGCCCACGAGCGCGGCGTCCCGTGGGGCATCTCCGAGTCGGCGTACAACCTCCGCGATCGCTCGGGCACGTACCAGTACCGGGCATTTGGCGTTCCCGACCTCGCGCTCAAGCGGGGATTGGCGAAGGATGTGGTCGTCGCCCCGTACGCGACGCTGCTCGCCATGCACGTCGAGCCCCACGCCGCCCTCCGCAACGCCCGCGCCCTCGAGGACCTGGGAGCGCTCGGGTCATTCGGATTCCGCGACGCCCTCGACTGGACCCGTCCGAATGGAGATCGATTCGGCGTCGTCGGCGCGTTCATGGCTCACCACCTCGGGATGAGTCTCGCCTCGCTCGCCAACATGTTGACGGGCATGCAGTGGCAGCGGCGATTCCATCGTGATCCAATGGTCCGTGCCGCCGAGCTGCTGCTCTTCGAGCGCATCCCGCGGCGATTCGTCTGGCAGGACGCGCAGACGCCGCTGGTGGAGGGTACCCGCACCTCGACCGAGTCGGAGCGCCCCGCCGTTCGCGAATTCGACTCGCCCGATACTCCGCAACCGCGCATCGCGCTGCTCGGCAATGCGCCGTACGCGATCATGATCACCGCCAGCGGAGGTGGGTACTCGCGAGCGAACGGCATGGCGGTGACGCGGTGGCGCAACGACGGCACGCGCGACCACCACGGCCAGTTCTGCTACATCAACGACCTCACCTCGGGGCGGGCGTGGTCGGTGACGCATCAACCGCTGGTCACCCCCGCCGACGGCTACAACGTCGTCTTCGCCCTCGACCGCGTGATGTTTCACCGGCACGATGGCGACCTCGAGACGATGACGGAAATCGCGGTCGTGCCCGAGGACGGCGCCGAGGTGCGCCGCGTCATTGTCACGAACCGGTCGAGCGACGAGCGCGAGATCGAGGTCACCAGCTACGCCGAGGTGGTGATCGGCTCGGTCGAAGGGGACCGCGCGCATCCCGCGTTCACCAACCTGTTCGTTCAGACGGAATGGCTGTCCGAGCACGCGGCGATCCTGGCGAGTCGGAGACCGCGCTCGTCCACCGAGAAGACACTCTGGGGTGCGCACGTGGTGGCGGTCGAGCCGCAAGTGCGCGGCGTGATCTCCTGTGAGACCGACCGCGCACGCTTTCTCGGGCGCGGTCGTGGAACGCGGGAGCCAGCGGCGCTCGATGCCGCCGGACCGCTGTCGAACACGACCGGCGCCGTCCTCGACCCGATCTTCGCGATCCGCGTTCGCGTGAGCGTACCCGCGGGACGATCGGCGCGCATCGCGTTCACGACGCTGATGGCGGACAGCCGGGAGCGCGCGGTCGAGCTGGTGGACCGGTACGACGATCCCTACGCCGCGCAGCGCGCGCTCGACCTCTCCTGGACGCGCACGCAGGTGGAGCTGCGAGACCTCGGCATCACTCCCTCCGACGCCGCGTTGTACCAGGAGCTCGCCGGGCACCTGTTCTATGGACATCCGGCGCTGCGCCCCACCCCGGCAACCACCGTCTCCGCGCGGCCGACCCTTCCGGTGTTGTGGGGGTTGGGACTGTCGGGCGACTGGCCGATTCTGCTCGCCATGATCGAGGCATCGGAGGGGTTGCCGACCGTTAGGCAGCTCCTCGATGCGCATCAGTACCTGCGCCTCAAGGGGATGGCCTTCGACCTGGTCCTGGTGAACACGCGGCCGGCGTCCTACCTGCAGGAGCTCAACGAGGCGATCACGACCACGGTCATGTCGTCCCCGGAGGCGGCGCTGCTCGACCGCGCCGGGGGCGTACACATCCGGCGGCGCGACATGATCTCGGAGGAGGATTGGGCAATCGCGCGCAGCGTCGCTCGGGTGCACGTGCGATGTGACGGGACGCGCCTCGACACCATCCTCGATCTCCCGGAGTCGGGCTTGCGCGATCTCGAGAAGAAGCTGGCGACGACGCGCGCCGACACCGTCGACCGGCCTCGCCGCAAGGTGACGTCCGCGACCGGCTCCATCGATCACGGGTTCGATGATCGCGGCAACTATCGCATCACGTTGCGTGGCCATGCGCTTCCGCCGGCGCCGTGGGCCAACGTCATCGCCAACGAGCGCGCGGGATTCTGCATCACCGAATCGGGCGGTGGCTACACGTGGGTGGACAACTCGCAGTATTTCCGTCTCACGCCATGGTACAACGATCCGGTCACCGACACCCCCGGCGAGGTGTTCTACGTCCGCGATGAGGAGACTGGGGCGATCTGGACCCCGACGCCGACACCCATTCGCCACGAGCGCGATTACGTGGTGACGCACGGAGCCGGTGCGACGACGTTCCGCCACACGCACGCCGGTGTCGAAACCGTCCTGGATGTCGGGGTCGCCGAGCGCGACCCGGTGAAGATCAGCCGCCTGCGTCTGACCAACACCGGCCGCACGCGCCGGCGCCTAACGGTGACGTACTTCGCGGAATGGACGCTCGGCGTGCAGCGCGAGCACACCCAGCATCAGGTCGTGACCGATTACGACCGAAAGCTCGAGGCCATTCTCGCGCGCAATGGCACCGACCCGCAGTTCGCCGGGATGGTGGCGTTCGCGGCGCTCAGCACGCCGATACAGTCGTGGACAGCCGACCGGCGTGAGTTCCTCGGGCGACACGGTGAAGCGACGAATCCGAAGGCGCTGCGCGAGACGGGCTCGATGTTGCACGAGTCGGCGGGGTCGGCGGTCGATCCCTGCGCCGCCCTGCAATGCACGGTCGAGCTGAAGGCGGGTGAGACGCGCGAGATCGTTGCGCTCCTCGGCGCAGATCACGGCGAGGCGGCGGTGAAGGAGCTGCTGACTCGTCATCGCTCTCCGCGCCAGGCCACCGCCGAGCTCGATCGCCAGATCGCCGCGTGGGACCGGTTGCTGTCGGCCGTCGTCGTCAGAACCCCCGAGCCGCGCTTCGACGTCATGGTGAATCGGTGGCTGCTCTACCAGGCGCTTTCCTGCCGGATCTGGGGGCGCTCGGCGGTCTATCAGTCGAGCGGAGCCTACGGGTTCCGCGATCAGCTCCAGGATGTCATGGCGCTCGTCTACACCGAGCCGGCGATCGCGCGGGCGCACATCCTCCGCGCTGCCTCACGACAGTTCGTCGAGGGCGATGTCCAGCACTGGTGGCATCCCCCCGAGGGGCGCGGTATCCGGACGCGGTTCTCGGACGACCTCGCGTGGCTGCCGCTCGTGGTCGACCACTACGTGCGCGTCACAGGGGACGCGAGCGTGCTCGATGAGGACGTCCCGTTCCTCGAGATGCGGCCCCTCAACCCCGACGAGCACGAAGTCTTCGATCTACCGACCGTCTCGACAGAGCGCGCGAGCGTGTACGAGCACTGCCTGCGCGCACTCCGCCGCGCCGCGACGCAGGGGGTGCACGGTCTGCCGCTCATCGGCGTCGGCGACTGGAACGACGGGATGAATCGGGTCGGCGTCGAGGGACGTGGCGAGAGCGTGTGGATGGCGTGGTTTCTGGCGACGATCATGCGTTCGTTCGCGCGTTACGCGAAGGAGCGCGGGCACGCCGGCGTGTGGGAATGGCTGGAGGCGACGGCAACCGATTACGTCGACGCCGTCGAAGAGACGTCATGGGATGGCGAATGGTATCGGCGGGCGTACTTCGACAACGGAAGCCCGCTCGGCTCCCACGAGAGCGACGAGTGCAGGATCGACTCGATCGCCCAAACCTGGGGCGTGATCTCCCGGTCCGCTGACCCCGAGCGCGCGCGCATTGCGATGGCATCGCTGGACAAGCACCTCATCGATCGCGCGCACGGTGTCATCAAGCTCCTCACTCCTCCATTCGACAAGACGCCGAACGATCCGGGATACATCAAGGGCTATTTGCCGGGCGTTCGCGAGAATGGCGCGCAGTACACGCATGCGGCGCTGTGGGTGGTGCTCGCGACCGCGATGATGGGAGACGGCGACCGCGCCTTCGAGCTGTGGCAGATGATCAATCCCGTTTCGCACGCGGACGATCCCACGGGCGCGGCGAGGTACAAGGTGGAGCCCTACGTCGTCGCGGCCGATGTGTACACGGCGGCGGGCCACCTCGGGCGCGGTGGCTGGACGTGGTACACGGGCTCGGCGAGCTGGATGTATCGCGTCGCCCTCGAGGCCATCCTCGGCTTCCGAAAGGAGGGGGACACGCTTCGCATCGAGCCGAGCGTTCCGAGAGCGTGGCCGGGGTACACGATCGAGTACCGCCATGGCGCCAGCCGATACACGATCGAGGTAAAGGTGGCCGGCAGCGGTGGCCGTGGGACGCGCAGCGTGACGGTGGACGGTCGCCGAATCAAGGGCGATGCGATCCCGCTCGTGGACGACGGGCAGCCGCATAACGTGCAGGTGGAGGTCGGGGTGGGCTGACCGGCGCCGGGCTTGTTAGGTGGGCTGGCGTCGCACTATGTTATGCCTCCCTGCCTCCTCCCCCTCGCCGACCCCCGATGTCCCGATTCTGCGCCGTCATGGTCGTGGCCGTGAGCATCGCCACGAGCTCGGTCTCCGCTCAGCAGGACTCGATGCTCGCGCGCGCGGTCATGCCCACCCCGTGGTCGCCCACCGTCATCGAGCCCGATTCGCTCGATCGCGCCGCGTTCACGAATGTCGCGGAGCTACTCCAGGCGCGAATCCCCGGGTTGAGCGTAACACGGCGCGGCTCCGGTGCGGCACTCGTGTACCTGCGCGGCCCGGCGAGCGTGTACGGGGAAAATGCGCCCCTCCTAGTCGTCGACGGCATGCGCGTATCGCTCGCGCGAACCCGGGACGAGATGTTCGATGGACAAACCAGCCCGCTCGATGATATCGACGTCGAGCAGGTCGAGCGGATCGAAGTGCTGCCAGGCTCCGCGGCAGCAACCGAGTATGGGATGGGCGCCGCCAATGGTGTCATCAGGATCACGACGCGCCAGCCGTACCCGGCGTCGAGCCGTTGGCGGGTTTTCGCCGCGGCGGGAGCATTGGAGGATGGCGGAACCTACCCGGCAAACTTCTCACGAACCGGTACGTTACCGAACGGACAAACCATAACGTGGTGTACGACCGTCGCCGAAGCGAGGGGCACGTGCACGCCCACTGGTCCGGTGACGTCGTTCAACCCAATCGAGTCGGAAGGGATCATCTCTCCGGCCTCGCTCATGCGAGTCGGGGGAGGGGTGGTGTCCGGCTCCGAGCTACTCGCCTGGTCCGGCGGTGCGACGCTGGAGCGCGAAGGCAGTGTCACCGACGAGTTGGGCCGGCAACGCATGTTCGTTCGGGGTGCCGTACGCGCACAGATCTCGAACGAGGCGTCGCTGTCGTTACGCGTTCACTGGATGGACAGCGAGACCCCGTTCACGATTCCCACCTTCGACACGTTTCGGGAGCAAGCTCTGATAAGCGGCTGGCCCGCTGATGAGTGGCCGGGGTTCATCCCCTTCGCCGAACCGGAGCGCGACTTCTCGCGTCGAGGTCTGTCGCTGTCAGCCGAATGGCGCACTACACCATGGTTGCGGGCCTCGGTTTTCACGGGGCTGGATCACTCGGCCGGCACGAGTGGATACGAAAACACCGCGTCCTTTTACGGAGAACAGTGGACAACGATCGGCTACACGCGGGAGCGCCGCCGTGATTTTGTGGTCAAGGCCTCCGCCGCCGCCGAATACGGTATCACCTCAGCTCTTCACGGACGAGCCGTTGCGCTCGCCGACCTGGTCGAGCATCGCCGCAGCGACCTCGCCGAGCAATTCTACGGTTCCGAAAATTCATCGGCTGGCGAGATGCGTTTCATGCGCAGCAGCGAGGATATCGCGGGCTTTGCGCTCGAGCACGAAGTCGCGGCTGGAGAACGTGCCATGCTGCGCTTGGGAATGCGACTCGACGATGTGCACAGCGATTTCGGACTGAGATGGAAAACACCCTGGTTTCCGCACGCATCCTTCTTCTGGACCATCGTCGGCGAGCGCACCGGCCTGGTCGGTGACGTTCGTCTGCGCGCCGCGTACGCCAAGCTCGGTGGTCTGCCGTCAACCGATCACCTCGCGTTCGTAGTTCTCCCGCCGTGGGAGAGCCGCACACTTGAACGAAAAGTCGAGGTCGTGACCGAAAAGGAAGTTGGCGTTGACGCGACGTTCCTGAGTCGCCGAGCGGATTTCGCGGTCGCATGGTACTCGAAGCGAACGACGCACATGCTGACCACTGCCTTTGGCCGCCCGGATTTTGGCGCGATGCTCAACCGCGGGGTCGAAGTTTCGATTCGCGCCGGGCTCGTGAGGACACCTGCGATGCGCTGGGATGTCCGCGCGTGGTACGCATACAATCATAACGAGATGATGGACCAGCCGTTTCCAGAACCACTCGCTCAGACGCGGCAGTGGTTGGCCCAGGGCGCGCCGGTGGGAGCATACGCTCGACATCCGATCGTTTTCGCCGATGACCTGGATGGCGACGGTGTGCTCGAGAGCAGCTGCAATACGACATCGACGGAGCCGTGCGAGGTCCGATTCGGCGAGCCCCGTGAGTACCTGCCCGCGTTTCCGCCCACGCAGGTTGGCGTGGAGAACACGCTGCGCGTCGGTTCTTTTACGCTGGGCATTCTCGCTGATCACCGCCGGGGCCACTATCTCCACAACGTGACTGAGCTGTATCGGTGCGGGGTCGACCAGTGTGCCGCGGCCTATGCGACCTCGCCATCCCGGGAGGATGCGATCCGGCAAGCGAGCATTCCGGACGGGAACTTTTATTACACCGGTGTGTTCGTGGAGCCGGCAACGTTCACGAAGCTGCGCGAGATCTCCATTCGAGCCGATGCACCGTCGTCCTGGGCGCACGCGCTTGGTGGACGTCGGGTCGAGGTGACGCTCGCCGGGAGGAATCTCGCCACGTGGACCGACTACGAGGGTCTGGATCCCGAGGCGAGTTCCTATGACGACACCAGTATTCGCGTCGCCGATCAGGCCGGTGCGCCGCTGCCGCGCTCGGTCTCGCTACGCCTCACGCTCGTGCACTGACGTTCTTGGTGGACGGCAACGAAATCAGAGAGACGAATGCGGAATGCGGAATCCGGATTGCTCACAGGCACTCCGGAGTCCGCATTCCGCATTCTTCATCCCTGACATCTGTACCGTCAGCCCAGAAGCCTAACGCTCCAACCGGTACCCCACCTTCGACACCACGCGAATGTGGCGCGGCCGCCGCTGATCTTCCTCCAGCTTCCGGCGCAGCGCGCACACGTGCGTATCGATCGTCCGGCCCGACGCCGCCGTCTCACTTCCCCACACATCGCGCGCCAGCTCCGCTCGTGATGCGGCGGCGCCCTCACGACGAATCAGCGCCACGAGCAGATCGAATTCCTTCGGCGCGAGATGCACGTCGATCCCGTCCCGGCGAACGGTGCGCGCGGCGAAGTTGACCTCGATGGCGCCGAACCGCACCGACGTCGTATTGTCGGCGGGCTCCGGCACGATCGGGTCGCTCTCATCGCGCAGCTCTTCCACGCTGGCACGCGACAGATCGACACCTCCGCGCTGCAACAGCTGGACGACACGATGCAGCTCCAGCTCGTTCAGATGCATCGAGAACTTGACGAGCGGGGCCTGCGCGGCCCGCTCGAGGGTAGGGGCGTAGGTCGTCAAGGCGCCGCGGCGCCCGTTGCCTGACAACTCATCATTTGCTCGGCGCAGTGCAATGTCGGTGAATGCGATGGCCATAACGTCACTCGGTGGTCGAATCGGGAAGAGGCCCGTTGCCCCTACACGCTACGACACTACGAGAGTAACAAATGGTTTGCTTCAAAAGTGCCAGGAAATATCGGGCGCGCGCGCGGACGTGAGCAGCGACTCGCCGTCACCAGTCCCGCACGGTTCACACCACGCGGATGCGGCTCGTCCCGCTAGGCCTCGAGACGGTAGCCCGCCTTCCACACGGTGAGAATGTGGCGCGGCTCGGCGGGGTTGTCCTCGAGCTTGCGGCGCAGCTCCCGAATGTGGATATCGACTGTGCGCGTCATCACAGCCGTGCGATGCCCCCAGACCTCCTTGAGCAGCTCGAACCGCGACGCGACCGCGCCGCGGCGACGCACCAGCGCGAGGAGGAGGTCGAACTCCTTGGGCGTCAGGGCGACCTGTGCGCCGTTCCGCAGCACGGTGCGCGAGGAGGGGATGATCTCGACGTTCCCGAACTTCTCGTTCGACGCTTCCTTCTTCTCGGGAGCGCGCACCCGGCGCAGTAGCGCGTTCACGCGCGCGAGCAGCTCCAGCACGCCGACGGGCTTCGTCACGTAGTCGTCGGCGCCCAGCCGGAAGCCTAACACCTTGTCGGCCTCTTCCCCGCGGGCCGTGAGGATGAGGACGGGCATTTGGCGTCCTTCCTCACGCAGCGTCCGCAGGACGCGATAGCCATCGAGTCCCGGGAGCATGAGATCGAGGATGATGACGTCGGGATTTCGCTCCCGCGCCGCCGTCAGCCCCGTCGGCCCATCGTTCGCGACCGCGACCTCGTACCCCTCGACCTCGAGACTGGTGCTGAGTCCGAACGCCAGGTCGGCGTTGTCTTCGACGATGAGTATCTGTGTCATGGTCAGATGGACACGGGTTCGGCCGGCTCGGACACGCGCGGCTGCGTCGCCACGGCGCCCGCGAGGGGGAGCGCAACGACGAAGCGCGCGCCGCGGGGGCGGGCGTCCTCGACCCATGCGCGTCCGCCGTGCAGCTCGATGAGCTCACGCGCGACGGCGAGGCCGATGCCGCTGCCGGCCACGGATCGCGCGTCACGCTCGAGTCGATGGTACGGCTCCCAGATACGGTCCCGCTCCTCCGCGGGAATCCCGGCACCCTCGTCGATCACCTCGATCAGCAGACGATCGGCGGCCGCGCGCGCACGCACCGTGATCGTCTGGCCGGCGGGCCCGTACTTCACCGCGTTATCGAGGAGGTTGAGCAGAATCTGATGCAGCGCGGCGCGATCGACACTGGCGATGAGTCCGTCGGTCAGCTCGGCGTGCAGGGTCACATCCTTGGCGCGCGTGAGCGGCGCGAACGTGTCGAGGACGTTGCGGATCTCGCGCGCGATCTCGGTCTCTTCCAGCCGCAGCCGGTTCGCGCGACGCTCCGATCGCGCGAAGTTCAGCACGTTCTCGACGAGATACGTGAGCCGCCGCGCTTCCTGGTCGATGATTCGTGCGGAGCGACGGCGCTCCTCATCGGACCGCAGCTTGCCCATGCTCAGCAGCTCGGCGAACAGGCGGATTTGCGCCAGCGGCGTTCGCAGCTCGTGCGAGACGCTCGACACGAAATTCGTCCGGAGTCGCGCGAGCTCCTGCTGACGACGCAGGTTGAGGAGCGCCATGAGCAGGAGCCCGGACGTCAGCGTAAAGAGCGCGATCAGCATCGGCATGCGTGAGCGCGGCAAGCCGCCCACGACGAGCTGGCCGGCGATCTCGGGGCGGATCGCGACCCGCGCGTGCAGGTTGCCGAACCGGCCGCCGAGCGTGTCCTCTCCTGCATAACGAGGCGCGAAGCGGGCCGACGAGCGGTAGATCTCTTCGCCGGCCGGATCGTGGACGGCGATCGAGAGAATCGAGTCGCCGCGCATTCCGCGCAGCAGTGAGGGAGGCAGCAGCACCTGCCGCGCGACGATCTCGCTGAACAGGGGCTTGGTGAAATGCGATGGATCGCTCTCGAACCCGTACGCCGTCACCGGCCGCCCCGCCAGATCGCGCGTCAGCACGTAGCCGAGCATGCGGAGGGCGCCGGCGGCTCGGGCGACGATCGTGATGTAGGCGTCGTTCGTCAGAACGATCGACATCTCGGTCTGTCCGTCGACCGACCCGTATACCGTTCGCACCGGCTCTCCGGCAATCTCGGTGGCGCTGAAGTGACCGCTGATCGTGTCGCGCACCCACGCCGCGAGCTCCTCCGACACGGGAAAGCCGCTCGTGGTCAGCGTCGAATCGCGGAAGTCGAAGCGGAAGAAGAACCGGGCGGAGTCCAGGCACCCGCAGAACTGCGTGCGACTGATGGCCGACTCACCGAGCCGCTCGGGCATGAGCTTGCCCTTCGTCGGATCCCCGCCGGGGAGGCTGAGCAGCGAGGGAACGAAGGCCGACATGAGGGTGGCCTGAACGTCGGAGCGGGCGTGGCGCGTGAACTCCCACGCCGCGAACGACGCGTAGTCTTCGAGCGCTCGCTCGGCGGCCCGGCGATGCGACGTCGCCGCGACCTGCGCCTGACGGGCGAGCGCCGCGGTCAACACGAGCGCGAGCAGCAGCAGCGCGAGCGTGATGGCCGAGCGGGGGCCCGCTAACGAGCGACGGAACTTGAAGATGGACACTTGTAAAGGGTTGGGCCTGGCCCCTTGGTAAGCAATAGGGATTACGGAATCTGTACAGGCGGTGGAGCGGGCCAAGGGCCAGGGGCCAAGGGCCAAGGGAAGGAAAGGCAAGCGGCCGCGCGCAGCGCGGCCGCTTGCTCATCTGATGAGCGCGTCAGCCACGAAGCGGCGCCGCGCCTTTCCTTCCCTTGGCCCTTGGCCCCTGGCCCTCGAACGTCTACAAACGAAACAGGTAAGACGCCTTCACGAACAACCCGTCGCTCCCGCGCTCCAGACCCTCGAACCGGAAGGCCGTCGGCTCCTCCATCACGCTGCCGTACCCCAGGAAGACGACGGTACCGGGCAAGGGCTGGTAGGAGAAGAGAAAATCCCCGCGGAACACGTTCCTCGACGTCGCCGAGCTGCGGTGCAGGATGCCCTGCTCATCCGGGATGAGCAGCGCGCCGTCCGTGCGCGAATCATCTCGTAAGGCGTCCACCTTTTGCGAGTCGTATTCACCAACCAGGCGCACGAAGAGCGGGCGCGCGATCTGGTACTCCAGCTTCAATCGCGGAATCCGGCGGATGCGCACCGTGCTCCCATCGGTACGGCGATTGTACCTCTGCATGTTGTAGGTGGCGTTGACGCGCACCTTCTCCGTCGGACGCCAGTCACCGGACAGCGTGCCGATGAGAATGTCGGCGGGCGACCACTCATCGAAGTTCTCGTCCTTCCCCCACACCACGAAGACGCCGGCCGATCCGCGCTTCCACTCCGGTGTGGAAAGATCGAGCACGTAGTCGACGTTCGTCAGGTCGGGGGTGCCGGTGAAGGGAATCGTGTCGAGCCCGCCCGGAATGGGGACCTCGATGAGCACGCCGCGGTAGAGGTCGGGATCGTATCCGAAGGTCTCGACGAGGAGCGAGGCGACGAGCGTCCACCCCCCGCGGAACGACGTGGTCGTGTTGAGGTGCGCCTTCTTGTCCTGCGCGTCGCCGCGACGGGTGAAGACGTCGTACTTCCAGGTGCCGAGCAGGTTGAGCTCGGTACTGAACGACTCGACCGCCGCGCCGCGCGCGCCGAACGTCGTCAGGCGGTGCGAGATGCCCCCGTTCGTGATCCCGCGACGCGACGTGAATCCGCTGCGAGTGAGGAAGTCCGGATCGATTCCGGTAATGCTGTAGCGCATCCCGAATCGGCGCCCGTTGCGCGCGAAGCGTGCGTCCCACAGTGGGGCATTCCACCGTCGGCCACGCTCGTCGGTGAAGCTGTGCGCCCACTGCAGGCGGGCGTCGTAGATCTTTCCGAAGACGAAGCGTGCATCGGCGTTGGCGACACGATTCCAGTGATCACCCAGCACGCGGTCGGTATACGCGAGCCCGAGGCGCGACTGGGCACCGACATCGCGTTGCACGCGCGCGATCGTGATCCGCGGATGGTCGCCGAGGCTCAGACGGTCGACGTCGTCGTCGACCGCCGCCAGGAAGGCGACATCGGTCCCGGACACCTTGCCGGCGAGCTTCACCGCGCCTAACGGCTGCACGATGCGTCGCGTGTAGATGATGTTGTTGGGCGTTCGGAACTGCTCGCTGCCGTCGAGGAAGAACGGCCGCTTCTCGGCGAAGAAGAGGGTCGATCGCGGGTCGAACGAGAGCTGCCCGGCATCGGCCTCCACCTGGGAAAAGTCGGGATTGACGGTGCCGTTGAGCGTGAGGTTGTTGGTAATGCCCCAACGCAGATTCCCGCCGACCTCGGGGTCCTCGGTCGCCGACTGCCACGTGCCATCCGGCGCGCGTACGCCGACCGTGCGCGCGGTGACTTCGGGGTTCACGTCGAGCACGAGTCCGCGGCGAAGGCCGGTGAGCCCCTCGATGTGCCCCGACTGCGCGAGAAACGACGCCGCGTCGCGCTTCGCCGGAACCCAGGAATCCTCGTAGCCGGAATGCTGAACCCGCCGCAGGATGTGCAGTCCCCACCGCTGCTCCGGACGCGATTGGAATCGCAACGTCTTGAACGGAATGCGAACCTCCACTTCATAGCCGAGGTCCGTGACGCGTCCTTTCGACTGAAAGACGTAATCCGGGTTGAGATCGGCGCTTTCACGCGCCACCTGCGCAGCGCTGAAGGAGCCCGCCCGCTGCCCGCCCTGCTCCACCAGCGTGCCGTCCCCCTGCACGCCCAGCGGATTCACGGCGAAGACGGTCGCCTGTCGCCCGTCGTCGAACGTGCCGAGCAGGATCTGCACGTGATCATCAGCGAACATCTTGTCGCGATCGGCGAGCGTGGCGTGCACCGTTCCGTGCGCCTCGAACGCGCGAATCCCGAAGTGAATGGCGGTCGGAGAATACCAGACGAGCACGACCGTCGAATCGTGCGCCGGTACGCCATCCACCGGGGAGAACTGCGAGAACCCGGAGAGCACGGCGGCCTGTGACCACACCGGCTCGTCGAGGAGGCCATCGATCGTCACGGACGTGTCGGCGCGCGGCGGCCGGACGGCGGTGCGATCGTCGCGTCCGGAATGAACGATGGGAGGAGCGAGCGCCGCCGTCTGGAGCTGCGCGAACAGGAGGAGCGTGGCGATCATGTCAACAGGGTGGGAATCGCGGGCGAGCGAGACCAGCGGAGACCTTCATAACTCACCAAATCCGTACAACCGGTCCAAGCTGACGTCAAACAAAGGAAAACGGAACGCCTCCATTCAACGTCGGAGGCGTTCCGTTTCTCCTCAACAGGGTGCGAACGCTACGCCGGGCCCGGGCCGCGGCAACGCTCCACCATTCAGCCTCCGATCAACGGGTTGTTCAGGCGCTCCGCCGCCGGGAGCGGCAGGCAAACCTGATCGCCGTAGTTGCCACCGAAGTGATAGGGCGTGCCCGGGGACGGCGTGAGGGCAATGTCATACCGAATGACGTCGCCCAGATGATGACTCTCTGCGAACAGCTCGCGTCGCCGCTGGTCGATCAACTCGGCCAGATACTCCGCCTGCGTCGTGCCGACGAAGAGCCCTTGTCCGCCACGAGTGCGCGATGCCTGGAGAATCGGCAGGGCATCCACGAGACGGCCGGCGCGGATGTGCGCCTCGGCGATGATCAGCCGCGCCTCCTCGTACGTTGCAAGCGGGAGCGGCGTGGCTGTCGTGAGGTACTTTTTCTGGAAGTAGTGCACGATGCCAGTCGCGCTGACCGTCTTCGATGGTCTGTTCGTGTCGACCGGCACGCGCACATCGCCAATCGCGCGATAGACATCCCCCACGGAGAGCGCCTTGTTGATTTCACTGTTTTGACTGGCGACGCGGTTCTGCCGACGCGGGGCAGCGTCGCTCGCGCTGGCGATTCTGAGGTATCCGGATGGCACCTCCTCCGCGTCGGCTCGCGCCCCCTCGTAGTCGCCCAGATTGAGCTTCGCTCTCGCGCGACCCAGGTACGCCATCTGCTGAATGCTCGTGTTCCCAGCGGTGGCGGCGTAATCGATCGCCTCGGTGAAGCGCGCGATCGCCAGCTTGAAGACGCTGTCGGGCTCGATCTCTCCGCCGTAGATGAGGGTCTTGTCAATGCTCACCGACGAGATGGCCATGGTGCAGAAGCCCTCGCCTAACAGCACGTAGGCATAGCCCGCGTAGGCCGCCGCGATGCCCATGAGATCCGTCCGGTTCGGCGAGCCGGGGCCGGCGGTCACATCCGCATCGCTCCAGGTCTTGAGCAGCGCGAGCAGGTTCTCGTTCGACTGCCGCGCGATGTGCAGCGGCGTGTAGACGCCCAACCCCACACAGCTGTTGACCGAGTAGTCGGGGTCATCCTTGGTCGTATTCCGCCGATCGTAGGGCGTCCGCGACGCGGTCTGCTGCGCGTAGATGAACTCTTCGCCGATCATGCCGGCGTTCACCACATAGGAGCCGAACGCGCACTCGAAGTCGCCGATGGCTCCGTCGGAGAGGAGCTTGGCGTTCTGCGGCTGCTCGAGTAACGCGGCCGGAATGCGGCTCGCCGGCTCCACATCGAGCGGATCACTCAGTGTGTCGCACGCCGCCGGGAGCGTGATGATCGCCGCGATCATCAGCCAGCGTGCCTTTCGGTTCGATGAAGCCATAGTGATGTCGTCCTTGGCCGAAGGGTGGTTAGGCACGCGTTACCAATCCACGTTCAGACCGACCACCCACTGCGTGAGCTGCGGGTTGGTGGTCTGCTCGAACTGTCCGTATTGGCCGCCGCGGCTTCCGCCGAGGAAGAAGGCCTCGGGCTCGAGCCCCGGATAGTCCGTCCACGTGTGCAGGTTGCGACCCGCCACCGTGATCACCGCGCGATTGAGACTGCCCCACCGCGTGCTGATCGCCGGGAGCGTGTACGACAGGCTGACCTCGCGGAGCTTCGCGTAGCCGGATTTGTTGATGTAGTAATCGATGAGCTGCCCGTTCGAGTGCAGACCCGCGATCGTCCTGGGCTCGAACTCGAGCGGGTAGAAGTTCTCGCGGCAGCGGCCGAAGATGGCGCACCGAGAGCGCATGTTGCCGTCCAACTTCAGGAAATCGGTCTTGAAGTCGAGGAGCCCGTAGACGCGCAGATTCCTGAAGAGCGTGAACGTGCTGCTCACCGATCCCTCGAAGCGAGGGATCGAGCGCCCCAGGTACACCTCGGGCGCGTCATCGCTCGTCCCATAACGAAGGTCGGGGCCCGCGCAGACCATCGTCCCGCCCTGGCCGTTGTCGCACATCACCCGCGTGCTGTCGGCGCGACCGGTCGGGAGAATCGCGGCACTGACGACCCTCTGCTCGAAGTACGCGCCGATCGGATAACCGACCTGATGCCGGATGGCGAAGCCGCCGGTCACGAAATCGGGCGTCCCGCTCTGTCGGCGCAGCTCGAGGATCGCCTCCGGCGTTCCGAGACTTTCCACCTCACTGTCGTTCATGGCCCAGCCGAACGTGAGATCCCACTCGAAGTCGTCGCGACGAAGGGGCGTGCCACGCAGCAGCAGCTCTGTGCCCCAGTTACGGATGGAGCCGGCGTTGAACGGCTGCGTGTTGGGAATGCCCAGCGACGGCGCGACCTGTCGATCGAGAATTGCGTCCACCGTTTTCTTGCGATAGTGCGTCACCTCGAGCCCGACACGGTCATCGAGCGCGCCGACGTCGAAGCCGAACTCCAGCTCGCGGCTGCGCTCGGGGCCGAGATCGGCGTTGCCGAGGAACTGCGGCGTCACCGTCGCGACGTCGCCGGGGCCAGTCGCGCTCTCGTACGTCTGCAGCGCCGAGTACGTAATCGGCTGCTTTCCGGACTCGCCATAGGCCGCGCGCAGCTTGAGCGCATCGATCACCGCCCAGCGCCAGAACGGCTCTTCGCTGATGACCCAGCTCGCGCTGAACTTCGGGTAGTACACGCGGTCGAAGTTCTGGCCGAACGCGCTGTTGTCGTCGGCGCGAATGGCCGCCGTCAGAAACAGTCGGTCGTTCCACCCGACCTGCTCCTGCAGATAGAAGCCGAGCGTCGCGTCCTCCTCGGAGTCGCCCGACGTCGTCCGGTTGGTCGTCGTCGCCGACAGCGCCGTGAGGCCGACGGTCGGGAAGATGTCGCCCGACGAGGACTGGAACGCGGTGCTATTCCGGTAGTATTGCGCGCCGAAGGTGGTCGTCGACTTGATGTCGGCGCGGACCGCCCACTCACCGGACGCCGAGTAATCGAG
>DASRHU010000043.1:0-8809 GCA_035650335.1 Gemmatimonadaceae bacterium | reverse complement strand
GTGCGCGACCTGTTCGAGCAGGGGAAGGCACACGCGCCCTGCATCATCTTCATCGACGAGATCGACGCCGTGGGACGTCATCGTGGCGCCGGTTTGGGCGGCGGACACGATGAGCGTGAGCAGACGCTCAACCAGCTGTTGGTCGAGATGGACGGCTTCGAGTCGAATGACGGCGTCATCCTGATTGCCGCCACGAACCGGCCGGACGTGCTCGATCCGGCGCTGCTACGACCGGGACGCTTCGACCGTCAAATCGTGGTCGACGCACCCGACCTGCGCGGCCGCGAAGGCATCCTCAAGGTGCACCTGCGCAACAAGCCGATCGCCGAAGACGTGGACATCACCGCACTCGGGCGCGGGACGCCCGGGATGGCGGGCGCCGACCTCGCCAACCTCGTGAACGAGGGCGCTCTGCTCGCCGCGCGCCGCGGTCACGACAAGATCTACATGCAGGATCTCGAGGACGCGAAGGACAAGGTGATGCTCGGCGCCGAGCGGAAGTCGCTCGTGATGAAGGACGAGGAGCGTCGCCTCACGGCCTATCACGAGGGCGGCCACGCGATCTGCACGATCAAGGTCAAGGGGAACGATCCGCTCCACAAGGTGACGATCGTGCCGCGCGGCCGGGCGTTAGGCCTGGCGTTCACGCTCCCGGAGGACGATCGCGTCTCGATCACCCGCCAGGAGCTCGAGGCGATGCTGGTGAAGGCGTACGGCGGACGGGTGGCGGAGGAGCTCGTGTTCGGGCGCGATCGGGTGACGACCGGCGCCGCCAGCGACATTCAGACGGCGACGGCGATCGCGCGGCGCTACGTCTCGCAGTGGGGGCTCTCCGACGCAATCGGGCCCGTGCTCGTTGGCGACAACGAACAGGAGCTGTTCCTCGGCCGCGAGATTCAGCATCGACGCGAGGTGTCCGAGAAGACCGCCCAGCTCGTGGACAGCGAGGTCAAGCGAATCATTACGGAAGCATACGACCGCGCGAAGGCCGTGCTGACGGAGAACATGGACCTGCTGCACCGCGTGGCCAGCGCGCTGCTCGAGCGCGAGACCCTAACGGGCGAGGAGGTGTTGTCGCTCGCGCGCGGCGAGACGCTGCCACCGCGGCGCTCCGAGGGGTCGCTGCCGCCAACCGGTCCCACGGCACCGGCCGCGGTCACGGAGCCGCGCCGCGCGACCCCCGGACTGCTGGGAGGTCCCGAGCCCGCGCCGGCGTGAACGACGCTGACGGTCGATGGGATCGATGGCGGTCGAAGGCGGTCGAGGGGACGCCGCGATCCGCCCGTCGCGCGCCCCCCTTCGACCGCCTTGGACCGTCTTCGATCCCGTCGCACCCTTGATCTCCCCGCACTGGTCCACCGCCGCTGGCGCGATCGCCCTCGACCGCCCTCTGGTCATGGGAATTCTCAACGTGACCCCCGATTCCTTCAGCGACGGGGGTCGCTTTTTTTCGGTTGATGGCGCGGTCGCTCGCGCGGAGGCAATGCTCGGCGAGGGAGCCGACATCATCGATGTCGGAGGCGAGTCCACCAGGCCGCAAGACGCCACCCCGGTGGACGTCGCCGAGGAGTGCCGGCGTGTGGTGCCGGTGATCGGGGAGATCCGGCGGCGCTTTCCCGGGGTAGTGGTCTCCGTGGACACGGTGAAGGCGGACGTGGCCGAACGGGCGCTCGGCGAAGGAGCAGCGATCGTCAACGATGTCTCGGCACTGAGGCTGGATCCACGGATGGGAGCGGTGTGCGCTCGCTCGCGCGCCGGGGTCGTGCTCATGCACTCGCGAGGCGGCGTGTCGGACATGGCCACTTTTGCGCATGCGGTGTATGGTGACGACGTCGTCGGCGAGGTCCTCGGCGAGCTGATGAAGCAGGCGGAGGTCGCCGGCGCCTCGGGTGTCGCGCGCGAGGCGATGGTGCTCGATCCCGGGATCGGCTTCTCGAAGCGCAGCGAGCACTCGCTGGCGGTGCTCGCCGGACTTCGGCGCATCGTGGATGCCGGGCTGCCGGTGCTGGTGGGGGTCTCGCGGAAGCGGTTCATCGGCGAGCTTACCGGAGTGCGGGAGCCGGCGGAGCGAGTGCATGGGACCACCGGCGCGAACGTGATGGCGCTCGTCGCCGGAGCGCGTATCTTCCGCGTGCACGATGTGGGCGCGGCCCGTCAGGCGCTCGACGTCGCCTGGGCGATCCTTCAGCGCGAGATGCAGACGTGAGCTTTCTCGATCAGTTCCGGTTTCTCGAGTTCGGGTGGCGCGATGCGATCGGCATCGTCGTCGTCGCCTACGTCATCTATCGCGTGCTGCTGCTCATCCACGGGACGCGCGCGCTCCAGATCCTGCTCGGCATCATCGTGGTGGTGCTCGTCTACGCGCTGGCGTGGGTGCTGAAGCTGACGATGATCACCTATCTGCTCGGGCTGGTCTTCACGTACGGTGTGTTCGCGGCGCTGGTCGTCTTCCAGCCCGAGCTCCGCGCGGCACTCGCGCACCTCGGTCATTCGCGGTTCACGCGCCTGTTCCGACGCATGGAGGCCGCCGAGGTCGCCGACGAGATCGTCGATGCCGTGGAGCGCCTCTGTCGCTCGGGAATCGGCGCGATCCTCGCGATCGAGCGGGAGATGGGACTCGGGGATTACGTCGCGTCGGGATCGGCGATGCAGGCGAAGGTCTCGGCCGACCTGCTGGCGACGATTTTTACGCCATACTCCCCACTGCACGACGGCGCGGTCCTCATTCGTGGCGACACGATCATCGGCGCGGGGTGCATTCTCCCGCTTTCGCAGCGGCCCCTGTCCGATCGCACGCTCGGGACTCGGCATCGCGCGGCCATCGGTCTGTCCGAGGAGGTCGACGCCCTGGTGATCGTGGTGTCCGAGGAGACGTCGATCATCTCGGTGGCGGAGCAGGGAACGCTGGTGCGTAACCTGACGGCGCCGCAGCTGCGCGATGTGCTCTCGGGGCGTGCTCCCCGGCCGACCGGCGAGCACCCGGTGCTGGAGCTCCGCGCCTAACGGCTGGTGCCCTCGCACCAGCGGCTGTCGCCGGCGGTCGCCGGAGTCCTGCTGTTCGCCGTCTACGCGGCGACCGCGGCCCCCACGGTGACGCTGTGGGATGCCGGCGAGTTCATCGCGGCGATCGAGACGCTCGGCATTCCGCATCCGCCGGGCACGCCGCTCTATGTCACCCTCGCCCGCGCATGGAGCGACGCGCTCGGCTTTCTGCCGAGGGCCCTGGCCACCAACCTCTTCTCGGCGGCTGCGACCGCCGCGGCCGGCGCGATGCTGGCGCTCCTCTTCGTGCGCACGACCCGCCGTCCGCTCGCCGCGCTGGCGGCGGCGGTCTGCGCCGGCGCCACGGCGACCGTCTGGTCGAGCGCGACCGAGACCGAAGTGTACGCCGCATCGCTCGCGCTGGCGGTCGTTATGCTCGTCGTGGGGGAACGGGCGGGGCGTGCCGCCGATGGGCGGTGGTGTCTGCTGCTCGTCTACCTGTTCGCGCTCGCCGTTCCCACGCACATGAGCGCGCTGGTCGCGGCACCCGCGGCGGTGTTACTGGCGACCGTCGACCCGAATCGTCGGATCTTCGCCTCTCGCGCATTCGCGCTCGCTGGCGCGGCGGTGGTGGCCGCCGGCGCCGGGATGGTGTCGGTCGGGATGATCGTCGTCGGAGTCATCCTTCTCGCCCTCGGGGTACTCGTCGGGCGACGAGAATCGCGGGGGCCGGCCGCGCTCGACGTCGGGGAACCGATCGCCACCCTCGTCGTGCTTTCGGTGGGGCTGTCGGCGCTGCTCATTCTGCTGGTTCGTTCATCGCACGACCCGGCGCTCGACTCCGGTGATCCCGAGACCTGGTCCGCGCTTCTCGACGTGGTCGGACGCCGCCAGTATGGGCCGACCGGCCTCTGGCCTCGTCAGGCGCCGCTCTGGATTCAGGGGGGGAATCTCGTCGAGTACATGGACTGGCAGTTCGCGATGGGACTCGACCAGGACGTGGCGCCGTCCTGGCGGCGCACGCCGATCACCGCATTCTACGCCCTCCTCGGCCTAACGGGGTGCGTGCTGCACGCGCGAGACGACCGCCGAAGCTGGTGGGGAGTGTTGACGGTGTTCGTGTCGGCGACGCTCGGGCTCGTCGTCTACATGAACTTCAAGGCCGGTGCCTCGTACGCCTGGGATTTCGTACCCAACGGCGGTGAGCACGAGGTACGTGAGCGGGATTATTTCTTCGCGCTCGGATTCTTCGTGTGGGGCGCGTGGGCCGGCTACGGCGTAATGCGGCTGCTGCGTGCGCGCTGGATCGCATGGCTCGGCGTCGCGATCGCCTTCGCTCCGCTGGTCCTCAACTGGCGAGTGGGCAACCGGCGACGGGAGCCGGAGGCGTCCCTGGCGCACGTGGCTGCGCAGGCGTGGCTGAGTCCGCTCCCACCGCGGGCGGTGCTCCTCACCGGCGGGGACAACGACTCCTTCCCGCTGTGGTATCTGCAGCTGGTGGAAAAGGTGCGACCGGATGTCACGGTCGTGACGGTCCCGCTTCTCGGGGCCGGGTGGTATCGAGCCGAGATCGCCGAGCGGTACGGCTTGCTCCCGGCGACCGGCTCGGCGGCGCGCCTGACACAGGGCGCGCGGCTGCGCTCGCTGGCGACGGAGGCATCGCGGGCGGGGCGCCCACTAGCCGTCTCGACCTTCGTCGACAGCGTTCGTCGCGCGCAAATCGGTACCGCCTGGCGCTTCGACGGTCTCGTCTTCCACGCGGACACCGGCACGTTGGGGACGCGTCTCGACCCGGAACAGGCTCAGCGCATTGACCTGCTGATCCCGCGAAGGGTGACTCATCGCCAACCGCTCGAGACGCCGGACCGTGCCCCGAGCTTCGTGTGGCGTACGCTGCGATGCCCGTCGATGGTCGTGCAGGCAGGGGTCGATGAGGGACGGGCGGCTTCGCTTGATTCGACGTGTAACTTCCGATAGGTTACCGCGTTATGAGTTTCAGCCCGCAAGCGGGCACCGATCTGGCGGCCCGGGTCGCGGAGGTACGTGACAGGGTGGCGGCAGCCGTCACGCGCGGGGGGCACGGGCAACGGGTTACGATCGTCGCGGTGACAAAGACGCACGGCCCCGAGGCGGTTACCGCGGCCTGGGACGCCGGTCTGCGTGACATTGGTGAGAACAAGGTGCAGGAAGCGGTGGCGAAAATGGCGGCCGTCTCCGTTCCGGTCTCGTGGCACCTGATCGGGCACCTGCAACGCAACAAAGTGAAGTCGCTCGATAAGTTCGCGCTGTTGCATTCGCTGGACAGCACGCGTCTCGCTGATGCCGTGTGCGAGTTCGGCCTCGGCCGTGGCCGCGCCGTGGACTCACTCGTGCAAGTGAACGTGGCCGGGGAGGGGACGAAGGGCGGATATGCGCCGGCGGAGCTGCCCGCTGAGGCGGAGCGGCTTGCGGGCATGGCGGGTGTGCGCGTCTGCGGCGTGATGGTGATGGCGCCGCTCGACTCGGGCGAGCCCGTGCTGCGGCGAGTGTTCGCGGGCGCTCGAGACGCGCGCGAGCTCCTCGAGAGCGCGGGGCACCCGGCGTTCGAGCTGTCGATGGGGATGTCGAACGACTTCGAGATCGCGGTGGAGGAGGGCGCCACCATGATTCGCCTGGGTACCGTCCTGTTTGGAGCGAGACCACGATGAACGACGACTCGTTTCGGCTGACGTCGATCGACGTCAAGCATCATGAGTTCAGGCCGGCTCGCCTGGGCGGCTATGACAAGAGTAGCGTCGAGGAGTTTCGCGACCGCGTCGCGGAGGAGCTGGAGCGCCTCACGAGAACGAATCAGGAGCTCGACGCGAAAGCGAAGGGGTTTCACGAGCAGCTTCGCGCGTTTCGCGAGCGCGACAAGGCGCTCAACGACGCGCTGATTTCGGCGCAGCAGCTGCGCGCGGAAATCCGCGAGCAGGCCGAGCGCGAAGCGCAGCTCATCCTGCGCGAGGCGCGGGCGGAAGGGGAGCGGTTGCTCGAGGCCACACGAAGCGAAATCCGCAAGCTGGAGATGGAGCTGACGCAGCTGGAGAAGTCGCGCCGCGCGTACCTCGGACAGTTGCGGGCGATCGTCGAGCGCCAGCTCGCGGAGCTCGACGCGACCGATACGGCGCCCGCGCGGCCACCCGAGCCGACGCGCGTCGAAGACTACGACGATCCCCGGGCGGCGCAGAAGACGCCCGCCTGGCTCGATTCCCTGATCAAGGAATGACGGTAGCGCGGGGCCCAGCAGGCGGGTCGCGCGCTCCTGTCGCGCCACCCGCCTCGTCTTCGCATCCTGTCGCCACGCACGACGACCTGGCGACCGACTCGCTGCACTCGCTCGCGCGCATCACCGCGGCGGTCAGCATGATCCGATCGCGGTACACCGGCGCGCCCGATGTGGCGATCATTCTCGGGACGGGCCTTGGCGCGCTCGCTCGGGAAATCGCGGCGGACGTGTCCCTCGAGTATTCCGCGATCCCGGGGTTCCCTCTGTCGACCGTCGAGTCGCACACGGGACGCCTCCTGTTCGGGACGCTCGGGGGAAAACAGGTCGTCGCCATGCAGGGGCGCTTCCATCGCTACGAGGGGTACACGCTACAGCAGGTCACGTTTCCGGTGCGGGTCATGCGCGCCCTCGGCGCGCGAACGCTGATTGTCTCGAACGCCTGTGGCGTGATGAATCCGCTGTGGAACAAGGGCGAGCTGATGCTGATCGCCGACCACATCAATCTGCTCGGTGACAATCCGCTGATCGGCCCGAACGATGACTCGCTCGGTCCCCGCTTTCCGGACATGTCGCAACCGTACGATCCCGCGTTGCGCGACATCGCCCGCGAGGTGGGGAGGCATTCGCGTCTGGTGCTTCGCGAGGGCGTCTATGCCGCGGTGACGGGTCCCAACCTCGAAACGCGAGCGGAGTACCGGATGCTGCGAAATGCCGGCGCCGACGTCGTCGGAATGTCCACGGTTCCCGAAGTCATCGTGGCCGTGCACGGAGGCATGCGCGTGTTAGGCATCTCGATACTCACCGACATGTGTCTCCCCGATGCGCTACAGCCGGCGACCGTCGACGAGATCATCGCCGTCGCATCGCGCGCCGAGCCGCACCTGGCGACGCTGGTTCGCGGCGTCCTGGAGCGCCTGTGACCGCCATCGAGCCGCGCGTGGGCTCCTACCGGCTCCTTCCGGCCGACCAGGCCCCGACCGTCCTCGAGGACGAGATGCTCGCCCGGTGGACGGACGAGAACATCCTCGCTCGCACGCTCGAGGCCCGTGAAGGGCGCGAGAACTTCGTGTTCTTCGAGGGCCCCCCGACGGCCAACGGCAAGCCCGGCATTCATCACGTTTTCTCGAGAACGATCAAGGATTTGTTCTGTCGCTATCGCGTGATGAAGGGCTACCGTGTGCTCCGCAAGGCGGGGTGGGACACGCATGGCCTGCCGGTGGAGATCGAGGTCGAGAAGCAGCTGGGGATCAGCGGAAAGCAGCAGATCGAGGAGATCGGGGTCGAGCGATTCAACCAGCTCTGTCGCGAGAGCGTGTGGCGGTATCGCGCAGACTGGGAGCAGCTCAGCGCGCGCATTGGCTACTGGCTGGACTACGAGCACCCGTACGTCACGTACACGAACGAGTACGTGGAGAGCGTGTGGTGGGCGCTGGCGACGCTGTACGCCAAGGACCTGCTCTACCGCGGGCACAAGATTCTGCCCTACTGTCCCCGCTGCGAAACCGCGCTCTCGTCGCACGAGGTCGCGCAGGGCTACAAGGACGTGCGCGATCCGAGCGTTTTTGTCGCCCTCGAAATAACGGAATCGAGTGACCAGGCCCGACGCGCTCGATCGAATTCATCGGTCGCCGAATCTCGTTCCGCGCGTCGTCTGCTGGTGTGGACGACGACTCCGTGGACGCTCGTGTCCAACGTCGCCCTCGCCGTGAATCCCGACCTCGTCTACCTCGAGCTCGTAAGGCGCGACGGTGACGAGGACGGGTCGATCATTCTCGCCGAATCGCGCGCCGCCGGAGTGCTTGGCGAGGATTGGCCCGACCGCTGGGAAGTCGTGCAGCGGTTGCCGGGGAGGTCGCTCGCTGGACTCCGATACCGCCGGCCGCTCGACTGGGTCCCTCTCACGACGGGTGTTCACGAGCTCATCATCGCGGAGTCGTTCGTCTCGGCGGAGGATGGCAGCGGAATCGTGCACATGGCGCCCGCTTTTGGCGCCGACGACTATGCGGCGGGACAGCGCCACGGCTTGACGTTCGTTCAGCCGGTGAATGCGCGGGGCGCGTTCCCGGAAGAGATACCGCTGGTGGGGGGCAAGTTCGTGAAGGATGCCGACGCCCTCATCGTCGAGGAGCTTCGGCGGCGGGGTTTGCTCTGGAAGGGGAGTACGATCGAGCACTCGTATCCGCACTGCTGGCGCTGCGGCACGCCGCTCCTCTACTACGCGCGCGAATCATGGTTCGTCCGAACGACGGCCTATCGTGATCGTATGCTCGCGCGGAACGCGCGCGTGAGGTGGATGCCCCCGGAAACGGGGCAAAAGCGATTTGGCGACTGGCTCACCAACAACATCGATTGGGCCCTCTCGCGCGATCGCTATTGGGGTACTCCGCTTCCGATCTGGGCATGCGACCGCGACCGGGACCACCTCGATGTGATCGGGTCGTATGTGCAGCTGGCGGAGCGGTTAGGCGCTGCGCTGCCGGCCGACTTCGATCCACACAAGCCATTCGTCGATCGGCATGAATGGCGGTGCCGGCAGTGCGACGGCACAATGCGCCGGGTCCCGGAGGTCATCGACACCTG
>DASRHU010000042.1:0-28181 GCA_035650335.1 Gemmatimonadaceae bacterium | reverse complement strand
TCGGGACCGCGACGGGCGTCGACCTCGCCATCACGTCGCGGCCCGCGGCTGACGCGCCCTAGTTCTTCTTCAAATTCCCTTCGTACTCGGCGCCGCCACTCCCGGCGGACCCGAACTTTGGCGTTGTAACCTTGCCCGTCGTCGTGTGCGGCGGGTTTTCTTCATCGTGGCGCTTCCTTTCCGGCTCTTGTTCCCCCGGCTTCGCTTCACGCGCGCGGCGCTCGGTGTCAGGCTCCGCGGCCTCGCGGCGCGCTCGCTCGTGATTCTCCTCGAGCTCGTCGAGCAGCACTTCACGCTCGGCGGCACCGTCGGGGTTGGTTTCGTCGCTCATCGATGGCTCCCTGAGAGGATAGATGCCAGGAAGGCAGGGGCCGTGCCACCATCCGCGTTTAGCGGCGTCCATGCCGCCGCGTTGACCCCTCGCGGCGCACATCGTGCGCGCCAAGGAAATACACGCACCGCCACCAGTCGCCCGACGATCGATTCTCACACCGGAGACCGCCAGTGTCAGACGCTCTAACGCTCGCGCGTGATGTCACGCGCATCGCCACGCTGAACGATCTGCTGCAGCTCGATCACGACGCCGTCGGCGCGTACCGGATCGCGATCGGCGCGACGACCGACGAGGCGCGCCGGGAAACGCTACGTGAGTTCCGTGCCGATCACGAGCGACACATCGAGGAAATCACGCGACTCATTCAGGATCGCGGCGGAAAACCAATTCAGGCTCCCCATGTTCCGACGAGCATGTTCAAGCTCGCCGTGCAGAAGGCCGGCGCCCTTGGCGGCGAAACCGCACTGTTGCTCGCCTTCAAGGCCAACGAGCGGCAGTCTCGCGACAAGTATCGCCGAGAGGCCGAGGCGGCGGACGATCTCGAGGTCGCCGACGTGCTCGCGCGTGCCGCCGACGATGAAATCCGCCACTACGACTGGGCCGGGCGGACGCTCATCGAGCTCGGCGTATCCCCAGACAGCACGACGGCTCGCCTCGAGCGAGCCTTGGAGATCGGGAACGCGCGTCTCGCCGACGTCATGGAAGGAATGGAGCGCGGTGCGATGGCGGTCTTCGAGGGGGTGCGCCGCGGAACAAAGGACCGGCCGCTCGCCGTCGCGATCGCGGCTGTGGGAGTGGGGCTCGTCGCCGCCGCGCTCGGGCGGAGGAGATGAGGGGTTCGAAGGCGATCGAAGGCGGTCGAGGACGACCGAAGGGGTGCTTTTCCCTTCGATCGTCCTCGACCGCCTTCGATCGTCCTTGAACCCTTGCAGTCCCTAGTGCTGCACGTCGATCGTGTGACCGACCACACCACCCAGCAACCCACCGGCCGCGGCGCCGATCAGCGCGCCCTTCACGTCACGCGAGATCACGCTTCCGATCACCGCACCCGCGGTGGCACCGATCAGCGCATCGCGCTTGGTGTGTCGCACAGGCTCACGACGCACGGTCGTTCCCGCCGAGGCGCGCGTGCTCGTCCGCACTGGCGCCGGAGCGCGGTAGATCGCCTGCTGCGCCACCGGCTGGGCGTACACCGGGCGCCCGTACTGGTCGTACAGCATCTGCTGCTGCGGATACTGGCCGTACTGAGCCTGCGGATAGCCCATCTCCATCGGCGACACGAACTGCTGCTGCGGATACTGCATCGACGCGGCCAGCGCCAGATCGCGCGAGAGCGCCTCGTCGAGCTGATCCGAATCCTTCTGACCGCCGCAGGCCGCCAGAACCGCGACGACCGGCACGATCATCCAACGAACGAATTTCGACATGACCCCTCCTCATGGAACTGGCCGCACAACCTCGCGACGAGAGCCGCTGTTTTCGCGGTCCAACCGGTCTCCTCTATAGGCAGCGCCGGTGCCACGCGTTAGCGGCCTCCTGGGGAGGCTAAAGCGGGGTAGCGTCCCGCTCCGGGACAGCCCCTGTCTACCCGCATGGAATGCGAAACAACCAGGGTAATGGGGGTCACATTCCCCCGGCGGCCGGTTGCCCAAGGGGGGCCAATGGAGCCATCTTGCCGCGGCCCACTTACATCGGAGATTCGATGTCCCCGCGACCCTTCTCGCTCCGACCCACCCTGTACGCGGCGTTGGCCCTCGCGGCGGTTACCTCCGCGGGCGCCGCGCAGGCCCCGGACACCGCCACGCCACCGCCCGCCGTCGGCCAGATGGCGCCCGACTTCTCACTCCCGGGAGCAACCCGGTACGGCAGGCTGACGTCACCAGTGAAGCTGAGCGATTTCCGCGGCGAGACCGTGGTCATCGCCTTCTTCGTTCGAGCGCGAACGAGGGGCTGAACGGTGCAAATGGAAGCGTACCGTGATCAGTACGCTACGTTGTTCAACGGTGGGAAGAACGTCGTCGTCGTCGGCATCAGCGTCGATGCGGACACGACCCTCGCCGCGTGGGCCAGGGAGTCGGATTTCCCGATGCTGTTCGCGAGCGATGCCGCGGGTGAGGTCGGGCGGCTCTATGGCTCATACGACGCACGGAAGTTCGACACGCGTAATCTGTTCGTGGTGGGGCCTGACGGACGCATCGCGCACGTCATGCTCTCGTTCAAGGTGCTGTCGCCAGACGCGTATACGGAGCTGGCCGCGGCGGTGGACAAGGCCGCCGGGCCGCCGGCGGAGCACTAGGGCATCGGGCGTGCCCTGCTCCGCCGGTGGGTAAGTGACCTCGACCGCGTTCACGCTCGGCGTCATCCAGCAGCGCGTCGCCGTCGACGCTGACGCGACCGTCACCGAAGCGATCGAGAACATTCGCGAGGCGGCGACGCGCGGCGCGCAGGTCATCCTGCTGCAGGAGCTCTTCAACGCGCCGTACTTCTGCAAGGTGACCGACGCGGAACGATTCGACCTCGCCGAGCCGATTCCGGGCCCGACCGTCGAGAGGATGCAGGCGCTGGCGCGCGAGCTCGCCCTCGTGATCGTCGTCCCGATCTTCGAGAAGCGAGCGGCGGGCGTCTACCACAACTCGGCCGCGGTCGTCGATGCCGACGGCTCGGTGCTCGGGGTGTATCGCAAGATGCACATCCCGGATGACCCGCTCTATCACGAGAAATACTATTTCACCCCCGGCGAGATCTACCAGCACGGGGAGACGCCCAGCATCCAGACCGGGTTCCGGGTCTTCCGGACTCGTTATGCGACGATCGGCGTCCTCATCTGCTGGGATCAGTGGTATCCGGAGGCGGCCCGCATCACCGCGCTGATGGGCGCGCAGGTGCTGCTCTACCCGACGGCCATCGGGTGGCATCCGAAGGAGAAGGACGAGTGGGGAAAGTCCCAGGCCGACGCGTGGCGCACGATCCAGCGCGCGCACGCAATTGCGAACGGCGTGTTCGTCGCGGCCGCGAACCGCGTGGGACACGAGCCGGAGCCAGGGACCGACGGGCTCGACTTCTTCGGTCACTCCTTCGTCAGCGATCCCTTCGGGCGCCTGATCGCGGAAGCGGGAACCGAGCCGACGATCCTGGTCGCGCAGTGCGACCCGGGGATGATCGAGTACACGCGGAGGAACTGGCCATTTCTGCGCGACCGACGGATCGATGCGTACGGGCCCATACTGCAGCGGTACATCGGATGATTCAAACGGCAAAGATGACAGAGTTCAGAATACAGAATACAGAATTCAGATACCGCATCCGGCGACGTTTCTGAATTCTGTATTCTGTATTCTTAACTCTGTCATCTTTGCCGTTGATCTAGCGTGATGTCTCCCCCTCCAACGAGACTCTGGCCAGCCGAGTGGTCGCCCCACTCCGCGACCTGGCTCGGCTGGCCCCATCACCGTCCCGACTGGCCCGGGAAGTTCGAGCCGATCCCATGGGTGTACGCGGAGATCGTGCGCGTGCTTCACGAGCACGAGCGAGTCGAGATCCTCTGTCACTCGGAGCAGGTTCGCGACGAAGCGATGGCGGCACTGAGAGCGCACGGGGTTCGGGTCGATCGGTGTCGGTTGCGTATCGTTCCGAGCGACCGCGTGTGGCTCCGCGATTCGGGACCGACGATGGTCTGGCGTGACGACGGGCGCGTCGAGGCCATTTGCTGGCGGTTCAACGCCTGGGCGAAGTACGAGAACCATCTCGCCGACGCGCTCGTGGCGCCGGCCGTCGCCCGGCTCGCCGAGGTTCCTGCGGAGGAAGCGCAGCGTCCCGATGACCAGGGCCGACTCGTCCTGGAGGGGGGCGCGATCGACACCAATGGCGCGGGGGTTCTCCTAACGACGGAAGAGTGTCTGCTCTCCGCCGTTCAGGAGCGTAATCCCGGACTCGACCGTGCCGGCTACGAGCGTGCATTCCGCGAGTACCTCGGGATTCACACGACCATCTGGCTGGGCGAGGGATGCGTCGGCGACGACACGCACGGTCACGTCGATGACATCGCGCGGTTCGTCGATCCCAACACGGTCGTGCTCGCCGTCGAGCCGGATCCGGCCGACGACAACCATGCCCGCTCGGTGGACAACCGCCTTCGACTGGAGCGAGCGGCTCGCACCGTGAAAGGCGGCCTGCGGATCGTTCCGCTGCCCTACCCGCGACCGGTGATCATGGACGGCGAGCGCCTGCCGGCGAGCTACGCGAACTTCTACATCGCCAACGGTGTCGTGATCGTCCCGACGTTCAACGACCGGAACGATCGGATCGCGCTGAACAGCCTCGCCGAGTGTTTTCCCGGGCGCGAGGTCGTCGGCATTCACGCCGTGGATCTCGTGTGGGGACTCGGCACCCTTCACTGCCTCACGCAGCAGCAACCGATGAGTCGAGAATGAGGAACGACGAATGAGGAACGACGAATGAGGACCGAGGAATGGTGATCTTCCTCACTCCTCATTCATCGTTCCTCATTGTCGCTCGCGGGATCATTCATCTCTGCGTGCTCGCGGCACTCCCTTTGCCTTTGCGTGAAAATCGAACGTGAGCGGAGTGGATCGTGCGAGGTTTCGCCGAGGAACAGGCAGGTCGCGCTGACGTCACGCGCCTGGCGCGTGGCGTTGGCGACCTCGCGCATCCCCTCACCAATCCGGCCGATCTCGATCCGCTCCTGGAGCTGATCGGTGACGCGCACTTCGTCCTGCTGGGTGAAGCCTCCCACGGCACGTCGGAGTTTTATACCTGGCGAACGGCCATCTCACGTCGGCTGATCGAGGAGAAGGGGTTCTCGTTCATCGCGGTCGAGGGGGACTGGCCCGACTGCTATCGGGTGAACCGGTACATCAAGGGGTATCCCGAAAGCGGCCGGAGCGCCGACGAAGTGCTGCACGCCTTCGAGCGGTGGCCGACGTGGATGTGGGCCAACGTCGAGGTGGTCGAGCTGTGCCGCTGGCTGCGCGCGCATAACGATAGTCGGGCGCGCGACCGGCGTGTTGGGTTTTACGGTCTGGATGTGTATTCGCTGTGGGAGTCCATGCACGAGGTGATTGCGTACCTCGAGCGTGTGGACCCCGAGGCTGCGCGTGTCGCGCGCCGCGCCTACCGCTGCTTCGAGCCGTATGGCGAGAGCGCGGAGGACTACGCGCGTGCCACCGCGATCGTACCCACCTCGTGCGAGAACGAGGCGGTCGCCATGCTGCGCCTTCTGCGAGAGGGCGACTTGGCACACCGGGAGGACGGCCCGGAACGCTATTTCAACGCGGAGCAGAACGCGCTCGTCGCCCGCAACGCGGAGCGGTATTACCGCACCATGGTGCGAGGCGGCGCGGCGTCGTGGAACGTCCGCGATCACCACATGGTCGAGACACTCGAGCGGCTCATGGCGTTTCATGGGCCGGCGGCGAAAGCGATCGTGTGGGAGCATAACACGCACGTCGGCGATGCGCGGTTCACGGACATGGCGCGCGCCGGAATGGTGAACGTGGGGCAGCTCGTGCGGCAGGCCCACGGGAGCGACGACGTAGCGATCGTCGGATTCGGCACCCATCGGGGGAGTGTCATCGCCGCCGAGGAGTGGGGCGCCCCGATGCAGGAGATGCGCGTGCCCGAAGCCCGTCGCGAGAGCTACGAAGCGGTCCTCCACCACACCGGAATCCCGGACTTCCTCCTCCCGTTCGCCGGACGGGAGGCGCATCCGGTGGTGGACGAGCTGCGCGAGCCACGAGGGCATCGCGCGATCGGCGTCGTCTATCACCCAGCGCTCGAGCATCACGGGAACTACGTACCGACGATTCTGCCCGAGCGCTACGATGCCTTCATCTACCTCGACGAAACGCGCGCGGTGTCGCCGCTCCACATGCCGGTTCGTGTGGACGCCGACCTGCCGGAGACGTATCCGTCGGGTGTGTGAGGGCGCCGGCGAGGGAAGCGCCGGCAGGAGGAGCAGTGTTACCCACGACGTTGCTGGTCTCCGCGCTGCTCGCGCTGAGCCTGACGAGCGCGAGCGCCCAGACGGTGCGCGGGACGGTGATCGATTCGCTCACCGGTGCGCCCGTTCGCGACGCGCTCATCATGCTCGTCGACGATGCCGGGGCGCCACGCGCGCGCGCGCTGTCGCTCGACGGAGGAGCCTACGCCATCCTCGCGCCGGCGCCCGGCCGCTACGCGATCCGCACCAAGCGCATCGGCTATCGCGCCGTCGAATCGGCTCCTTTCGACATCGCCAACGGCGAGGTAAAGGTGCACGACGTCCTCGCCCCGATCGTCCGGGTGATCCTCCCCGCAGTGACGGTCCACGCCCAGCGCCAGTGTCTGGTGCGGCCCGGCGATGGTGTCCCCGCGTTCCAGCTGTGGGAGGAGGTGCGGACGGCGCTCTACCAGACCGCGCTGGCCGAGCGGGGGGAGCTCTTTCAGACCACCGCGCGACGCTGGGCCCGCGAGCTCGACACACTCGCACGGTTTGTCCATAGCGATTCGTCGTGGCTGCTCAGCGGCATGGCACAGCGGCCCTTCGCCTCGGTCCCGGCCGAGCATCTCGACCGCGTCGGCTTCATTGAGCAGAAAGGGTCGGACGCATGGCACTTCTATGCGCCGGATGCCGAGGTGCTCCTGTCCGAGGTGTTTCTTCGCGGGCACTGCTTCCGCATCGTCGAAGGTCGCGACGGGCTAATCGGCCTGGCGTTCGAGCCGGCACAAAAGCGCAAGGTCGCCGACATCAAGGGTGTGCTCTGGGTCGATTCAGCGACCGCCGCGCTCCGCCATCTGGACTTCGGCTACACGAAGCTCCCCTGGAGCGTCCCCATGTCTCGCGTCGGCGGGCGTGTGGAGTTCGAGCAGCTCGCCTCCGGGCTGTGGATCGTCCGCCGCTGGCACGTGAGAGCGCCTCGCATGGCGGTGGAGCGACGCTTCTTCCGGTTAGGCGGGAATGTGCACTATCGCGCGCGGCAGCGATTCATCTCGATCATCGAGCACGGCGGTGAGGTGATCGAGACGAGGCCGCTCGTGAGGTTCTCGATGCGGTGAGCCAGAACCCCAGGGGTCAGGAGTCAGGAGTCAGGAATCAGGGGGTGTCGGGGATTGGGTCTGAGGAGAGAACTGCACCAAGGGATCAGGGCCGTGTCGTCTCTCCTGGCACCTTCACCCTGACACCCCCTGATTCCTGACTCCTGACTCCTGACCCCTCATATCAAGGAGGCTCACTACCTCCTCGTCGGTCGTCTGCGTGAAGTCGCGGTACCATGCACCCACGCCGAAAAAGCGCTCGGGCATCGCGACGCACACCACGTCATCTGCCTGACGACTCACCGCCGTCGCGCCTTCGATGGAGCAGACGGGAGCGGCGAACACCAGGCGCCGCGGGTGCTGAAGACGCAGGGCGGCGAGTGACGCGAGCGCGGTTACGCCGGTCGCCAGCCCATCATCGACGAGGACGACCGATCGCCCCTCGATCGCCGGCGGTGGACGATCGCCGCGAAAGCGCCGTAGGCGCCGCTCGAGCTCAGCCAGCTCCTTGCGCGTCACTTCCTCGATGTAGGCGTCGCTCACTCCGAGCGCGCGGATCGCATCGGCGTCGAGAAACCGTGTTCCCCCTGGGGCGACCGCCCCGATGCCGAGCTCCTCGTGTCCAGGTGCCCCCAGCTTTCGCGCGATGAACAGGTCGAGCGGTGCGTCGATCGCGCGCGCGACCTCGTAGCCGATCGGAACTCCACCGCGCGGAATCGCGAGGACGATCGGATCCTCATCGCGAATCGTCGGAAGCCGGGCGATCAGCTCGGCAGCCAGCCGCCTTCCCGCTTCGACCCGATCCAGGAAGAGCATCAGTCCGCGCCGCGCAGGTACTTGTCGAACCACGACGCCGCCAGACGCGCCACGACCTCGAGCGTCCCCGCTTCCTCGAAGAGGTGCGACGCCCCCGGCACGATCTCGAGCTTCTTCTCGCACCGCAGCTGCGCGAACGCATCCTCGTTGAGCGGAATCACTGGAACATCGCGACTGCCGACGATCAGCAGCGTCGGCGCCTCGACCTTGGCCAGGGAATCTCCCGCGAGATCCGGGCGCCCACCGCGCGAAACGACCGCGTGAACGCGATCGGGCATCTCCGCCGCCGCGACGAGCGCCGCCGCCGCGCCCGTGCTCGCCCCGAAGTATCCGATCTTGAGCGAGGCCGTGTCAGGCGACTGCGTGAGCCATTCCGTGGCCGCCTCGAGCCGTGTCGCGAGGAACTCGATGTCGAAGCGCAGATGACCGGTCCGGGCATCCGCACGCTCTTCATCCTCGGTGAGCAGATCGATGAGCAACGTCGCCAGCCCCGCATCCTGGAGCGATCTCGCCACGAAGTTGTTTCGCGAGCTGAGACGTCCGCTCCCGCTGCCGTGCGCGAACAACACCACTCCCCGCGCATCGCTCGGGATGCCGAGCAACCCGCGGAGTGCGACGCCGCCGCTCGTCACGGTCACGTCGTGACCACTCAGTACCGCCGCCATGTCACACGCTCCTGTTCATATCACACCAGCGCCGCAAAGCAGGTGCCGTCAGGGCGGGCCCTGAACGGCGCGCTGCCCGCCGCCGAGAATCGGCAGTCGCGTCAGGGCCGTGTCGACCAGCGCGCGAATGAGTACGCTGTCCGTGGGAGACAAATGCCCCGTGCGAAGCCAGATCAGCGTTTTCGGCTGTCGGGCCGCCTCGAACAGCGCTTCCACGGCCCGTCGGGGCATCTGCGGGTCATCCACACCATTGACCATCAACAGCGGCCTCGGCGATATGCGCGCAACGTGTCGCTCGGGCTCGAACTCGCGGAACGCGCGCGTGGCGAGCCACGCCGCCGGGCGGCGCAGAAAGCGGGGTCGCAACGTGATATTCGCCGCCATCACCGACGCGAAATCGCCCGCGCCGTAGATGAGCCCAACGTCGCGAAACCGGGCATCCATCGCGGTGGCGATGGTCGCGAATGGGACCGCGAACGACGTGGCGACGAGTCCCACGCGCGCCGCATCCACGTCGTCACGCGAGGAAAGCCACTCTCCGGCAAGCGAGAAGGATGCTGGAATCAGACGCGCGGCCGCCCGAATGCGTCCGCCATTGAAGACCATGTCCTTCACGCCGATCGTGTACGGTATCGCCTCGGGGTAGTCGATCGAGAGCACGACGACGTCGCCGAACTCCATCGGCAAATACTCGATCGCGGCGCTGTTCAGCTCGCGTCCGTCGTTGAGCAGGATCGCCGGCACGCGGCCCGTCGACCCCGGACGCAGCAGACGACCGGTCACCTCGATGCCGGTCGAGCTGCGCAGTCGCACCCGCTGCACCGCATATCGCCCGCGCGATCCCGCCCCCGCCGTCTCCGCGGAAACCAAATGCCCTCGCAGGAGCATGTAATCATCATATTGTCCAGCGGCCTGTGCGCGATCGCACGCGCACAGCGCGAGCGTGGCTGACGCGAGCACCATGGCTCTGAGCAAACGCCGGGAAGATGGGGCGTATTCCTTGCACCGGCCGCGCCGCGACCCAACGGAGGGCGACGTGAAGATCCTGCTGCTGTCGGAGGAGCGCATTCGCCTCGAGGGAGGATTTGGTCCACTCACGATCGAGTCGGACCGCGCCGATGCGCAATACTCTCCCTTCCACATGCTCGCCAGCTCGCTCGGCACGTGCGTGCTGTCCGTTCTGGCGTCCTGGGCGGAGCACGCGCACATCGATGCGTCGACGCTCACCGTCGAGATCGAGTGGCGATTCGCCGATGCGCCGCATCGGGTGGGAGACATCGACATGAAGATCCTCTGGCCCTCACTGCCGGCCGAGCGCCGGAATGCCGCCGAACGCGCGGCCCATCTGTGCGCCATTCACAACACGCTCGCCCACCCGCCCGTCATCCGCACCGAGGTTACCACGTGACGCCGCCGTCGGAGCGCCCGATCGTGCAGTTCGTGCTCGCCGGCAAGTCCAGCGACTGCGGGGGCGAGGGGCGTCCATGGACGCTCGTCTACGACGGCGATTGCGCCGTCTGCAATCGCTTCATCCGACTCGTCGGGCGGTGGGACCGACACGCTCGGATCGAGAGCATTCCGTCGCAGAACCCATGCGTGCGCGCACGCTTTCCGTGGATACCGGCGGACGCCTTTGCGGACGCGGTGCAGCTCATCGGGCCCAACGGTCGGACCACGCAGGGAGCCCAGGCCGTCGAGGATTTGCTCGGCATCCTGCCTCGCGGATGGATGCTCGCCTGGATCTTCAAGCTTCCACTGGTGGGTCGGCTTGCCGACAGATTCTACCGCTGGTTTGCGCGCAACCGGTATCGATTCGGCTGTGGCGATCACTGTCCGGTCGGGCCGACGCCAGTGATCTACGAGTAACGACCCCGGTCAGTCGGCGATGCCTGCCGTCGCCACGCGCTGAACCCCGCGAGCACGCTGAGCACTCCGGGGATCGTCGTCACACGAATCGCAGTTGCCACACGACCACTCGGCCTCCACTTCCTCGCCGAAATACTCGAGGATGTATCGCGTTCGGCACAATGTCGTTTGGCAATACTGGATGATCGCGCGAAGCTTCGCCTGGTCCATCGCGCGACGCTCCTCGTAGTCATGCAGGTCCTCACTGAGGTTCACCGACGTCAGCTGGCTGCCGAGTCGCTCCCAGCTGCCGCCGCGATGCTCGCGGACCAGACCGTGACGCTTGAGCAGCGCAAGCACGATCCGCGCCTTACGAGCCGGCACGTCGGCCTGATTCGCCAGATCGGTGAGCGCCATCGGTGTGAGTAACGGATACTGCTCCAGGCAGATGGCGACGCGCGCCGCCTCTTCGATCTCCGGGTATTTCCCGCCGAGGAAGTAGGACTGAACCCGCCGATCCTCGACGCGATACAGGAGGGCGCACAATGCCGGTTTGCCATCACGACCCGCGCGACCAGCCTCCTGGTAGTAGGCCTCGATGGAGCCGGGAAAGTGGTAGTGCACCACGAACCGGATGTCGTGCTTGTCGATGCCAAGTCCGAAGGCGTTCGTCGCCACCATGACGCGGAGGTCGCCCGCCATGAAGCGGTTCTGTGTCTCCTTGCGCTCGTTGGGTGCCATCTTCCCGTGGTACAATCCCACCGAGTGATCGTGCCGAAGGTGCTCGTACAGCCGCTCTGCCTCGCGGATGGTCGCGGCGTAGATCACGCCCGAGCCGGCGCACGCGCGCAGGACGCGCTCGACCTCCTGATCCTTGACTGCGTTGTTGACCGTGCGCCTGATCTCGAAGCGCAGGTTCGGCCGCGCGAAGCCGGTGATCGTGAGATGTGGGTCGTGCATCTCGAGCTGCCGAGCGATGTCGCGACGCACTTCGTCCGTGGCGGTGGCCGTGAGGGCGAGAATCGGGGGTCTGCCGAGGCGGCGCGCGACGGACCCTAACGTCAGGTAATCGGGGCGGAAGTCGTGCCCCCAGTGCGAGACGCAGTGCGCCTCGTCGACGACGAACAGGCTGACCCGACGCTCCAGCAATCGCTCGAAGAACTCGCGGTCCTTGAATCGCTCGGGGGTGAGATACAGGATGGCGCCCTCACCGCCGCCGACTCGCTCGTGAATCTCGCGCGCCTCGGTATCGGTGAGATGCGAGTGCATCGAGATCACATCGACCCCGTGCGCGTTGAGCTTGTCCTCCTGGTCCTTCATGAGCGCGATGAGGGGGCTCACGACGACAGTGAGCCCATCGAGCATCAGCGCGGGAAGCTGGTAGATGAGGGATTTCCCGCTCCCGGTCGGCATGACGACGATCGCGTCCCGTCCGGCGAGCAGCGCTCGCATGGGCTCCCACTGGCCACGCTGGAACTCGGCGTGACCAAACTGCTCCCGCAACACCGAGCGCGCGCGGGCCTCGAGACTCTGCTGCATGCGGGGGCACGAGGCAGGATCGAGGCCACAGGGCCGGGATCGCGGGGTCGGGGGGTCACGGGGTCGGGGCGCCGCTCGAGATCTCGACGCAGGGGTTCGTGGGGCAGACTCCGCCAGGGGCCCCGACCCCGTGATCCCGCGACCCCGCGATCCCGGCTTCTACCGTCCGGTCAGCTCCTCCACGATCCACCCTGCCCCGTACATCCGGCGCAGCGCCTCGGTGATTCCACGCGAGTGCACGCTCACGGAGCGCGCGACCTCGTCGGTGAAGACGAACCGGTTCGGCAGCCCCTCGATATTGCTGTCGAAGATCACGCCGACGACTTCCGCGTTTCGATTGATCACCGGGCTCCCTGAGTTCCCGCCGATGATGTCGTTCGTCGAGACGAAGTTGAGCGGGGCCGTGAGATCGAGGCTGTCGGCACGCGCGAGCCATCGCGGTGGAAGGTCGAAGGGGTCCTTTCCGTCGAACTCCGCCGCGCGAGCATACAGCCCGTAGTAGCTGGTCTTGTACGGCGCGACCGTCCCGTTGTACGGATAGCCCCGCACGACGCCGTCCGAGATGCGCAGCGTGAACGTGGCATCCGGAGGAAGCGAGGTTCCGAACGCCGCGAAGATCGCCTGGCCGAGCTTCTCGCCCTCCGAGGAGATCAGCGCGTTCAGCCGCCGCGAGCGCGTGGCGAGGATGCGCTGAAGCGGGTCGATCTTGCGGGCGACGACGATGAGCGGATCGGTCGACGCGGCGATGGCGCTCGCACCGCCATCGAGCAGTGCCTTACGAGTCTCAGGATCCGCGAGCCTGGTGCCTTCGATGAGCGCGCGCGCCGCCGCTTCGGGCGTGCGGTTGCCGAGCACCGCCTGCAGGAACGGATCGTTCACGGGGAGTGCGCGCTTTGCGGCCGCCAGCTGCACCGCGAGCAGGCGCGCTTCAACGGCGGTGTCGATGGGGACAGGAGCGACGAGCTGGCGCTTCATCCGCTCGATCGCTTCGCCTCGATACTCCGGGAGGCGGGCACTGTCGGCGAGAGCGGACTGCGTGGGAATCCGCACGAGCTGGCCGGCCATCCCGAGCAGCTGCGAGCCCGCGAACGAGCGATATCGGGACGCCTTGTCGAACGACGCGAGCTCCCGCTGCGCCGCGGCGATCGCATCCCACGCCCCACCGTATCGCGCGCGCAGCGTGGCGTCCTTGGCGATGCGCGCGCGAAACTCCCGCTCGAACGCCCGCTTCTTCGCCATCAAGGCCGCGTCGAGCAGACCGGACTGATAGCCGGTCACCGCCTTCTCCGAGTTCGCGAGCGAGAAGATCGTGTTGTGGTATCGCCGCTCGCGCTCCGGGTCATCCTTGGTGAGGGCACGCAGCACCTCGAGCTGGCGCGCATAGCTGGCGAGGTTCTCCGGATAGACGACGTCGCGCAGATACTCCATCTGCGCTATCGTCAGCAGACGTCCCGTGCTTCCGGGGTTCCCCGTCACGAACACGAGCTCGCCGTCGGGCGCGCCCTGTGGATTCCAGCGGAGAAAATTCTTCGCGGCGAGCGGCTGGCCGTCCTGATAGATGCGCAGGAGGGAAATGTCGAGATCGTATCGCGGAAACGTGAAGTTGTCGGGATCACCGCCGAAGAAGGCGACGCCCTCCTCCGGAGCCATCACCAGCCGCACATCATCGTAGCGCTTGTAGCGATAGAGCGAGTACATCCCGCCCTGGTAGAAGCTGACGACCTGACACGTCAGCCCGGTGCCGGAGCCGCATGCCGTCTGGATGGAATCGATCACGCGCGCACGTCGTTCCGCCTGTGCCGAGGCCGTTGCCGCACGACTCGCCGCGCGAACGCGTGCGGTCACGTCCTCGATCGATTGCAGCTGATCGACGTACAACCCCTGACAGCGCCGCTCCTCGGCGATCGACGATGCGATGAAGCCGACCTCGATATAGTTCGTGTCACGCGGGGACGACGACGAGATGCACGAACGGGCACAGTGGTGGTTCGTGAGAACCAGCCCCCGCGCGGACACGATCGACGACGAGCAGTTCGGAAGACGAACCGACGCCAGACGAACGTTGTCGAGCCATCCCTGATCGGGCGTGAAGCCGTATGTCGCTTTCCAGTACTCGAGCGGCGGTGCGTCGAACGTCCACATCGTGCCGAACTCCTTGCGATATCCGGTCGCGGAGGGGGCCGCAACCTGGGCCGCGAGCGGCGTCGCCAGGAGGAGGGCAAAGAGGGTGACGCGAAGGTAAGACATGGGCAAACCTCTGGTGAATCGCGAGGATATCAGACATCTGACGTCGAATGTCAGAATTCAGACGCGGCGGAGCCAGGGCTAACGCCAGGTGCCATCTGCGTTTTGCAGTCTGAATTCTGACGTCTGAATTCTGACATCTGACATCTTTGCAGTCCACCCTGAGGCTGGCCCGGAGTATGAAAGGTGACCATCCATGGTGGAACCAGGCCTGAGCCCGGAGCGTCGTGCCGAGACGCGTAGCCGGTTCGATCTCTCTCGCGACGTCCTGTACACGACGTTGCGGGCGATCGGCCGCCACGCCAACAACTTCTACACGGCGCTCGGCATCTACCTCATTGGTGGAGCGACGATCGCCGTCGCCGGGACGGCGCTCTTCGTCGAGCTCGCGTCGCACGTCCGGAGCGGCGCGACGCAAACATTCGACGACGCCGTGATGCGGTGGATGGCGGTGCACCGCATCGAGTGGATCGAGCGATCGCTGCTCGAGATCACCTCGCTCGGCACGGGACTCGTGGTGATGGTGATCGTCGCGATTTCCGCGCTCTTCCTCGTCGCCACGCAGCACCGCTTTTCCGCGTTTCTCCTGCTCGTGGCGTCCGGCGGCGGCATCGTGCTCAACGCGATTCTGAAATCCAGCTTCGATCGCGAGCGCCCGCGGCTCTTCGAATGGCTGACCGAGCCATCGAGCAGCTCGTTTCCATCGGGGCACGCGATGAGCTCGGCCATCGTGTACTTCACCGTCGCCTATCTCATTGCGCGACTGGAACGGCGGCGGTGGATGCGCGCGTTGACGATCACGATCGCGCTGCTGCTGGTGTTGCTGATCTCCGTGAGTCGCCTCTATCTGGGCGTGCACTATCCGTCGGACGTCATCGCCGGCGTCGTCATCGGGCTCGCCTGGGCTGGCTTTTGCCTCGCCGGCCTCGAGGCGGTGCGGGTGTTTGGGCTGCGATTCCGCCCGCGGGTGCTCGAGCAGGAAGAGGACCTGTCGAAGCTCGAGCGCGCCACCAAGGGATTCGAGGAGTGACCTCGCGTCAGACAGCCCGACGCTGGTTCCGCCGCCGCGGAGATCTCGCGTGGACGTGGAGCTGGGTGGTCGGTGGCTACGCCGCCGCGCTGCTCGTCGGGATTCTGTTCGCGCAGCTCATGCGACGCACCGGCAACTGGGACCAGGGGCTCGCCTGGGAGCGGGAGTTCATGTTGCGGACGCACGTGAGGCTCGCGGAGCCGTTCGACACGCTGTTCCTGGTGCTGCCGTGGCTCGGGACCAACATCACGCTCATCCCACTGGTCGTCGGAGTCGCGATCTGGCTACTCGTCAGGCGCCGGCGCCCGGATCTCGCGACACACCTCGTCATCGTGCAGCTCGGGAGCTTCACCTTGAACGCCGTGCTCAAGGACATCTTCGATCGGCCGCGCCCCGACCTCTTCGAGCTGCGTGGCCAGCACGCGTGGGCGGCGTTTCCGAGCGGACACGCGATCGCCAGCGTCTCCGTCCTGCTGACCGTCGCCATTCTCCTGCGACGAGAACGGGGCTGGCGGTGGCCGTTGCGCGCGGCGGTGGGGCTGCTGCTCTTCAGCCTCTATTCGCGGCTCTACCTGGGCGTGCACTGGCCAACGGACATCGTCGGCGGTGTCCTCGTGGGACTCGCGTGGCTCGCGGCGACGTACACGGCGTTTCGCGGGCGACTCGCGCCGGCCGGGGCGACGGATCGAAGCGCTGCTCCAATCTCCGACGCCCCAGCCTGACCGGGATTACGGCTGCGGGACGATTTGCCCGCGGATGACCCCGCCGGGCGACCGCTTGGAGTGCACGTTCACGTAGGCGCGGTTGCCGGCGATGAGTGTGAACACGGAATCCGGGACCGCGACCGAGCCGTTGAGAGTGACGGCCGCGCCGGTGAGCGGAAACGCCGGGTTGAAATTGACGATGACGCTGCCCGCGGAATCCGCGACGCCCTTGTGGATGTGGGCCAGGGTCAGCGTGTCGTTCGCCGGAATGTTGGTGACGTTGAGCGTCCAGGACATTTGATTGCTCGTGTTCGGGACGGTCATGGTCATCGTACCGACGGCCGTCGTCGTCACGGGGTTCGGCCGTTCGTTCGCGCCGTTCAGCGTCGCCGTAAACCGCCGATCCGTGGGGCCGGTCTCGTCGTCGTCGTCACAGGCCGACACGACAATCACGCCAATGAGCGCGAGTAACCCCAGTCGATTGAGCATCTTCATGGAACCTCCGCTGTTCGGTGAACGCGCAAGGGCGGGCGCGGACGACCGTGCGCCTCGCTGACCCTGCATTGTGAAATCGTGACTGCCGAGCGACAACGGGAGGGTGAATCCTTTACCGCTCGATTCTTGCAATTCACCGCAGAAACCCGGTGCAGCGGCGCGATGCCGCGCGAATGACCGATGCGCCGCCGAGCCTTATCAAGGATTCCTGGATGCTCCGCGTCACCCTCTCGATCCTCGTGTACGGCATGGCCGCGGTCGCGGATCTGTCCGCGCAGTCGGAACCGCTTCCTTCGCGGCGTACGATCGCGGAATACCTGATCAACGATGTCACGCTCCGGGTGAGCGCTGACGCGCCGCGCGTCGAGGTGTTCCTGTGGAGGAAGCCGCACGCGATCGTCGTCTTCCTCGACGCTCGATCGATCGAGCGGTGGGCCGACTCCGCCTCCGAGTTGATTCGGGATGAGGCCCACGCGCAGTCCCCCGCCCCCGTCGAGCGCTCGACGCCTGTGCTCCGACACACGGATAGCTCGTACCAAAGCGGGCTCCGGTTGACGCGGCTCAGGACCAGCCGCGGGTCACAGCTGTTCCTCACGGCGTGGCTCGGCGACCATCGAACCGTGTCGGTGCCACTGCGAGCGGCTCAGGCACGGGGATTCGTCGTCGTGCTTCGCGACGCGGCGCACGTGGCGCGGAGGTCTCGTTAGGACCACGGCGGTCCGGGAAACGGGACGCACGCCAGGCGACGGCACCGTGCCCGGCGTCCGCTGACCACCCTCGCTCGCCCCGCCATCCCCCGCTGTTGCCTTTGGCAACGGTCCCCCGTCCTCCCAGTGACGCGAATTGCCACACGCCACCGCCAGCCCGCCCGGAGGGGAGGGACGCATGCTTCGCCCGCTCGTTTGCACGGCCGCCATCGTCGCCCTTCTCGGGGGCGCATCCGCATCGGCGCAGACGCTCGTTCCCGGGCAGACGCGCATGCGGGTGGGGATGACGATGATCACCATCGGCCCCGCTACCGGGGACAAGGTGCTCGTCGATGCGTGGCGCGGAATGTCCCGCATTACGGGCTATGTGGACGCGGAGCGACTCACCGCCTGGACTGACAGCTCCTGGGCGCTGGTCGATTCCGAGCGCGGCACCGCCCTCGCGGCGGTCACCTACGAGTACGCCGACGGCTCGAAGAAGATCGAGTACAAGTCGCCGTACCTGTCGCTCGGGCCGAAGGCGGTGATGATGATCGACCGCGTCGATCGCGACGGCACGTCGCGCTACGCCTTCTATGCCACCGACAACGCTCGCGAGCAGCGCGTGTACATCGTGATGACAAAGAGCGACGTGGCGACGCTCCTCGGAGCGATGCGGGATGCGGCGACCGGGCAAATCGCGATCGCGCCGGCGAAACCGCCCGAACCCGATGAGGAATGAGGACGAGGGACTGAGGAATTCGATTCAGTAGGTGCAATCCCTCGGTCCGTGGTCCTCATTCCTCATTCGAGAAAGTCAGTCGCCTCGCCAGAACACCCGATATAGCCGTCCGCCGCGGTCATCGCTGATGTAGAGCGATCCGTCCGGAGCCACCGCCAGTCCCACAGGGCGATGGCGCGCCGCGTTCGGCTGCACCGAGTCGCCGGCAAAGCCAGCGGCGAACACCTCGTAGCTCCCCGCGACCCCGTTGGAGAACGGAACGTATACGACGTTGTACCCTCCCTGCGGGCGGGGTGCGCGATTCCACGACCCGTGGAATGCAATGAAGGCGCCGCCGCGGTACTTCGCCGGGAAGTGCGTCGCCCGGTAGAAGAGGAGCCCGTTAGGCGCCCAGTGCGCCGGGAACGCCGCCACCGGAGCCTTGGCGTTCGCACACCGCCCCACCTGCTGCCCATCGCCGCCGTACTCCGGCGCCAACACCTTCTTCTTCGCGAGGCCGTCGTAGAAGCAGTACGGCCAGCCGTAGTCATCGCCGCGCGAGACGCGGAACAGCTCCTCGGCCGGAAGCTCGGCGCTCTCTGTCGTGTCGAAGTGCGCCGACCAGTTCTGGACGAGGTTGTCGCGGCCGTGCTGCGCGACCCAGAGAAATCCGTCGGCCGGATCTATGGTGATGGCGACGGCGTTGCGAATTCCGGTCGCCCACCGCTCGCCATCTCGCTGCGTCTGCCCGGTGCGGCCCGCATCGAAACGCCAGATCCCGGCGCGCGTCTCGAGATCGGGACAGGGATCCTGACCGGGCACTTGCGGTTGCCGGTCGCGTTCCTGACAGGCGTTCGACGGCGACCCGATGTTCACGAACAACTCGTTTCCGCGAAGCGCGATCGTCTTGGCGGTGTGGCTTCGCCCGGTCGGCAGCTGCCCAACGATCGTGTCGGGGGCGGCGGTGGGACGCAGGCCGCCCGCCGGAATCCGGTAACGGAGGACTGCGTCATCGGTGCCGAAGAACAGCTCGTTGCCGCGCACCGCTATCCCCGACCCTCCGTTGTCGCCGAACCGCTCGCGCACGTCGAAGCGTCCGTCACCGTTCGTGTCCCGCAAGGCGACGATGCCGCCTTTGGCATCCCGGAGATTTCGAATGGCGACGAAAAGGTCGCCGTTCGGCGCCACCGCGATGTGGCGAGCGGGCCCGAGACTGTCGGCGGCGACGAGCGCACAGAATCCCTGCGGGAGCGTGATCCCGCCGTTGTCGGCAGCACAGGCAGGGCGGCCGCGCTGGGCACTCGCGACGGCGGGAACGAGCAAGGCGCCGCAGAGAAGGGCCGCCTTTCCGAGAGAGCGAGTCATAGGCATGTGTGTGTGTGGGTCCGCGCACGTTATCGCGGTGGGGAGAGCGTGTCGAGGGGGTGGGAACGGCAGAGATGTCAGATGTCAGAATTCAGAGTTCAGAATTCAGAGGCACGGCATCGCTTGAATCCGCAGTCCGGATTCCGCATTCCCGATCGGGCTCACATGGAACTCAATGGGGCGCACCATGTATTCTTCATCCTGTCCCCTCACGGACCCGCCCATGCTGATCAGACGCGCACCAGACATACGAGCCTCGGAGATCACCGACGAGGCGCTCTACATCGACCGGCGTCGCTTCATCAGCCGCGCGGGGGTCGGGCTCGCCGCCCTCGGCACCCTCGGAGCCTCGCGGACGCTGGAAGCATGTGATGACGGCGCGCAGGGCGATGACAAGCTGACGCCCTACGAGGACGTCACGACGTACAACAACTACTACGAGTTCGGAACCGACAAGGATGAGCCGGCGAAGAACGCGCACACTCTTCGCCCGCGGCCGTGGTCGATCGCCATCGAGGGGCACGTCAAGAAGCCGGCGGTCTACGCGATCGAGGACTTCCTCAAGCCGCACAAGCTCGAGGAGCGCGTTTACCGGATGCGGTGCGTCGAGGCGTGGTCGATGGTGATCCCGTGGCTCGGGTTCCCGTTGGCCGACCTCATCAAGCGCGTCGAGCCGACGTCGAAGGCCAGGTACGTCGAGCTCACCACGCTTCACGACCCCCAGCGGATGCCTGGGCAGCGGCGCCCCGTCCTCAACTGGCCATACACCGAGGGCCTTCGCCTCGACGAGGCCATGCACCCGCTGACGATCCTCGTCGCCGGCCTGTACGGGAAGGTGCTGCCTAACCAGAACGGCGCCCCGCTTCGTCTGGTCGTGCCGTGGAAGTACGGGTTCAAGGGGGTCAAGTCGATCGTGAAGATCCGGTTCGTGGAAACGCAGCCGCGGACGGCGTGGAACGACGCCGCGCCTGACGAGTACGGCTTCTACGCCAACGTGAACCCGGACGTCGATCACCCGCGATGGAGTCAGGCGAAGGAGCGCCGGATCGGCGAATTCCGGCGGCGCGCGACCCTTCCCTTCAACGGCTACGCCGACCAGGTCGCCGGCCTCTACGCCGGAATGGATCTGAGGAAGTTCTTCTGACGACGACGGCGATTCCCCGCTCGGGCGCGCGGTCGCAGAGCCGACGCCTCGCGACGGTCTCGCTCGTCCTGGTTTGCCTCCTCCCGGCCGCGTGGCTGGCGCGTCGCGCGCTCACCGACGATCTCGGCGCCAACCCCATCGAGGAGCTCGAGATCCAGACCGGACTCTGGACGCTGAGGTTCCTCGCGCTCACCCTCACCGTGACTCCGGTGCGACGCCTCGCCGGGTGGAACTGGCTCGCGAAACATCGCCGTACGCTCGGTCTCGTGACGTTCGGCTACGCGTGTCTTCACCTCTCGATGTACATCGGGCTCGACATGTTCTTCGACGTGAGCGACATCGTCGAGGATGTGGCCGAGCACCTCTACATCACGGTGGGGATGCTGGCGTTTCTCCTGTTGATTCCGCTCGCGGCGACCTCCACCAGGAACGCCATCCGCCGGATGGGCCGGCGCTGGACGCGCCTGCACCGCCTCGTCTGGGCCGTCGCCGCGCTGGGGACGGTACACTTCCTCTGGGCGGTGAAGAAGGACATCCGGGAGCCGCTCATCTACGCCGCCATCTTCGCGGGGTTGCTGCTCCTCCGGTGGCCCTTGCGGGCGAAGAAATAGCCTGTTTTCTGGCGTTCCCCTTGCATAGGAGGAGGGCGCTCACGCCTACCCGCGGCGAGGCCGGCGCGGGAATCGGCCCATTCGAGGAGGAGACCCATGGCCGACGTACAAGTGAACCAGAGCCCCGGTGGCGGTGGAACCAGCACCGGCAGTTCCGGATGGATCTGGGCGATCGTGGTACTGGTGGTGGTCGCGCTCATTGCGTGGTTCGTCTTCGCCGGTGGTCCAGGCGGGGGTGGCACCGACGAGACGCGGATTGAGGTCGAGACGCCCGGCGGCACGGGTGGCGGGACTGGCGGCGGGAATCCACCTCCCACGCCGAATCCGTAGTTGAGGCAGAGGTAGTCGAGGCAGTCAAGGTCGTCGAGGTGATCCAGGGCGGCGTTGTTCCCCCTCGATCACCTCGACGACCTTGACGACCTCGACTACCTCAAAAAAAACCCCGGTCGCTCTCGCAACCGGGGCTCTACGTCAGGGAAGTCGGCCGGGCGCGCCGTTCACGGCATCTGTGTCGCGGCCCCCAACTGGAGCCGCCTGGCGGTGCGCGTCTTTCCGCCCTCGATCCCCCCTGCAATCACGCCCTGCAAACGCCCGCAGCGAAGATACCGCCGCAGCGTCTCCTCGCACATCGGATACCCCGAGCTCACCCACACCTCGTCGCGGTCTCCCGCGCCGACCACCGTCGCGCTGAGATACAGATAGCGACGCTCGCTCCGCACATATTCGGCGAGCGAGATGCGAAGGGCGTCGCCCTTGTATTCCCGTCCGCAGAACATCGGGTGCAACACCGCCGCCGGCATGTACTCGAACACGAACTCCGAATCGGCGATCGTCAGGTTCCGCTGATCCGTGATGTGAGCGACCGTCTGCTCGTGCAGCCACACGCTACGCGCCGTCGGCGGTAAGCCGAGCTGACCCGCCACGTGCGGAGGTATAGCCCCGATCACCTGCATGCCGCTGGCCCATCGGCTGGGCCGCAGCACCGCTTCGATATCCAGCTTCTGATGGACGCCACTGGTGCGCATCTGACCGCTCCGGATGGGGGCGAGCGTGATGGAGACGCGCCAAGGAATCCCGAAGTAACGGGAGCGGTTCGGGAGGTCGGGGGCTTGCTCGCAGACACGAGCCCTCCTGGATGACGGCAAAGATGACAGAGTTCAGAATACAGATTTCAGAATTCAGAAACGACCACGGGCAGCCACGCATTGGCTGCCCGTAGATTTCTCTGAATTCTGAAATCTGTATTCTGAACTCTGTCATCTTTGCCGTGTGTGATCGCCCCCCTACCGTCCCACCTCGACCTCCGCCGCGCTCGGAGCATCAACGAACCAGGCATTATACGAGTACTGCATCACCATCCGCTGGGTGTTGAAGTACGACCCGTTCACGGCGATCGCGTTTCGCATGACCTCGGCGTACTTGTAAGGCAGGCCGTAGTACATCGGGAGGATGACGCGCTCCAGCTTGTCGTAGAGATCCGTGGCGTCGCCCGACGGATCCCGCGGTCGCTCGCGGTCGCCGCCGATCCCCCAGCCGGTCATCCCCTCGTGGCACCCCTCGATCCACCATCCGTCGAGCACGCTGAAGCTGGGAACTCCGTTGAGCGCGGCTTTCATCCCGCTCGTCCCCGACGCCTCGAGGGGCGGAATCGGATTGTTGAGCCAGAGGTCGCACCCCGACGTCAACGTGCGGCCGAGCGTCAGGTCGTAATTCTCGAGATAGATCACGCGCACCGCGGCACCGAGCTGGTGCGACGCCTCGAAGATGCGCTTGATGATTTCGCGTCCGTTGCCATCACGTGGGTGCGCCTTCCCGCCGTACACGACCTGAATGGGGCCCGTGTGCCGCACGATCGCGCGCAGCCGATCGAGGTCGCTGAAGAGAAGATCGGCACGCTTGTACGGCGTGGCCCGCCGCGCGAATCCGATCGTGAACACGCTCGGATCGAGCTGCACTCCCGTGCGCTGCACGATGTCGTGGATCAGCTCGCGCTTGGCTCGCGCGTGCGCCTCACGAACCTCGTCCAGCGGTATCGTGCACGCGTGACGGAGGAAGAAGTTGTCGCGCCGCCATTCCGGGATGTACCGGTCGAACAGCTCGCGCATCGGGTTCGACGTCCAGGTGACGGCATGCACGCCGTTCGTCACCGCACTCATCGGGAACCCCGGGAACATCTCCTGGGAGACTTCCTTGTGCCGGTGCGCGACGGCGTTGATGAAGCGCGAGCAGCGAAGCGCCAGATACGTCATGTTGAGCCGGCCATCCGACCACAGCTCGGCCCCATCGAGCACGCCGGAGAGGCGAGGGCCGAGAATGCCGCGCGTCATGTCTGCCGGAAATGCGTCGTGGCCCGCGGGGACCGGCGTGTGCGTCGTGAAAATGCACTGCCGCGCGACCGCCTCGATGTCCGCCACGCTGGGGGTCCGCTCCGCGCCGCCGAGGCGTCGCTCCAGCAATGCGAGAATGAGCAGCGATGCATGCCCCTCGTTGATGTGATGCTGAAGGACCGCGCCGGGATAGAGCTGCGCGAGAAGCGCCGCCCCGCCGATGCCTAACACGACCTCCTGACAGAGACGGTACCGCGGATCGCCGCCGTACAGCGTGTCGGTGAGCGCGCGGTCTTCCTCGGAGTTCTCGGGAAGGTTCGTATCGAGCAGGAACACCGGCACTTCGTGATGCGACACCCCGCGTACCGCGTACCGCCAGGCTCTCACCTGCACCTGCCGCCCCTCGACCTCGACGGTGACACGCGCGGGGACCTCGGCAAGCGAGTTTTCAGGATACCAGTCGGCAGGACTCTCGGACTGGTTTCCGTGGGCATCGAGGTGTTGACGGAAATACCCGCGTCGGTGCGCAAGCGTGACTCCGATGACCGGCAGCGCGAGGTCGGCGGCCGACCGCAGCGTATCACCGGCGAGCACGCCGAGACCCCCGCTGTACGTGGGCAAGGCCGGCTCGAGGGCGATCTCCATCGAGAAATACGCGACGCGAGGTGTGCCAGCGAACATGAAATCTCCGGGTTAGACCGCTACGAGCAGAGCGACTGGCAGCGTGCGGAAGACGTCACGTGCCAGCAGCGCGGGAGCGCTGCCTGCTGTTTGCGTCTCGAGCGTGCGTCCGGTGAGCACGCACCGCCAGCGTAGGAGGGCATTACCGTAGGGAAAAATGATCTCGGAGTCACCCCACGCCAAGCCCGTCGGGAATTTTGCGGGTCCGGAGACGCCGATCGGCCGCCGGGTGACCGCCGTCAGGACGGCCGACTCGCCCGCGCCCCGCATGAACGCCAGCACGTGATCGGCGCGCTCTCCCCGTGCATGGAGCGGTGTGTAGGGGCCTTCGGTAAACGAGGCGGCGGCGTCGCGCCGAAGCCGAAGCGCCGTCAGAGTCACGTACATCTTGATGCGCCCATCCTCCACCCGATCGAGCATCTCGGCGGCCGCTGTCGCCGCGTCCGACTTCGCCAACGCGGCGTCGATGCGGCCGAGCGCGGCAACACGAGCGGCGTAATCAACGGGGCGGCGATTGTCGGGATCGACGAGCGCGAAGTTCCACATCTCGTCTCCCTGGTAGATGTCCGGCACCCCCGGAGCGGTGAGATGCACCAGCAGTCGGGACAGCGCATTACAGTACCCCGCGAGAGCAACCCGGCTGACGAACGCGCTCATCTCCTCGACGAACACGTCGTTCGCCAGCGCCGCGGTGATGTACGCCTCCACCGCGCGCTCGTACCCTTCGTCGGGCCGGGTCCAGCTCGTTCGCACCTTTGCCTCACGCGTCGCCTTCGACATGTACTCGACGACGCGGTCGCGGACGTCGGTGAGCAGCTTCCGTCCTCGCTTCTCGGCGGGCCAAATTCCGAGAAGCGACTGGAAGATCAACCACTCCGTTGCCGCGTCGGGGGCAGTGCCCCGACGTACCCGCGCGCGGTGACGCGCGAGCAACCTTCGCCATCGCACCACGGCGCTCAGCCATTCCTCGGGAAGCTCGCTCAGCACGTCGAGACGTGATCGCACATCCGCGCTGCGCTTGGTGTCGTGCGTCGATGTGCAGAGGAGCGACGCCGGCCATCGCTGCTGACGCTCAACATTCGCGCGGTGAAAGTCGGCGATCGCTTCGCTGAGCTTCCTCGCCGGATCGCCGCCCACTTCATTGAGCGACGCCAGCGGCACGTACCGATAGAGCGCCGTGTCCTCGACGCCCTTGGCGGTGGCGGGCCCACTCGTCTGCTGAAGACGCTCGATGAAGCGCGCCGTGTGCTCGTCAGGCGGCGATGTGAGCGCTTCCTCGAGACGGTCGAGCTCCGGCCGGTCACCCCACCGGGCGCGAGCGCGCGCGAATGCACGCGCCATCACGCTTCGATCGTCTTCGTGGACCGTCCCGCTGTCATCCAGATAGGTCCGGTAGACCGGGAGCGCGGCGATGAAATGTCGGATCGCCCCCGGCAGCCCCGTCGCTTCGCCGGCGCGGCGGAGGCGCAGCGCCTGCCGCAGCAGCTTGGTCAGTCGAGAGACGTCGGCCGCGAGCGCCGCGCGCAGCACCAGCTCCTTCCCGCGGAGCGCCGCCTCCTCGAATCCTCCTCGCGACCCCGTGAATCGGCGGTAGGCATCTTCGAGGCGGGCGGCACCGTCGGGGTCGACGAACGTCGCCTCGACATCGTTCAGAAACTCGTACCCCGTCGTCCCCTGCACCGGCCAGCTTTCGCGCAGCCGCTCTCCCGGCGACAGGATCTTCTCGACGACGATCGGCACGGCACCACCGTCGGGCCGTCGCCGCGCCAGCTCGCTGCGCAGCGCATCCAGATACGCCTGTGGATCCAGTAGCCCATCGATGTGGTCGATCCGCAGCCCGTCGATGACACCTGCTTCGACCCAACCGAGAACGAGCGCGTGCGTCTCGTGAAAGACGGACCGATCGTGCATGCGCAAGGCGATCAGCTCATCGACGTCGAAGAACCGACGGTAGTTGATCGCGATCGATGCCCGTCGCCAGAAGGCGAGCCGGTACCGCTGCGCGTCCACGAGATCGCGCATCCGCTCGCGTCCCCGCTTCCCGTGATGCCAACGCTCGAGATCCTCGCCTTCGAGCTGACGCTCCGACTCCGCGGAGAGCGGAAAGGTGCGATCGAAGTATTTGAGCCGGATGTGATCATCCTCGCGCACCACTGACAGCTCACCCCGCTCGAGCACATCCTCGAGCGTGTCACCGAGGACGGGAACGAGCACGCGGCCACGCAGGGATGGGCGGTCAGACTCCCAATCCACGTCGAACCACCGTCCCCACCGCGATCGCCGCCCGTGCACGAGAACGTCCTCCCAGAACGGATTGTCCGGGCCGGTCCCCATGTGGTTCGGAACAATGTCGAGGAGGATGCCCAGGCCACGCTGATGAAGGTCGGTGGCGAGCGCGCGCAGATCCTCGTCCGTGCCGAGCTCGGGATTGAGCCGTGTCGGGTCGACGACATCGTACCCATGAAGACTTCCCGGCCGTGCGGCGAGAATGGGCGACGCGTACAGGTGCGAAACCCCGAGACGCTCGAGATACGGCACGAGTCCGCGGGCGTCCTCGAGGCGGAACTTCGCGTTCAGCTGTACCCGGTAGGTCGCCGTCAGCGCGGGGGAATCCACCGGCGCTCGACTCCGAGGGCGCGCTCCACGTCGCTACTCGTGGTCACCTCTTCGAGTGACATCGCCATCCGTCGCGTCCAGCTCGGCCATTTGTCGGGGGGAACGCCGGGCAGATTCACCGGCTCGACCTCCCCCGCCAGGTCGTCGAGCGACAGCCCGACCAGCCACGATGGCGTACGCCGCAGCAGCGCGTGCACCGCACCGCGCAAGGTCGCATCGGGTTTTGGCTCGTCGCTGGCGGGCCACAGCCCTTCGTCCACCAACGTCGTGGCCAAGGCCTCGCGCGCGAAGGCGCGTTCCTTTCGCGCCTTCGCCACGGCGCGTTTCGTCGGGATCGCTCCCACCTTCGCCCGCAGATCGATGTCGTGCTCGCGCCAGAAGGCGGCGATGCTCGGCATGTCGTGCGTGTTGGCGGTGGTGAGCGCGAGTCGCGGATAGGAGTCGGGCGGCTTGAAGCGACCCTGCTTCCCGTCCATCTCGAAGTAGAGCACCTTCGACGACAGCATTCCCCACCGGTCGAGCGCGGGCGGCACCTCCGGCGGCACGGTGCCGAGGTCCTCGCCGACGACCAGCGCGTTCGCACGCAGACTCTCCAGCGCGAGAATGCCTAACAGGTCATCCGCGGGAAACCGCACGTAGGCGCCGTCGGCGCCAGGCATCCCCTCCGGAATCCAGTACTGCCGGAACAGCCCGAGCACGTGGTCGATGCGAAGCGCTCCGCCGTGGCGAAGCGCCGCGCGAACGAGCGCGATCCAGTAGCGGTAACCATCCGCGGCAAGGCGATGCGGATTGATCGGCGGGAGACCCCAATTCTGCCCCTCGATCGCGTACGGGTCCGGAGGGGCTCCAATGGCGACCGCGTCGAGAAACAGCCCTCGATTCATCCACGTGTCGCTTCCATCCGGAGCAGCCCCGATCGCCAGGTCCTGATAGAGCCCGATCGGAAGGCCAATCGACTTCGCGTGGCGCTGCGCCTCGCCGAGCTGGCGGTCGACCTCGAACTGCAGCCATCGATGAAAATCGACGCGCTCACGTTCCCGCTCACGAAACGCTCGAACCGCCGCCCCCTTCGGATCGCGCAGCGCGGCCGGCCATTTCGTCCACGGTCGTCCCTCCTCGCTCTCATCCAGAACACACCAGGTGGCGAAGTCATCGAGGGACTCGCCCTGGCCCTCGAGGTACGCAGCGTACTCGCGACCGCGCGGCGTGTCGCGATCGCGGTGCCGCTCGACGAACCCGCGGTGCAGCGCCTCGAGGACGGGTCGCTTCACCGACATGACCTTCTCGTAATCGATGTGCGTGGCGTTGCGCAGCTCCGCGATGCGG
>DASRHU010000041.1:0-3861 GCA_035650335.1 Gemmatimonadaceae bacterium | reverse complement strand
GATGACGTTGAGCAGCATCCGGATGGTTGTCGTCTTCCCGGCGCCGTTGGGGCCGAGGAGACCATAGACCGATCCACGGGGCACCGTGAGCGAGAGATCGCGTACCGCGACGTGTCCGGCGTAGCGCTTCCAGGCGTTCTGAATCTCGACGGCGGGGGCGGTGGCAGGCATTGGGTAAATATACCGCTGATGGACGAAGGGGTCGAAGGCGGTCGAAGGCGGTCGAGGGGATCGACGGGCGTCGTAGCATGGAGCGCGACCGGAAGGCAGATTGCCTTGCCCGCTCTTGCCCTTCGACCGCCTTCGACCGCCTCTGGCCGCCTTTTGACCCCTTCTCGCCTGTCCCACCGTCTCGCCAGCGTCGCGTCCGCTCTCGTCGCGTCCATCTTCCTGCTGTTTCTTGTGACGCCGATCACCGAGTTGATCAGCGCCGGCGGTGGAAGCGGACTCCGCAAGCTGATGACCGACGCCGAGCTCAGGGCGTCGCTGTGGCTCACGCTGGTGACGGCGACATCGGCCGTGCTGTGCGGCGTCGTCGGCGGGACTCCCATCGCCTACCTGCTCGCCCGCCGGCAGTTCCGCGGGCGCGCGATCCTTTCGGCGGTCCTCGATCTCCCGCTGCTCATTCCGCACCCCGTCGCCGGCATCGCGCTCTTGCTCGTACTTGGGCGCAACAGCGCCGTGGGCGGCGCCGCGCTCGATGCCGGGCTGCGCATCATCGGGTCGCCGATCGGCATCGCGCTGGCCATGCTGTTCGTGTCGGCGCCGCTGTACGTGAGTGGAGCTCGTGAGGCATTCGCGCGGGTCGACCCGCGGTTCGAGGCAGTGGCGCGCACGTTAGGCGACCCGCCGTGGCGTGCCTTCCGTCGCGTGAGTCTGCCGCTTTCCCTGCGGGGACTCGTCGCCGCGGCCGTCGTCATGTGGGCGCGCGCGGTGAGCGAGTTCGGGGCGATCGTCGTCATCACCTACAATCCGAAAGTCGCGAGCGTGTTGAGCTACGATCGATTCACGAGCTTCGGACTGTCCGAGGCGCTGCCGGTCGCCGCCGTCCTCGCCATCCTCGCGCTCGTTCCGCTCACCCTCCTGCGCGCCCTCCGCTATGGCCGAACGGCGGCGGACATGGGGTGGAGCGGCGACTCGTGATCGACCTGCGGGGCGTGCAGGCGCGACTCGGTGCCTTCGAGCTTCGCGACGTGTCGTTCGTCGTGCCCACCGGGAAATACGGCGTCGTCATTGGGCCGGCCGGCTCGGGGAAGACGACGCTCCTCGAGACGATCGCCGGCATCAGACCGCTGCGCGGGGGGATGATCATGCTCGACGGGCGAGATGCGCGCGGACTCCCCCCCGAAGCGCGCAAGGTCGGATTCGTCTACCAGCACGGGTATCTCTTTCCTCACCTGAACGTCGACGAGAACATCGCCTACGGCGCGGCGAGTCGGGAAACCGCACGTGACGCCGCATCGCGCATTGGCGCCGACGGTCTGCTGGGACGTTCGGTTCGCGGCCTCTCGGGAGGGGAGCGACAGCTCGTCGCCATCGCGCGCGCGCTCGCCGCGCGTCCATCGATCCTGCTGCTCGACGAGCCGTTCAGCGCACTCGACCCGCGCCGTCGCGTGAGCGTGCGTCGCGAGGTTCGGACGCTGCATCGCGAGTGGAACATCACCGTCCTGCAGGTCACGCACGATTTCACAGAGGCGGGTCTGCTGGGAGACGTCGCCATTCTCCTCGACGCGGGACGTGTGCTCCAGTCGGGACCGCCCGAGCGCGTCTTTCGCGAGCCGGCCTCGCCCTACATCGCGGAGTTCCTCGGGGCGGAGAACGTGCTCGCCGGCACCGTCCATCATTTGCGTGACGTCGCGCCCGACTGGGCAACGGGAGATGACCCCACTCTCGATCCGTCGGCCCGCGGGCGTCACGCCATCGAGTTTCGCGCCGGGCCACTGACGTTGTACACGGTTGGTGATGCCGCCGAAGGGCCTGGCTACGCGGTGATCCGGGCCGAGGAGATCCTGTTGTCCACCCAACCGCACCCGTCTTCAGCGCGCAACGTCTTTCGCGGTCGGATCACCGAGGTGGCCTCGTCAGGCGCGCTCACACGGGTGACGGTGAACGTCGATGACACACCGTTGATCGCCGCACTGACGACGCGCTCCGCCGAGGAGCTCGCCCTCGCGCCGGGTCAGGAAGTCCTTGCGTCGTTCAAGGCGATGGCCGTGCATTTGTGTTGAGGCAGGCCGAGTCGCTGGCGGCTCCATGAGCTCGGCCGCAGGCCATCGCGAACCGAATTCCCGGTATTCGAGTCGCTGACAAAGTGATCTTTGTCGGCGATACGCCGCGAAATGGCATAGCCGGGACATTCTCCGCCATCATCTTCTGGTACGTCGCGTAGTCAATGGCAGGGTTTCGGCGCTCGAAAATCATGTCGAACGACACGTCGAACGCTGCCATGGTGCACGCCATCGCCCCGGAGGGGGCCGGTCCCGTCGAGGCGCGCAGAGAGGACTCCGCACGAAAACGACAGGCGCCGTTGGGCACCGGGTCACCCACGCTCACGGCACCTTCCACGGCGTTCCAATGTGTGGTGTCCCGCCTGACTCGATAGGCGCGTCGGCGTTTGAACACCGTTGTCGGGTCAGTTTCCGGTTCCAGGGTTATCGAGGGACGGGTGACGGCGCCTGGCGTGCGCGCCCAGAGAACGATGACGTCCGCGGCGGGCATCCCGCGCCAGGCGACAACACCCCGTCGCCACACGGTCTCGCGACCGTTCTGGGTGTCAACGAACGGGTCGTACGCGATCTCGTAGGCGATCGCGCGGTACGTCGCCTCGACGTCATCGACGACGAGGGTGACCGGGACACCCTCGCCGCCGTACTGCGCGAGGTGCGCAACGGCCCAAATGGGATCGGCATCGGGAAAGACCCGTGGATCCGCGATCAATCCGGCGAGGCGATCCTCCATCTCCACGATCGCGCGAACGGCCTGCGGAGCGGTGATATCCTCACACGCCGTCGTCATGGTGACGAGGGCGGCGCACCAGACGAGCGCCTCGCCGCGCAGCATCCGCATAGGGCTGGGTCTCCTGTATCGATCGCGAGACCGCACGCGTCCTCCGCAGCGGACACGCGGGATGCGTTCGAGGAATGTCAACTCGTTGAGAGTAAAGCTGTTGCGTGAGCGATGGCGAACGGCGCGGGCCGTGCGAAACGTCTCGTCATTCGCAGATCGCGGATGAAGACGAAAAGCGCAATGGTCGCGAAACACACGCACTCCTCGATGATCGCTCAACGCTCGAGCGTCGCGTTCCAGCTCTTGATCGCATCGATTCGGCGGCTCGTACGAGGCCGTACGAAGCCCATCGTATGGCCCTCGAATGCCGACGAGAACCTGGACGATGCCTTCTCGCGCGCCTGGTATCTTCTGCAGGATGAGCGGTTCGCCGAGGCGGAGCGCGCGTTTCGCGCAGTGGTGACCGAGCGGCCGGACGACGCTGCCGCTTCCCTCTATCTCGGAATCGCGATCGCAGAGCAGGGAAGGTACGAGGAGTCGATTGCGCCACTGCGCGAGGCCGTCGCGGCCCGTCCGCTCGACGCCGAAGCGCACACGCGTCTCGGAATTTCCCTTGGAAAGGTCGGCCACCACTTCGCGGCGGCCGCATCGCTGCGCGAAGCCCTCGCCCTACGTCCCGGGCTTCGCGCTGCCGAAGTTGCCCTCGAGAAGCTCGTCAGCGTGGCTGCGCTTTCGGCAGCGCGAACAACGCCTGTGCGTGTTCGATCCCCTCGGCGAGGCGCTCGACGTCGGTCACATCGGTATACACGTAAAACGATGCCCGCGTCGTCGCGGGAACTCCGAGTCGGCGCATGA
>DASRHU010000040.1:0-37565 GCA_035650335.1 Gemmatimonadaceae bacterium | reverse complement strand
GCGAGCGGCGGGAATCGCGAACGAGTACGTGCCATCGTCACGCGTGAGGCTGCCGACGTTCAAGTCGACGACGAACACGCTGACGGCCGGGAGCGGGGCGCCGCCCTCAGTCGTCACTCGCCCCTGGACCGTGGTGCCTTCTTGCGCACCTGCCCAGGCGGTAAAGCTCAACAGTGCCGTAATCCCCAGGAACAATCCACGGAAATAATGCTTCATACGGTCAATCCTCCGATTCCTCGTGGTGTGTACCGCGACGGACAGCATGAGTCGGGATGCATGACCCTCCTGTGGTGAGTGCCCGCAGACACTGCGTGGCCTTGCGGACTGGTGAACCGCGGACGCGGACTGCGCCGCCATCACGCGGAGACGTGCGGGGTGCACTTTGGTGCCGGCCCGCAACGCGACCGCCGGGGAACGCGCACCGGCGTAATTGGAGAGGACGTTATGCCGCGGTTCACAGAGTGTCAAGAAAGAAATACCCTATGTGACGAACACCCGCTCGACCGGGACGAGTCGTGTCGGATTGTAAAGAAAATGTCGTCAGAGCGATGTGACCCTCGGTGCCATCGAAGGGTCACGGGACCCGCGCGCGAGGCGATATATTGACCTCGGCATGACCCTTCCTCCCCGCGTCTATCCGCCTCGCGCGCGCGAAGTCTCCGCGAACGCGCGCGATTTCTCGGCTGAGCTGAACCCCGAGCAGCTGGCCGCGGCCACCCACGGTGACGGGCCGCTGCTCATCGTCGCCGGAGCCGGCACGGGGAAGACGCGGACGCTCGTCTACCGCGTCGCGCATCTCATCGAGCGTGGCGTTCGCCCTGAGCGCATTCTCCTGCTGACCTTCACACGCCGCGCCGCGCAGGAGATGCTCTCGCGCGCCGAACGCCTCGTGGGGCCACAAAGTGGGCGCGTGCACGGCGGCACCTTCCACGCGACGGGCCACCGCCTTCTGCGCACCTACGGTGCGGCCGCCGGTCTCGCGAAGGATTTCAGCATCATCGACCAGGGCGATGCCGAAGACCTCATGGGGCTTTCACGCGCCGCACTCGGATACGCGCAGAAGAAGTCGCGTTTCCCGAAGAAGGAGACGCTGCATCACGTCTACTCGCGGCACGTCAATACCGGCATCGCCATCGACGACATCGTCGCCGACGAGTATCCGCAATTCCTGGATTATCGCGACGACCTGACGCGCATCTACGCGGACTACACGAGCCGAAAGGAAGAGCGCAATCTCGTCGACTACGATGACTTGCTGCTCTTCTGGGCGGCGATGGTGGAGAGTGGGACCGAGCTCTCGGCGCGCATCGCGGGGCTATACGATCACGTGCTCGTCGATGAATACCAGGACACCAACCTCCTCCAGGCTCGCATTCTCCTCGGCATGGCGCGCGGACACGGCAACATCACCGTCGTCGGCGACGATGCGCAGAGCATCTACGCGTTCCGCGGCGCGACGGTGCGCAACATCCTCGACTTTCCAAAGCAATTTCCCGGCGCACGCGTCGTCACGCTCGAGCGCAACTACCGGTCGACGCAACCGATCCTCGACGTCACCAACACGCTGATCTCCCGCGCGCGCGAGCGATACTCGAAGACGCTACGCACCGAGCGCACCGGAGGCGAGGCACCCTGGCTCGTCGCGGCGCGCGATGAGTCGGCACAGACACGCTTCGTCGTCGACCGTATCCTCGAGCTGCACGAGACCGGCACGCCGCTGCGCGAGATCGCGGTACTCTTCCGCGCGGGATACATGTCGGCCGACCTCGAGATCGAGCTGACGAATCGTAAGATACCGTTCGAGAAGTGGGGCGGCCTCAAATTTCTCGAGGCGGCGCACGTGAAGGATGTGCTCGCGTTTCTGCGCATCCTCGAGAACCCGCGCGATGAGGTGAGCTGGTACCGCGTGTTGTTGCTCCTGCCGGGAATTGGCGACGCGACCGCTCGCGCGGCGGTGGATGCCATGGCGCAGATGGCGTGGGCCTCCAGCGCGTTTGGGCGGTTCACGCCGCCACCGCGGGCGCGCGCCGCGCACGCGGCGCTCGTCGGGCTGCTCGACGAGCTGCGCACCGGCGCCGATCTCGAAGGGCGGACCCTCAGCGCCGAGATCGGACGCGTGCGGCGACTCTACGACGATATCCTGCGAGAGCGATACGATCGGCCGGAGCCGCGCCTCGCCGATCTCGATCAGCTCGAGGTGATCGCCGCCGGATTTCCCTCGCGCGCGGTATTCCTGTCGGCGCTGGCGCTCGAGCCGCCGTCGTCCACGCAGGACCTCGCCGGCGCGAGCGATCGCGAGCGCGACGTGCTCATCCTCAGCACCGCGCACAGCGCGAAAGGTCGCGAGTGGGACGCGGTGGTCCTCATCTGGGCGGTCGATGGCTTCTTTCCTTCCTCGCGCGCCATCCGCAGCGAGGAGGACACGGAGGAGGAGCGGCGTCTCATGTACGTCGCCATGACGCGCGCGCGAAACGATCTGGCCGTCGTCTATCCGCTCAACGCCTACCATTCACGACGCGGCGCGGACTATTCGATGGATCAGCTCTCGCGCTTCATTGACCGCGGCGTGCGCGCGAAGATGCAGCGGGTCACCACCGGGGAGGAAACCGTGGTCGCGCAGACCGATCCGAGCACGCCGTTGATCGACTTGCGGGCACTCATGCGCGGAAAGTTCAAGACCTGACGGCGCTCACGGACGCAGGCGGCTCACCCACGCGCGCAGCTCCCCGTATGGATCGTCCTTGCCGCGCTTCGCCAGCGTGATCACCCGCTCGATCGTGCGCCGCAAGTCGCGCCGCTCGGCCTCGTACACGGTGTCGAACACGTCCAGATCCGTCTGATAGATGCGCCGCGCCAGGAGCGCCGCGTTGTCGAGCTGCACGCGCGGCAAGGCGCGCGGGTCGATCCGCCGCAGCCGCGGGCCAACGGAATCAATGAGTGTGCGACGCGCACGGGCGTAAATCGTGTCGCGCGCTCTCAAACGCGCGTCGCGGTCGTCGGGGCTCGCTCGGTACGCGGAGTCGAGCTCTCGCCACAAGCGCGTCCAGAAGCGACCGAGCAGCTTGTCATCCTCCCAGTCATCGAGTGCCTCGCGCGCGTGCGCGGAATCGCCGGCGGTACGAAAGAACCACTCGACCCCGCGCGCTCCCACGAACGTGGCGAACGACTCGTTGAAGATCGCCTGGCCGGGCGCGTAGAACGTATTGTGCGTGACCTCGTGGATCACCGTGTTGGCGAGATCGAGCGAGTCGTACCGCAGCGTGGTGGAGAGCAGCGGGTCGTTGAACCACCCGAGCGTACTGAAGGCCGCGGAAGGCCGCAGGTACGTGTCGAGCCCCTTTTCGCGGAGATCGTGCGCGGCAGCCACCGCGGCGCCGAAATCGAAGAAGCCCTTGTACGGCACGCGCCCGACGATGGGAAACCACCACGTGTGCGGCTCGAGCCGGTCGCGATGGGCGGCGGAGAGGACGAGCACCAGTGTGTCGCGCGCCAGCCGCGAGAAGGTGGTAAAGCTCTCCCCGACATCGAGCCCGATGGAGTCGCGCGCGAACGACCGCGCCGCGAGCACGAGGCGCAGCTTCGCCCGCGTGATACTATCGGTATCGGGATCGGCGACGAGACGCGCGATGTCCTTGCGCGCCGCGAGGATCTTCGCCTCCTCCCATCCGGCGCGGCTCAGGTAACAGCCCATCGGCGTGAGCGCGAGGAACAGCACCACGGCGATGGTGAGCCCTGCCAGCGCCCGCCTCACGATCCGACGAACGCGGGCCATGAGACCGGTCACCGCCTCCCGGTCGGACCGGACTCGCCTAACGCCACCACCGCAGCCCGAACCGATGCGTCGTCAGCGCCAGCACATCGAAGGACTGGTAGGCGTAATCGAGCGCGAAATGCCGCGCGCGCACGCCGCCGCCGAACGACATTCGCGATGTCGCCGAGTTCTCGGCCCGGGCGAGCGCCCCAATCCGTCCGCTGAACGCCAATCCATTCGCCGACGTCCACGTCACCTCGGCGCCTCCGAGGGGAAGCGGGTCGCCATCCCGATGCTGGGCGATCTCGACCGTGCCTAACACATCGAACGGGCCGACCCCCCGCCACGGCAGCGAGGCTCCGACGCGCAGCAGCCGCGGCAGGGGCGCGCTCGACCCGGCCGTCGTCAGCTCGGGGCCGACGTTCTGGATGCTCACGCCAATCGTGGCTCCGCGCCACACGTCAATGGCGGCGCCGACATCGAGGGCCGGGGCGCCTCCGCTCGCGTCCGCGAGTGACTGGCGCACGTATTTGGCGGCCCCTCCGATTCGAAGCATCCGCCACGTCATCCCGTAGCCGACGAGTGCCGCCACTTCGTTGGCGGAAACGGTGCGTCCGGTCGCGTCGCCACGCTCACATCCCGTCGTCTCATCGCAGACGAACTCATCGATGCTGCCGTAGCTCAGCACCTGTACCCCGATGCCCACGGTTCCGGGTCCGAGCTGGAACGCTCCCGAGATCGCGCCCAGCGTGGATCCCTCGATGTACGGCTGCACCGACATGCTGGCCGCCCGTCCCTCGAGCGTCGCCAATTGGGACGGATTGTAGAAGAGCGCCGCGTCGTCGATTCCGGCGGCCACGTACGCACCGCCAAGCGCAAGGGCGCGCGTGCTGGACGGCAGCTCGAGCACGAGCGCGCTCGTCTGTCCGCCTTGCGCGTGGGCGACCGAGGGCGCGAGGACGCCGAGCGTCGCGACGGTGGCGAGAATCGTAGATCGCATCGTGATCACCGGACGATGAAGACTTTACGCCGCATCGTTCCCGATGGGAGCTCGGCGACGAGCAGGTAGACTCCGTTGGCCAGCGTGCGCCCCGCGTCCGCCTGGAGATTCCACCGAAGCGTCGTCGCGTCATCGAACTCCGTCGGCTGGAATGCGCGGACGCGCCGCCCGGCGAAGTCGTACAGCTCGACCCGCCGCGGGGCCTCGCCGAATCGGATGACGACCGGCGACGTGCGCACGGGATTCTGCGAGATGTTGAACGACTCCCCGTCGGCGAGCATGAGTGCCCGGACATTCTCCACCGCCGCGGCGACGTCGAGCTTTCCAAATCCCCACGAGGCGTTCGGCGACGTGTTAGGCTCGCCGGTGAAGGTACGGCCGGTGAACGGGTCCTGGCGCGCACCGCTCGTGAGCGCGCTCACCGCCTGCTCGGGAGTGAGGTTCCGGTACACCGAGAGCATCAGTGCCACGGCGCCCGTCACGTGCGGCGTCGACATGCTCGTGCCCACCTCCACCACGTGCGCACTGTCGCGACTCACCACCCGCGGGTCGCCGCCGAAGAACGCGTCGTCCGACATCGACGAGAAGGCTACCCCCGGTGCCGTGATCTCGGGCTTCAGGCGCCCGTCGCGCGTCGGGCCAGGCGAGCTGAAGTAGAGGATTTCATTCACCGGTGCCAACAGCGGGCTGAACGAGTAGCTGTTGCCGTCGTACGCCTCCCATGACGTGAACGCGTGATAGCCGCCCACCGTGATCACGCGCTCGGCGTCGCCCGGAGCGTGTACGAGGCGCCGGTTCGTCGCCCCGGTCGTGAAATACGGCTCGGCGGCGATGAAGACGGTTGGAATGTAGGCGTCGACCAGCCCACTCCCCGCGCCCGACGTCTTCCGAAAGATCAGACGCCACACGCCCTGGGCCGGCCGCGTCGCGCCATCGAGCCACTCACCGATGAACGCGGTGAAGTAGTTCGTCGTCGAGCCCGGAAAGAGTCCCGAGGACGAGAAGTCGATGTCCGCGACGATGAAGGCGCTGTCGCCGCGGGCGGTGCCGTTGTAGCCGACCACGCCGCCCGCGGCGCCGAGCGAAGTCGCCACTGCGTTGAACCCGAGATCGATACGCGTGCCGTCCGGGCGCTGCAGCGTTACGGCGAAGGTATCCTGGGGCGAGTAAAAGGCCTGCACCAGCAACAAGTCATCGTCGCTTCCGGATCCCGCCGCATACTGAGGCATGACAAACTCAATGACGGCGGAGTCGCCGCGCGCCACGGTCGCCTCGCCGTGTAGCGATCCCGTCAGGGCGAAGTTCGAGCCGTCGTTACCGGCGGCCGCGACGACGATGCGTCCGGGTCCCACCAGCGTGTTCATCATGGCCGACATCGCCATCGTTCCGTCGTGCGGGCCGAACGCCGTGCCGAGACTGAGATTCACGACGGCGGGTTTCCCCAATTGCTGAGCGCGCGCGAAGATGTAGGCGACTCCGTCGACAATCGCGGAGCTCGACAACGAGGTGCGCACCACGATGAGATCGGCCTCCGGTGCGACGCCTACGTACTCGTACCGCGGGCCGCCGCGGTTCGCGCCCGACCCGTCCCCGGCCGCGATGCCGGCGACGTGCGTCCCATGCCCGTCCCGGTCGCGCGAGGGACAGGAGCCGTTCTCACCGAGCTGCTCCCGGCGACACTCGATGCCGTAATCGAATGACCTGTCTCCGACCGTTCCTGGTGGGGCACCCGACGCGCCGCCCGGCGCCTGATCCCAGAGGTAAAGGATGCGCGACTGTCCGGTGACGTCATCGACGAAATCACGGTGCCGGAAATCGATGCCCGTGTCGACGATCCCGACGACCGTGCCCTGACCGGTTGCGCCGGCGAACTCATCCTTGTCAACGCGACTACGCAGTCCCGCCGCTCGAACGTCGGTCATTGTCGACGTGCTGTACTCGACCCTCGGGGCGAGCTCGACGCTCCGCACTCCGCTCAGCAAGCGAATTTCGTCGAGCCGCCGGAGGGGCACCTGTGCAGTGAGCCATTCCCCAGCGCGAACACCAACGCGAGCACCGAGCGCCGTGAGCCTGTCCTCGGCGCCGGGAACGGCCCGGATGAACACATCGGCCATGATCTCGCCCCCCGCATCTCGCGAAAGCGTGATCATCGCGCCGCGCCGCGAAAGCCCCAGCTCTGCAACTCGCTCGACCTCGACACTCGGCACTCGCTCACGGATGCGCGGTCGGCGTGTCGCTGGGCGTTCGATCACCTCCTGCGCGGCGAGCACGGGCACGGAGAGGAGCAACGCGGGCAGATACCGGAATGGCATCGTGGGGTGTCCGAAGGGGCGGGAATGCCGGCGTCGTCGCCGGGCCCGCAACATAGTGACGGGACCGGCGAACGGCGAGGCGGCGGAGTTATCTCGTGAACTAGTGGACTGCGCCTGAGTTTCGGAGTGCAGGCTCAACGAGCCGCTGTAACCGCAAAGGCCGCAGCGGGACGGGCACTCGAGAGCGACAGGGCCTTTGCCCCTCGTCCGAATGGCCGCAACTACCGCAAACAAGCCAACGCTTTGTTGTTTTCTCTGCGGCCATTGGACGAGGGGACAGGCTTTCCTCCCGAGCAGCACTCCGTCCTGTTGCGGCCCTCTGCGGTTACCTGCTCCTGCACTCACTAATTCGGACGCACTCTACTAGGGGAGCCGGAACAGTCCGAGCTGAGGCTTCAGTCCTTCCGAGAACACCATTCCGTCCGGCTTCGTGAACCGCACGCCAAGCGCGGGCTCGGAGTCGGACGAGCGCAACTCGTAATGCGCCATGGTTCCCGGGAACATGGAACCCTCGACGCTCGCGCCGAACGCCAGTGACGCTGGAATCAGGGGGTACGCGCGCGGGAACTGTTGCGGGGCGATCGCGTTCAGCCGTGCGAAGATCCGGCGCAGATTCCTCGACTTGAAGCGGTTGCGCTCAGGCACGCTCGTTCGCGGGTGGCCGATTATGCTGTCGGTGTAGAGCGCGATCGCCCAATCCCCGAAGAGATTCGGGAACGGCTCCGCGGCCACGGCCTCGACGTTGGCGATGCTCGTGCGGTTGGTCTGCACGAGGCGCGCGAAGACGGTGCTGTCCTTCAGATCGGCGAGCCACCGCAAAAAGAGCCACGCCGCTCCGCGCTCGGCCAGCGAACCGGTGGACTCGAAGAGCGTCAGCGACGTCGTCGCGGTCGCCTCCAGGAAGTCGTACGAGTTCGAGAGATCGTTGCCGATGAAGATGTTGGCCGTATCGCTGAAAAGCCTGCCGGGCGGCAGGTTCGGATACTTGTTGTCGTAGTATCGCGCGACGACTTCCTCCGCGATGTGGCTCAGCCCCTCGTTGAGCCACGTCTCCTCGTCCTGGCCGCCGCGAACCAGCACGTGCTGGTTGAAGGAGATCATGTGCTGGAACTCGTGGATGAACGTCGGCGGCATGTTCGCTTCCACCGACGCTACCGAGCGGGAGCACCCGAACTGTCCCTGCGGGTCGGGGACGAGGGAGTAAAAGATCTCGCCCTTGTTCGAGTTGACATCCTGCGTGAAGTCGAAGCCGAAGAAGAATCCGGCGATCACCACCGCGCAGTTGGTCGGTGACGTGAGCGCATTGACGACGGGCGTCATCAGAACGATGACGTGATCGTTGGCGTCGATGTCCGACTCCGATCCGAATGTGTTCACGCCGATCGGGTAGAGGTCCTGGTCGAACCAGGTACCGAGCTTCGTCATTACCGAGTCCGAGAGCCCGTTCGACCCGGTAGGCGACTGGTTGTCCACGTAGATCAGGATGTTCTGTCCCGCGAAGCGCAGCGTCGCCGTCACCGTGGCGAACTCGGGGTCCTGGTTGCCGCTGGGGAGCTTCGAGAGGACCTTGAAGGTGCGCGTCGAGCCGACCGTCTGAAGCGAAGGTCCGCGCACGGCCTGTGTGGAGAGCGAGAGGCCGCGAAGCTCACGCGCTTGTCGAGCGGCCCCTGGAGCCAGCTGGTGCTCGATGGCCCGAAGGGCGTTGTCGAACTGCACGGCGAGCGAGACGTTGGTGACGTCGGCGATGCGAGGCACAGCCGTCGTCGAGCCGCCGTTGCCAAGCTTGTATCGGACGGTCGCGCGCGTCGCGCTGGCGGTGGCGAACTGGGGAACGACCAGGTACTTCGCGCCGCTGCCGGTCGCCCAGATGCACTCGCTCAGCTCCTGCCCGCGGAACGTCCGCGCCTGGAACGGAGCGAAGGCGACGAGGTTCCCGCTCGCGTCCGACGAGGAGCAGGAAACGGTATTGGGAGGCGGCGGGCTCGTTGAGTCCGAGCACGCGGCGATCAGTGCGGAAGCGGGAGCCAGAGTGGCTAGCAGGCGCAGGCGCATTCAATCCTCGATCTCGTTAAGAGGGCGCCCACGTTGACCGCGGCGCCCTACTGTTCAGACGAGCGGAGGTGAGCCTGGTTGCGTTGTTTCGGCTGCACCCATCTCCCCGCCGACCCGCTATAATTCCAGATTGCCTGGCAAGGACCGCCGAGGCTCCAGCGTCCTCTCATACACCCCGTTCAGGCAGAGGTTGTCACCCGCCCGATGTCCTTCGTCCACCTGCACTGCCACTCCGAGTACTCCCTGCTCGACGGCGCAAACCGGATCGACGACCTGATCGCCCGCGCCAGAGAGCTGGAGCAACCGGCCGTCGCCATCACCGACCACGGTAATCTGCACGCGGCGTGGGAATTTCAGGAGAAGGCAAAGCGGGCCGGCGTCAAACCCATTATCGGGATGGAGGCATATGTCGCGCCGGGGGACCGCCGCGAAAGGGGGCGTTCGCGCCCCTCAGGCGAGGCCAACAGGCCGTTCGCGAAACCCTACTTCCATTTGGTGGTGCTCGCGCGCGACGCCGTGGGGTATCGGAACCTCGTCAAGCTTTCCTCCCTGGCCTACACCGAGGGCTTCTACACCAAGCCTCGCGTCGACCGCGAGCTGCTCGCGCGCTACAACGACGGGCTGATCGTAACCTCCGCCTGCATGGCGGGGGAGGTGGCCACCCACCTGCTGAACGATCAGTACCAGCTTGCCGCCGACGCGGCGAGCTGGTACGCGGACGTGTTCAAGGACCGCTACTTCCTCGAGGTCCAGGGGCACGACTCGGAGGGACAGGCACGGCTGAACAAGCTCGTGCTGGGACTCGCCCGGGATGTCGGACTCCCGGTCGTGGCGACGAACGACGCGCACTTCCTTCGGGCGAGCGACCACGATGCGCACGACATCCTGCTCTGCATTGGGCTTGGGAAAGACCGGGGCGATGCAGACCGGATGCGCTACGACCGCGGGCTGTATTTCAAGAGCGCCCCCGAAATGGTACAGCGCTTTCCCGATCGGCTCGACCTGATCGAGAACACGCTTCGGATCGCCGACGAGGTCGACGTTCCGTTCCAGAAAAAATACTTCCTTCCGTCTTTCCCGCTCCCGGCGGGGGCAGCGACGGAGAACGAGCTTCTCGTTCAGCTGGCGACGGCGGGCGCCCACACGCGATACGGCAACCCGCTCCCCGACAACGTGCGCGAGCGACTCGAGTACGAGCTCGACGTCATCACGAAAACGGGGTATGCGGGGTACTTCCTCATCGTCTCCGACTTCATCGCCGCCGCTCGGGAGCGCGGGATTCCGGTTGGCCCCGGTCGAGGTTCCGCCGCCGGGTCGCTGGTCGCCTATGCCCTTCGCATTACCGACGTCTGTCCGCTGCGGTTCGACCTCCTCTTCGAGCGGTTCCTGAATCCGGAGCGCGTCTCGATGCCGGACGTCGATGTGGACTTCTGCTTCGAGCGTCGAGGCGAGGTGATCGAGTACGTGCGTCAGAAGTACGGGCGGGAGTCGGTGTGCCAGATCGTCACGTTCGGCACGATGAAGTCGCGCGCCGCGATCAAGGACGTCGGGCGCACACTCGGCTTCACCCCCGCCGAGACCGACGCGCTGGCGAAGCTGATTCCGAATCAGCCGAACTTCTCGCTGACGGTGAAGCAAGCGGTCGAGGAAATCTCCGAGATCGCGAAGCTCTACCGCACGGATGAGCGCTACAAGCAGCTCCTCGACTACGCGATGGCGCTCGAGGGACTCTCGCGCCACACGGGCGTCCATGCCGCGGGCGTGGTGATCGCGCCGGGTCCCGTGGACGAGTACGTCCCCATTTGTACTCAGGCGACGAAGGGCTCCGGGTCGAGCACCGAGGACGAGACGGTCGTGGTGAGCCAGTACGACATGAACTGCCTCGAGAAGGCGGGCATGTTGAAGATGGACTTCCTCGGCCTCACGACGCTGACGGTCATCCACGACACCGTCGCCTCGATCCAGGCGCGCACGGGTGCCGCGCCCGATCTCCAGGCGCTTCCGCTGGACGATCCCGACACGTATCGGATGCTTCGCTCGGGACGCACGGCGGGCGTCTTTCAGTTCGAATCGAGTCTCGCCACCGACGTGCTCCGGCAGATGCGCTGCGACCGCTTCGACGACCTCGTCGCATCGAACGCGCTCGTGCGGCCGGGACCGCTCGACAGCGGAATGCATCTCGTCTACATCCGCCGCAAACGCGGCGAGGAGCCGGTCAGCTACGTCCTTCCCGAGCTGCAGCCGATCCTCGCTCCGACGTACGGGGTCATCACCTATCAGGAGCAGGTGATGCGCATCGCGCAGGTTCTCGCGGGTGTGTCGCTCGCCGAGGCCGACGTCCTCCGGAAGGCGGTGGGAAAGAAGGACGCGGAGCTCATCAAGCTCGAGCTCGGGAAGTTCATCCAGAAGTCCGTCGCGCGCGGGTACGACAAGAAGATCATCGACGACATCGCGGCGCAGATCGAGACGTTCGGCCGGTACGGATTCAACAAGTCCCACTCGGTCGCGTACTCGATCCTGTCGTATCAGACGGCGTGGCTGAAGACGCACTATCCCGCCGATTACATGGCGGCGTTGCTCTCGAGCTGCATCGGCGACACGGACAGCGTGGTGAAGTACATCGCGGAAGCGCGCGAGCTCGGGCTCGAGGTGCTTCCGCCGGATGTGAACGAGTCGGGCTACAAGTTCACCGTCGTCGGCGATCGGCGCATTCGCTTCGGGCTGGGTGCCATTCGAAACGTCGGTCGCACCGCGATCGATTCGATCCTCGAGGCGCGGCGCGAGCGACCCTTCACGACGCTCTTCGATGTGTGCGAGCGCGTCGATCTGCGCATCTGCAACAAGCGCGTATTCGAGGCGTTGATTCATTCGGGTGCGCTCGACGGACTCGGCGGGCACCGCGGGCAGTACGCCGCCGTGCTCGATGCGGCGATGCAGGAAGCGTCGCTGAAGCAGGATGAACGCCTGAGCGGACAGGTGTCGCTGTTCGGCGATGCCTCCGCTGACGGGATGGCGCGCCATCACATGCCGATGACGCTCCCCAACCTGCCCGCGCTGAGCGACGCCGAGCGTCTCGCGAAGGAAAAGGAGATTCTCGGCTTCTACATCTCCGGACATCCACTCGAGCCGTTCCGCACGGAATGCGAGCTCTTCGCGACGCACACGGTGGCGCAGCTCGGGACGTGGTCGGACCAGCCGGTGGCGTTGGGCGTCGTGGTGACCTCCATTCGCCGCCAGCTCTCCAAGCGGTCTGGCGCCGAGTTTGCGCGCTTGACGATCGAGGATTTTTCGGGATCTTCGGAGGTGCTCGTCTTCCCCGAGGCCTGGACGCTGCTGGCCGATCGCATTCGAACCGACGTGCCCGTGCTGATGCGCGGGGGCTATTCGCGTCGCGATCAGGGGGCGGATGCGCCGGCGTTCATCGTCGAATCGGTGACTCCGTTCACCGAGCTCCGCGCCACCGGCAACGTCGCCGTCGCGCTGGAGCTTGGCGGGAACGGATCGGCGTTGCCGGCGGATGTTCTGCGTGACGTGCGCGCGATCGTCGAGTCGCACGCCGGCTCGGCGCCGGTGGAGGTGCGCTGGCGGGATCACAGCGGAACGAATACCCGGTTCCGTTCGCGGTCGCTCAGGATCGCCGTGACGAACGCGGCGCTCAACGAATTACGCGCGCTGTTGGGTGACGAGCGCGTGAGACTGGTACGCGGGAGCTGACGTGGCCACTGCGACCACGCTCGAGTTCGAAAAGCCGATCGTCGAGCTGCAGAACCAGATCGACGAGCTCAAGAAAATGGCGGAGAAGCAGCAGCTCACGGTCGGCGATGAGATCGCGCCGCTCGAGAAGCGGCTGGCCGATCTCCGCGTCGAGATCTACCGCAACCTGTCGCCGCTCCAGCGCGTGCTCGTCGCACGCCACAAGGACCGTCCGTTCACGCTCGATTACGTGCGGCTCGCGTTTGCCGACTTCATCGAGCTGCACGGTGACCGCGCCTTCCGTGATGATGCGGCCATCGTCGGTGGATGGGCGCGACTCGACGGCGAGACGGTGATGATCATCGGGCAGCAGCGCGGCCGCGACACGAAAGAAAATCTGCGCCGCAACTTCGGCATGCCGCATCCAGAGGGGTATCGCAAGGCGCTCCGGCTCATGAAGCTGGCGGAGAAGTTCCAGGTCCCGGTGCTGACGTTCATCGACACGCCCGGGGCCTGGGCGGGACTCGGCGCGGAGGAGCGTGGCCAGTCGGAGGCGATCGCGCGCAACCTGCTCGAGATGAGCCAGCTCCAGGTGCCGATCATCGCCACGGTGATCGGCGAGGGCGGCTCGGGCGGCGCGCTGGCGTTAGGCGTCGCCGACCGCGTGCTCATGCTCGAGAACGCCGTCTATTCGGTGATCACCATCGAAGGGTGCGCGGCCATCCTCTGGAAGGACGGAAAGTCGCCGGCCATGAAGGAGCGCGCCGCCAGCGCCCTGCGCATCACCGCCCAGGATCTCTACGAGCTGCGTGTGATCGACGAGATCGTCCCCGAGCCGCCGGGCGGAGCACACGCCAACCACGAGGAGACCGCCCACACGTTGCAGCAGGCGTTGCTGCGCCACCTCGAGGAGCTGCGCAAGTACAAACCGGACAAGCTCGTGCGCCGCAGGCGAGAGAAATACTTGCGCATGGGACAGTATGCGGAATGAGTTGAATGCGGAACGCGGAATCCGGATTGCTGATGGGGGTGCGCGTGTGCATCCAGTGTTAAGTTCAACGTAACGCTCCGCATTCCGCGCTCCGCTTTCGACCGCCCATGCCCCACCTCATCGAAGTCTCCTTCAAGGGCAATCGCCGCGAATTCTTCGTCTGGGACGGCGAAGAGCCGCCGCGGCTGCACGCGCCGGTGATCGTCGAGGCGGACCGCGGCGAAGACCTCGGCCGCGTCAACGCCGTGGGCGAGCTCGCCGAGCGGCGCTGCGTGGGGTGTGCGCACGGGTGTGGCGCCGAGCGGCCCACTCGTAAGGCGCTCCGGGCCGCGACGGCCGACGACGAACGACGCGCGGCCGATCTGCGCGTGCAGGATGACGACGCCCGCCGGAAGGCGATGGAGAAGGTGCGCACGCACGGGCTCGTGATGAAAGTCTCCGACGCCGAGTGGCAGTGGGACCGGCGCAAGCTGACGTTCTACTTCACCGCGGAGAAGCGCGTCGACTTCAGGTCGCTGGTGCGCGATCTCGCCGCGGTCTTTCGCACCCGCATCGAGCTGAAGCAGATCGGCGTGCGGGATGAAGCGAAGCGCCTGAGCGGCGTCGGGCGGTGCGGCCGCGAGTACTGCTCGGCGGCCTGGCTTCCCGACCTGCGGCCAGTCAATCTGCAGATCGCCAAGGACCAGCGCCTTTCCCTCAACCCGTCGCAGATCTCGGGCGCCTGCGGACGACTGATGTGCTGCCTGCGCTACGAGCACGATTTCTACGTGCAGGCGCGGAAGCGGTTCCCGAAGGAAGGTCGCATCCTCGTCACGTCGCTCGGCGAGGAAAAGGTCATCGCCAACGACATTTTCCGCGAGCGCGTCACCTTGCGATCGTCCGAAGGCGACATTCGGGTCGTTCCCATCACCGAGCTCGGCCGAGAGCTGAAGCAGCCGTCGGCGTTCGCCGTCGAGGCGGAAGAGGAGACGCCGGCGACGTCTGCCCTCGATGCCAGGGACGACGAGGTACCGGAGGAGCCGGAGGCGGAGCCGACCGTCGTCCGCACACCGGCCGCCGAAAGCGCCAGTGCTCGTGAGGCGTCGCGCACCGAGGGTGCGCCGCGCCCCGGCGGTCGGCGGCGCGGTCGGCGTGGCGGGCGGCGCGGGCGCTCGGGGTCGGGCGGCCCGGGATCTTCCGCCCAGGAATAGCGTGGCGAAGTTCTACATCACGACCGCGATCGACTATGCCAACGGCGATCCGCACATCGGCCACGCATACGAGAAAATCGGCGCCGATGCGATCGCCCGGTTTCACCGCCTGCGCGGCGATCACGTCCATTTCCTCATCGGGATGGACGAGCACGGCCAGACCGTGGCGCAGAAGGCGGCGGAGCGGGGGCTGACGCCGCAGCAGCAGGTGGACGAGATCGCGCCGCGGTTTCGCGACATGTGGAAGAAGCTCGCGATCTCGCACGATCAGTTCATTCGCACCACCGAAGCGCCGCACAAGGCCGGCGTGCGCGCGCTGATCAAGCGTATCTTCGACAACAACCCGGACGATTTCTACGAGAAGTCCTACCGCGGGTTGTACTGCATTGGGTGCGAGTCGTTCAAGCAGGCGTCCGAGGTCGTCGACGGGCGCTGCGTGCTCCACCCGAGCCGCGTGCTCGAGCAGGTGGAAGAACGAAACTGGTTCTTCCGGTTGAGCAAGTACGAAGGGTTCCTCCGGCGGCTGTTCACCGAGCGGCCGGATTTCCTCCAGCCCGACTCGCGCCGCAACGAGATGCTCGCGCTACTCGACCAGGGACTCGAGGACATCTCTGCCAGCCGCGCGCGCTTTACGTGGGGCGTTCCCTTCCCCGCGCCGCTCAGCGACGGCGAGCAGCAGACCACGTACGTGTGGTTCGACGCCCTCCCGAACTACCTGACGGCGACGGGTTTCCCTGAGAAGGGCTATCGCGATCGCTGGCCGGCGGACGTCCACGTCATCGGCAAGGACATCACACGGTTTCACACCCTCATCTGGCCGGCAATGTTGCAGGCGGCCGAGCTGCCTCTTCCGCGCCGTGTGTGGGTGCACGGGTTCGTGCTCTTCGGCGGCGAGAAGCTCAGCAAGACCGCGGGGGTGCGCCTCGAGCTCGAGGAAGCGACTGCGCGCTTCGGCGTGGACGCGTTCCGCTATTTCCTCCTGCGTGAGGTGCCGTTCGATGGAGACGGCAGCTTCACCTGGGAACGCTTCGAGGAACGGTACAACGCCGATCTCGCGAACGCGTTCGGCAATCTCGCCAGCCGCGTCGTGTCCATGCTGGAGAAGTACACCGGGGGCATCGTCCCGAAGGGAGTACGCAACGAGGTGGACCAGGCCGACGCGGCGGACCTCGCCGAATACGTCGCGGTGATGGACGGAAGCCGGGGCTACCTCCTTCACGAGGCGCTTGGGATCCTGTGGAAGAGCGTGACGCGAGCCAACGAGTACGCTCAGAGGACGCAGCCCTGGTCGCTGGCAAAGCGGCCCGAAGCTCGTGCGGAGCTGGAGGGGGTCCTCGCCTCGCTCACCCGCCAGCTCGCCAGGCAGGCGGTGCTCGTGTCCCCCTTCATGCCTAACAAGGCAGCGGAGCTGTGGGCGTCGCTGGGTGCACCGGGGGACGTCACCGCCCAACGTCTCGCCGAGCTCGAACGCCTCGACCCGACGGGCTGGAAGGTGCGGAAAGGTCTCGCCCTCTTCCCGCGCGAACCGTCTTCGAAGACGGCGCCGGACGCTGCCTGATCGTCGCTAAAAGGCGCGGCTGGAGACGCCGTCGTTTCCCTTCGGGAGCTTCGGCGTGTGATGGGTCGAACAGCCCGCGAAGCCCCCCGAAAACGTGATCTGGCGCACGACGATCCTGTGTCAGCAAACATTTGCGTCACAATCACTTAGGGACATCATAAGGGCAGCCTCCGGCCCGTTTTTTGACTAAGGGTCGGTGGAGGGTGCACTGCGCCTTTTTTCGAGTGACGGCTGCCTCTGGCAACCCGTCCTTGAAGTGTACCCCCTGCACGCTGTCACGAGGAGTCGAATGGCCCAGCGAAGCTGGACGTTATTGGTCGTTCCGCATGGGAGCGACTCGCCGCGCACCTTCACGCTCACCGAGCGTGCGTTGCGCGTTGGCTCGGGGATCGCCGCCGTCATCGGCATCGTCGCGGCCATTGGCATCGGCGTCCTCGTCAGCACGGTCGGGATGCCGACGTCGCGCATCGCGCAGCGAGAGAATCGCCTGCTCTCACAGGAGCTGATCGACCTCAAGCTTCGGCTTCGCCACCTCGAGGACACCCTCGACGTGATCGGCAAGCACGATGAGCGCGTTCGTCTGCTCGCCGGGCTGCCGCCGGTCGATTCGCAGGTCGCCCAGGTCGGGATTGGGGGGCCGGGAATGCCGCAGCTTTCCGATGACCCGCTCTATCGATCGAACCCGACGCTCGGTCGCATGGCGTTCGATACGCGCATCGACCTCGACAAGCTGCTCCGCCGGGCGAATCTCCTCGCGCAGAGCTTCGCCGACGTTTCAGATTCGCTGACCAAGCACCACGAGCGCTATCAGCGCATCCCGTCGATCATGCCCACGGCGGGCTGGCTCTCGAGCACCTTCAAGCGCAGCCGCTTCCATCCGATCCTGCACATCAGCAGGCCGCACGAGGGAATCGACGTCAGCGCCCCGATGGGAGCACCGATCGTTGCTCCGGCGGCCGGTGTCGTCCGGCGCGTGGCCCGCGAGGCGGGCTACGGGCTCGTGCTCGAGATCGACCACGGCAACGGGATCGAGACGAAATTCGCGCACATGTCGCGTGTCACGGTACGCCGCGGTCAGCGCGTGAAGCGCGGCCAGGAGATCGCCGCCGTCGGCAACAGCGGACTGTCCACCGGCCCGCACCTGCACTACGAGATTCACATCAACGGGAAGGTCGTCGATCCGTTGACGTACGTGATGCCGGATGCGATTCCGGACTAGCAGGGGTCAGGAGTCAGGAGTCAGGGATCAGGGATGGTAAGGCAAACGGCGGCGCTTTGCGCCGCCGTTTGCTCATCAGATGAGCGCGGCTGGCTGCGAAGCAGCCGCCGCGCTTACCATCCCTGATCCCTGACTCCTGACTCCTGACCCCTGCCCTACCGGGGGTTCCCGCTCCCACTCGCCCCCCCGCCGCCGGGCCGTGTCCCGCCCGTCCCGGTCGGCGATCCGAAGTCCACCTGCGGTGCCTGGCCCGCCTCGGCCGCCGCCTCGAAGTACGCGCGTGGCTTCGCCCCCGTCGCTTTCGCGGTCAGGTTCTGCGGGAATTGCCGGATGTAGCTGTTGTAATCGCGCGCGGCCTCGTTGTAGTCCTGCCGCGCGACGGCGATGCGGTTCTCCGTCCCGGAGAGCTCGTCCTGCAACCGCAGAAAGAGCTGATCGGCCTTGAGCTGTGGGTAGTTCTCCGCCACCGCGATCAGGCGGCTCAGGGCGCCGGTCAGCTGGGCGTTCGCGGCTTCCATCTGCGCCGGATCGCCCGAGCGCACGGCGCCGGCTACCTGCGAGCGCGCCTGCGCGACACCGGTGAACACCGCCTCCTCGTGCTCCGCGTACCGCTTGACCGTGTTCACCAGGTTGCCGATCAGGTCCGAGCGGCGTTGCAGCTGCACCTCGATCTGCTGTTTGGCGGACGCGGCGCGCTCGTCCTTGCTCTGGATCGTGTTGTAGCCGCAGCCGACCAGCAGCGCGCCAGCGAGTGGCGCAAGCCAGCGAAGTCGCATGTCGTTCCTCCAAAGGTAGGAGAGCATTACGTCCCGCCGGTAAAGCGAAGGTCCACCTGGTAGGTCCCGGGACGGACCTCGCCCGGCGTGATCTTCCAGGCGTTGGCGGCGCGCTCGTTGAGGCATTCGTTCACCGACTTCCCCGTGCTCGACGACCAGGAATCCGCGGCGACGCGCGCGGCCGTGACGCCGTTGCGGCCGACCGTGACGAGCATGGCCACGCCGCCACGGAGGCGCGGATCGCTCTTCAATCCGAATTCGCGATAGCAGAAGTTGGAGAACGCCTGCTCCCGCTCGACGGCCTCCATGAGCTGAGGCGGCGCGGCCGCATAACGAGTCGTCGGGGTGGCCGGGCGCTCGAGCTTCGGGGGCGTGAACGTGTCCGGGGCCGGTGGTGGAAGCGCGGTCGTCAGCGAATCCAGGTTCACGCGCGTGGTGTCGCGCGCGATCGTATCCACGGGCACCTGGTCGCGGTCGTCATCCTTCGGACAGGCGATGAGCGCGAACAGCAATGGCGTGGCGAGCAGGAGTCTTTTCATGCGTGTCCCATTCGGTCGATGTGTTCAACGAGCCGGTGCAAACTGTCGAGGTATCCCGAGAGCACGTTCCCCGTCCCCTCCTCCGTCAGCTTCTCCGTTCCTCGCACGTGCCGGACCACTTTGACGAACGGCGCCGCGTCGAACCCCGCCAGGCGTCCGACGGTGGTGCACAGCTCCTCGTGGTCGCGCGGCGGCACCTGTCCGCCGAGGCGCACCACCGCCCGGAAGATGACCATGAAGGTGCTGATCGATTCGCGCAACAGCTCGACGATGCGCCGATGCTCGCCCCCGGTCCGGAGGATGCCCTGCCGGAGCTGAATCAGCTTCCCCATCGCCTCGTTTTCTGCCTGCAGCCGCAGGTGCTCGCGACTGGGGCGTACCCCCTCGAACGGAGGTGTACCGTACAGCACGCGATGGCGCTCGAGGATGTCCGAATACTCCATCGGGAAGATATCCGCCGACGCGTCCCATTCGGCCTCGGTCAGCGTGAGTGGCGGCGGGTTGCCCGCCTCCGCCCACGCGCGCGCGATCGCCGCTTCACGCCGCAGCCGATCCACGTCGATTCGGCGCACGATGACGAGGACGTTGAGGTCGGAGCGCTTCCCAAGCTGCTCTCCCGTCGCGGCGGAGCCGTACAGGACGACGCAGCGTAATTCGTCGCCGTACGCGGCGCGCAGCTGGGAAACGAGATCGTCGAGTGTCATCGAGGCCATGAGTGTTCTCCTCACCAGCTCGAGCCGCCGCCACCACCGCTGAACCCGCCACCACCGCCAAATCCTCCGAAGCCGCCACCGCCAAAGCCGCCTCCAAACCCGCCACCGCCACCCCAGCCCCGTCCGCGATGCCCGCCGGTCGGAAACGGCAGGAAGATCGGCAGACACCCACCACATCCGCTCCGTCGCCCGCGACGACTCATGGAGCTGATGAAGATGACCGCCATGATCGCGAGCATGAACAGCACCTGGGGCGGGATCCCCCCAGGGGTCGGAACGCGAACGGGAGCGTTGTCCCTCGGCCCGAAGACGGATGCATCGGCGCCAAGGAGACTGTCAGGCGAGACTCCAAATTCCCGTGCGTATTCACTCGCGACCCCGGCAGTCAGCTGAAGCATCGCTTCGCTGTAGTCCTGCCGCTGAAACGCGGGGATCGCGCTGCGGCACAGCTCCCCGGCGTCGCCGTCGGTGATGAACCCCTCGGCTCCCCGCCCTGTCTCGATGCGGCAGCGGCCGCGGCCATCCGAGTTCGTCTCTTTCGGCACCACCAGAATCACGACACCGGCATTGCGCTCTTGCTGGCCGATCTCGGCCGCGGAGCCGACGCCCCACTGGCGCCCGATCTCACGCGCGACATCGGCGACGTCACGCTGCCCGACGTCGGCGATGGTGACGATCGCCAACTCACCGCCCGTGCGCTGCTTGACGTTGAACGCGATGCGGTTGATGCGGTCCTCCGCATCCGCCGACAGCACGTTCGCGGCATCGACGACCACCTCGGCCGCCGTCGGGGAGAATCCGCGCGGCGGCGAGGGGACCTGAATCGCTTGCAGCGCCATCACGGCGCCGATAGCTTGCACCGCGCTATGCCACATCACGTCGGTGCACGGTGGTGGGCGGGAGCAGCGCGGTACGCCACGGCGTTCGCGCTGCTCGTCGCATGTGGACGGGCACCGCGCGATGCGACGGTGGTCGTCATCGTGAGCGACGGTGCGGCGAGCGCTGTCATCGCGTCGCCGGTCGACCCGAGGCCAATTCGCGAACGCGCAGCCGCTCGAAGCGGCGGCGACCCGCAGGGACGGTCCATTGCGCGGTACTACGCAGTCGCCGACAGTGCGGATTCACTGGATGCCGTCTTCCAGCATGCGCGCGACTCGTTGAACCGCGAGGCGAAAGCGCTGGCGCGAGGTGATCGGCGGGCCGCCGAATACGCGCGCCGCTACGAAAGCTACATGAATCGCGTCGCCGACGCCCTGCGCACTCGTGAGGCACGCGATCGTGCGCGCCGGCGCGCCGCCGCCCTGCGTTCCCGACTCGGAGAGAACCTCCAGGCGGAGGCGACGCGATTCCACCAGGCCCTCGACAGCACGGCGCGCGGAGAGAATCGGGAAGTTCGTCGCGCTCCACTGCGCGATCGACGGGCGACACTGCAGCTGGCTCGCGGCACCTGGTGGATTGCCGTGGAGCACGAGACGGGGCTCCTGGGCGACGTGCGCCGCTACGAGGCGCGCGCCGGAGCACGGGATACCGTGCGACTTCGCGTGTGAATGCCCGCGAACGAGAACGCGGGGCGGATCGCTCCGCCCCGCGTCGACTGATACACGCGGGATCGCTCATCGCGTGAAGTTGAAGGTGAACCCGTAGGTCCCGCCCCCACGATCCGACGCGGGGAATCTCCACCCGCGGATGCGCTGGCGAATGCACTGCTCGGCCTCGGATGCGCCGGCGCCACCCCAGCTGCGTCCGGTCACGTCCACGCCGGTCACGTTCCCCGTTCCCGTCAGCGTAATGGAGACGTTGACCTTCCCGGCGAGGCTCGGATTCACCTTGAGCCCGTACTCCTGATAGCAGAACCGGAGTTGCGACTCGCGCGACCGGACGAAGTTACCCAGGTCTCCTACGTCGCGACCGGGACCGCCGAGGGGGTCGGGAGCCTCCACACGGGGGGCCGTAACGCGCACGGCTGCCCGCGTGACGCCACCGCCGCCACCAACACCACCAATTCCTCCTCCGCCTCCTCCGCCGGTCCCCAGACCGCCGCCAAAGCCGCCACGCCCCGGTGTGCGGGAGCCTTCGCCGCCCTGCCCGTAGCCGATCACGGCCTTACCACCAACACCGCCTCCTCCTGTGCCCCCTCGGCCGCCACCGGTGCCGCCAGTGCCGGAAGAGACATCGACTCCGCGGAGGATGTTCGAGACGTCGCCCACAAGCCCGCCGCTGCCCTGGCCGGCCCCCGTTCCGAATGCCGCGCCAATGGCGCCCGCCCGGTTGGTTTCGGTCCGGGATCCCGGCCGTCCCTGGCGGGGGTTTCCTGGCTGAGGCCCTCGCTGTCCCTGACGCTGGTTCGTAGGACCTGGCGCGGGCTGAACTTCTGCCTCCCCCTCCGACGCGACCGGCGGCGAGAGATCCTCGAGCTCGACGGTGACCGGCCCGGTCTCAGCCTCGGTGAGAAGCTGGATCTTCTCGGGCACCGGAGGCAGGAAGATCACCAGAAGAAGCCACAGCAGACCCAACGCGACGGCAACCACGTACGAGCCGACGATCGCCCGCCCTTCCTCTCCCATGATTTCATAGCGGAGATTCCGGGTGAACGTCGTCTCGTCGCGAGACCGCGGTGGGGCTGTGCGTGTTTCCGCCATGCTATCTCGACGCTTGAGTAGCGTCCTCTCCTTGAACCTTGTTCACCTGTAAAGATATCGATCTGAAGCCCGCGAGTCGCGCCGTCTGCATGACCCGCGCGAGCAGGTCGTACCGCATGGTCTTGTCACCCTGCACCGCCAGCGGCACGTCGACCGACTGGTCGCGCGGAATGTTCTTCTCACGCCGAATCGAGTCGGACAGCTGACGCAGCCGGTTGTACAGCCGCGGGATCAGTAGCGGCTGCGTCGGGTCGTTCGACTGCGCGCGGGCGGCGTCCAGCGTGCTCATGATCGCTTCTTCCCCCAGCGTGATCTGACCGCCGATACCGAGGGTCATTTGCTGGTGCGCGACGGCGCCGACGCGTGACTCCGGGAGGTTCACCCCGGCAACCACCGGAGCGAGCTCCCCAACCGTACTAGTGGTCAGCGCGAAGAACACGATGGAGACAAATGTATCTACCAGCGGAATGAGATTGAGTTCCGTAAGGCGGAACTTGGCGAACTGCTGCGCCCGGCGCGCGGCACGGGCCTCCCTGGCGCGACTCATCGCGGGGCCCCCGCGGGTGCCTGGTTGGCCGCAGCGCCCGCTTGCGCAATCTGGCGCGCGCGGTTGCTCAACGAGAGTCCGGTGAAGCCGGCCATTTTCAGCCGCTCGAGGACCTGCACCACCCGCTCGTAGTTGACTTCGTCGTTCGGCACGATCGTGACATCCCGGTTCTGCGGGAAATCCGTTCGCACCTGACGCATGAGCGCCTCGAAGCGATCCAGCGCTCCGTCGTCCGTACCGGCGACCTGCTGATTGAGTCCCTCCGAGTGCTCCACTTGAACACGATCGTTATAGATGCGCACGCCGACGAGCAGGTTGATGACGTCCTTCTCCGACTGGATGCGAGAGAGCTGCTCCGGGCTCGTGATCACGACCGGCGGCAGCACCAGGTCGAACGACGTGAGCGCCATCATCGCGGCGCCCGTGTACGTCAGCAGGCTGAAGAACACGATGGACGTCAGGATGTCCACGAGCGGGATGAGGTTGATGTTCCCGGCCGCGGTAGTCGGCGCCCGCTCTGCACGCCGCTGCTTCGATCGATGAAAGAGACTAGCCATAGCGAATCAGAATGAACGAGCACTGAGGACCGAGGAAAATGACTTCCTCGGTCCTTGGTCCTCATTCCTCGTTACCGGTGTCCAAGGCGAACGTCCGGCCTGTCGATCAGGGCGTTGATCAAACGCACCGAGAACTCATCCACCTGCTCGATGATCGTCTCCGCCTGGCTCACGAGGTACGCGTGCGCGACCGACAGTGGGACCGCGACGAGAAGCCCGAAGCCCGTGGCGTTCAGCGCGATCGCGATACCCGACGCGAGCTGGGCCGAGCGCTCGGCTGCCGCGGCGACGCTCACCGAGCCGAACGCCTCACGCAGTCCGAAGATCGTTCCCAACAGTCCGAGCAGCGTTGCCACGTTCGCGAGCATCGGGAGGTAGTGCAGCCTGCGCGTCAGTCGAGGGAGCACCGCCAGCGCGGCCGCGTCGGCCACGTTCTGGAGATCGGCTTCGTCACGGCTGCGGCTGCGCAGGATCAGCAGCCCCATGTCGGGCAGCACCGCGTGCGATTGCGTGCACAGCTTGATCGCGTCTTCGACCTTGCCCGACCGCACGAGCTGGATCACTCGCTCAATGAAGGCGCGCCCGTTGATCTTCGACCGGATGACGATGGTGTAGAATCGCTCGAGAAAGACGGCGAGTCCAATCACCGCGACGACGAGGATGAAGTGCATGATCCCGCCGCCACTCCGGTAGTACTCCACAAGGTTGTTCAACATTTACGCGCGTCCTCCGAGGGAAGTTCGAGCTTCATCGTCGTCAGTTGGTTCCGCAAAAGCGCAGGAGCCGTGCCCGGCCCCTGTTCCGACTGCTATGGTCTCCGCGTCGTGTCGCGTTGCGCGGCGGGGGCTCCCATGCTCTGGACCCGCCCGGCGATCGAGTCGAGGCGGGCCCGGCGTGCCGCCAGCTCCTTCCGAATCGCCTCGATCTCGGCACGGCGGGCTGCTTCAGCCGACGTATCCGTCGGTGCTGCTGGCGTCAACGCAACGGGCTGCTGTGCAAGTGGCTGTGGCGGCGTGATCACGCCCACGGCGGGCGGGTTCACCTTCCGCTCCACCAGAACGAGCGTATCCGTCTGACTCCCTGTGATCGTGCTTCGCGGGACGAGCTGATAGCCGACTGTCGCCAGGCCAAGGAAGTCCCGGTTGTAGAAGTCCGGCACGAGCACGTTGCGGTCGAACTGTGGCGCTTCACGCGGGCGCACGGTCACCACTTGAGGCGTCGGCACCTGTCCGCGAATCTCGATCGTGCGAGACCCTTGCCGCCGCGTAGGCTCTTGCGCCGCGCTGATCGACGCAGTCACGGCGAGTGCGGTAACGACGCCCAAAGAAACCCTGATCGTGCACTTCATTCGCCGCCCCCGGCAGTTAGTTCTGCCTCACGATGAATCATCGACGTGGGCGGGTCGCTCGGTACGTTGCCACGCAACGCTTCGCGCGCGCGTTCGACCCAATCCCGCCCCTCAGCTTCGAATTCGCCCCGCTCCTGCTCCGCTTTTTCAACGAGCGACTGCCACGTCTGGCGGGCCGCCGTGAAGAACTGCTCCGCCTGTTGCGCGGCGCCCTGCTCCGCCGCCTGGCGCTCCTCGGCCGCCAGGTTCTCCGGAAGCTGCACGTTGCGGAGGAAATTGCCGTACTCCCACTGCGCGAGCCCCACGTGGTACGTCGATGCCGCGAGCCAGCGGGCGTTTCCGGTCTTGATCGCGTTGGTGAAGTGCGTCGACATCTCGCGCAGCACCGCCTGCTTTTGTCGTTGCGCGCGCTGCACGCCGGCGGCTGTCAGCTGATTTCGCGACGTAATCACGAAGCGAAGCGACCGATATCGGGGCCACAGCGCGACGCCGCGCCGGAAGTAGTTCTCGGCGACTCTCGCCGCACATTGACCACGGATTTCCGCCGTCGGGCGAGCGCACATCGCCGCGAGCTCGCGACTCGCCGCGGCGGTGTCACCCGCCGACCGCAGCATCTCGAGCCGCGTCTGGCGGGCGGCGGCCGCCCGCTGGTCCCGGGGGAATCGCGTCGCAAACGCACCATAGGCACGCGCCGCGGACGCGGTATCGCCCGCCTGCGCGAACGTCACCGCGGCGTTGATCTGCGCATCGGCCGCCCGCGGATCGCGTGGATAGGCGCGCGAGAACTCCTCGTACGCCTGGGCCGCTTCCGCCTTGCGATCCAGTGAGTCGAGAGCAACCGCCAGCCGGACCATGGCGTCGGCCCTTCCCTCCCACCGCGGGTTGTCGCGAATGAGACCTCGCAGCGCCTCGACCGCCTCCTCCCGCCGTCCCACTTCGGCCAGAAGGCGTCCCCGCAGTGCCTGATACTGGAGTCGGTAGCGATAGGTCGGGTACTGCGTGATCAGCCGTTGCGACAGCTCGATCGCCCGCTCGCGTGCCTGACGAGAAGCCGCCTCGTCGTTGCGAGCCCGCGCCGTGCTGTCGGCCAGCATGTAGACCTCGATCGCGTTGCGAAGTGCCTCGGGCGCGCGATCGGAGTTTGGATTCTTCTCGGCGAACGCGACGTAGATCTCCTCGGCGGCGCGCCGGTACTCGCCCTGCTTCACGAGAGTGTCGGCGAACGTCGCGGCCGCACCAGCGCGAATGCGCGCGATGGAGTCGGCGAGGGCACGACGTCCAGCACCTGACGCCACGCTCTGCGCCGCCTCCCACTGCGTCTGCGCCTCGGCGTATTGACCGCCGCGATACATCGCGTCGCCGACGAGCTTCTGCGCGGTTGGCGTGTACGGATCGTTGGGATACAGTCGCGCGTACGTCTGGAACGTCTGCGCCATCACATCCCACCGCTGCGATTCAGAAGCGCGCTTCCCCTTCTGGATCAGCGCACGCTTGGCGAGATCGGTCTGGGGGAAGGCCTCGACGTAGCGATCGACGGCCGTGAACATCGAGTCCTGCGCGGCGCGATCGTTCTTGTTCCGCACGAGCGCGGAATCGAAGGCGACGATCGCGTTCTGGCCCGCGCGCTGCGCGATGGTGTCCCGCTGCGGATACCCATACGCCGCGCGGGAGTACTGAACGCCCGCTTCCGCATAGTTGCCCTGCCCGAACAGCGCCTCACCATAGAGCAACGCAACCTGCTGCGCGCTGTCCGCCTGAGCGAATTCCTGCATGTACCTGCCGTACAGCTGCGCCGCTTCGGCATAGCGATCGCGATTGTTGCGCTGCTGCGCCTGCGACAGACGGTATTGCGCACTCTGGCGCAGAGCTTCCTCGCGCGCCTTGTTCGCTTCGGCCACGGCGCCCGGGTTGGCGCGTGCCCACTCGGAGCTCGGGCCGAAGTTCTCGACCAGGTGGAGGCGTGCTTCCTGCGCGCGCTCCGGGTCGAGCACCCGGTTCTGGTAAATGTCGATGATCTCACGCTGAATGCCGAGCGCGGCCGAATCCGTCGGCGACTCGGTGATCACGGCGCGGTACGCGTCCACCGCGCGCGCGAAATCGCCCTGGTCGCGGAGGCTTTGCGCGACCCGCCGCATCACCGGGAGACGATACCGGCTCGCCTGCTGACGGGCGCTGAAGTACAGGTCGGCCGCTTCGGCGCCGCCGATTTGCGTGAAGGCGATCGCCATGTACTCGATCGCTTCGGCCTGCAGCCCGAGCCGCGCCTGCTGCTCGGACGAGAGGTCGTCGTAGGACGCGACGAGTCGTCCGAACGTCTCCACCGCCTTGCGGTACTCTTCCTGATTCGTCGCCGTTGCCTGGTTGTAGTACGCCCACCCGAGCTTGTAGAGCGCGAGGAAGTAGATGTCGCCGTTAGGCGGCGCGGTCTGCGTGGCCTGCTCGTAGGCCTCCGCCGCGCGCGCGAACGTCTGGCGACGGGCCGCTCCCCGCTGCTGCGCCGCCAGCTCGAACTGTGCATCGCCCAGGCGGAAATAGGCCTCCGGGCGGAAGCGCGACGAATCATCCTGCGTGACGAGCTCGAACATCCGCGCGGCGTCCGCATAGCGTTGCGTCGAGAAGTAGGCGGTGCCCAGCGTGTAGGCGGCCGCATCGACCTTCGAGAAGTTCGGGTACCGGCGGACGACCTCCTCGAGACGCGCGATCGCCGGCGCGTAATTGGGACGAATCGGAGCGTCGGCTCGCCCGGTGGTGTCGCCGCCGGCGGCGCGCTGGGTCTCGGCGAAATCCTCGTCCGCCTTACGAACGAGGAGCTCGCTCAGCTGGAAGAGCGCGTTGGGGCGAAGCTCGCTCGCCGGATATCTGGAGAGAAACGACTCGAGCTTGGCGATCGCCTCGTCTCGCGCCGAGTCCGCCGGGGTCGCGGATGCCACGACCAGGCTGGCCGCGGGCTGCTGGGCGAACGCGGCCGGCAGTACGATCGCGACGAGGGCAAGAACTCCGTATATGCGCTTCATATGCTAGCGGGGTGTCGAAGGCTGCGTGTCAGGCGGGGGCGCATTGCGCTCCGCTCCAGCGACTGTGCCCGCTCCAGTACCCCTGGCGCGACCCTGAGTGCCAGCCGCTCGCGCACCGGTGGGCTCCACGACCTGGAAGAACGACGCGCTGGCCGAGCCGAAGTCGGCCGCCTCCGCATCCTTGCGCAGCTGCGCGATCATGCGCGTGGCTCGCGCCCGGAGCTCGGCGTCGACGACGGCGATCACCTGCGCCTCGCCCTGCGCCAGCGCGGCCTGCGCCTCGGCGAGGGCCGCTCGCGCAGCGCGCACTCGCTCGCTCTCGCCACCCTGCATCGCGGCCAGCTCGGCGGCAACGATCCGTTGCGTTTCGTCGAGCTGCGTCCGCACGGAATCGACGAGCGCGGAGGCGTGCGCCTGCTTGCGCGCCAGCGAATCTCGTAAGGCGACGACCGGATGACGACGGACAGCGCTGTCCACGTTCTGCTCGATCGCCTGCGCCAGCCGGACGTATATCTCCGCCGTTGACCGCTCCAGCTCGAGAATGGTGCGCTCCATGGTCCCGACGCTGGCGCCCAGGGCGGCGCGCGTGCTGTCCGCTTTCGTCAGGTTCTCCTGGGCGAGCTCGCGTGTCTCGACGGCGCTGGCGCGCAGCATGTCGCGAACGTGGTTCGCGACCTCATCGATCAGCTGGGCGATGCGCTGCAGCGAATCGCGAGCCGCCGTCAGGCGCGCGGATACGGAATCGAGGCTCCCGCGCTCGGCACCGATGACCTCCTGCAGCCGCTGCAGCGTCGCGAGGCGGAGCGCCTGCGCGTCGAGCTGCTCCTGCAGTCGCATCTGCGCCATGGCGACGACCACGTCGCCCGCGGCAAGTCGCTCGGCCGCCTGTGCGTACCGCCCGAGATTCTCGGCCGACGCCGGCACGTAGAGCACGCGGCGCGGAAACTCGTTGCCGAGCGCATTCGCGACCGTGTCGAGGCGAACCTCCACGTCCGCGAGCGTAACGACGTCGGGCGACGGTGGCTCCACGGCCGCGCGCGCCAGGGCGCTGTCCGCGAACACCGCCGCCAGCACCGACACGTCGGCGCCCGCCGCGTCCGGAAGCGCCAGGGTCTTACCGGCCGCGGGGTAATTGATGAAAAGCAGCCCGGCGGCGCGCGCGCTCACGAGCGCCCGTGCGGCATCGGCCATCGAGGTCGCCCGACCCTGGACGGTATTCACCTCGGCCGAGAGCGAGTCGGCGATCGCCTCGAACAAGCGCTCCGCCTCCGCGGTGCGCCCCTGCTGCAGCATGATCTGCGCGGCGAGCACGCGGGCCTCGTCACGCTCCTGCAGCTTGGGGTAGCGCGTCGCGAACTCCGTGAACGATGCGGCCGCGGCGTCGAGCTGGTTCGCGCGGAACTGCGCCCAGGCTCGCGTCAGCAGCGCCTGCGATCCGAGGCCGCTCGCCGCATCGATCTGACCGGCGATCGAAATCGCGTCGTCGTACCGGGCTGCCGCGTACGCCAGCTGCGCCGCCGTCAACCGAATGTGGTCCGCGACCTCACCGGACGCCGAGCCCGCCGCCTGCCGAAGCGCGTCCACCGCCGCTCCGACCTGTGAGCTGTCGGCTCGGGCCATGGCGAGCGCGTCCATGTACCGGGCATACGGCGCGAACGGTCCCCCGTCCTGCGCCGCGCTCGCGAAGGCGGTGCGCGCCTGCGGAACGTTCCCCTGATTGTACGCGACGAGACCGCTGATGAGCGCCGTTAGGCCACGATCGGTGGCGACGCCGGCCCCGGAGGCGAGCTGCGTCGCGCGACCGTAGTCGCCGCGCCGATACGCGTCGACCATGAGCTGCAACCGCAACAACCCGGCGTAGCGTCCCGATGGCGATGCGTTGAGAATCTCCTGCGCCGCGCCGCGGAACCGCTCGCCGACGCCCAGCCGGTAGTAGGTCTGCGCCAGCAGAAAGAGAAGATCCTGGCGGCGGTTGACGACCGCTCGTGAGGTGCTATCCCCGCTGAGCGCGACGGGGGAGTTCCGGAGATACTCGAGCCGGACCAGCGCTACGAGGGGACGATCGGTCGCGATGTCGTAGAGCGCAGCGCGAAGCTCCGCATCCACTCCGCGGGACTGATCGGGCTGTGGCGTGATCACCGTATCGCGGCGAGCCGTCGTGTCGACGACGGGGGCCGGCCGTTGCGCGGTGTCGGCGGGGACCTGAGCGTACGCGGCTCCCGCCGCGACGAGCATCGTCGCCATGCCGCGCACGCACGACCGAAGAAGGGAGGACACCGGGCCCACCCCGCTCAGAAAGGTGTAGTGCCGCGACTCGTCCACGTCGTCGGGACAAGCTGTCCGTTCCGGACCGCGAACTGGAGATACGTTACGGCTTCGCCCTGGGTGTTGACATCGATAGTCTGCGTGAGCGTCTGCCCATTCACGGTCGCTTGCAGTCGAACCGAATGCCGCGTCGGCAGGACGTCGGACCGATAGATCTGGTCGACGGCTCCGAGCTTGAGTGCCTCGTTCGCCGTCGGGCTGTACGCGCGCGTTCCCGCGACGGCGCCATCGACCTCGAGGCGCGCGTCGGTGATCGTCTGACCCTGCGCGGCCGAGTCGGCGCGCAGCAGCACGACGAGCATCGAACCCGTGCGACGGCGCACCGCATCGCCCAACGAGCGGAACCGCTCGCGCTGCGCGATGAGATTGTCCTGCGACGACGTCAGAATCGCGTCGAGCTGCATGAGCGCATCGCGCTCACTGCTCATCATGAGCGCCTGCGCCCGGCGCTCCAGCTCCGCGGCGAGGACGTTCTCGATGCGCGCCTGTAGCTGCACGCGCTGTCCGCGCAACTCGCTCAGACGTGCCTGGGTGCTCTCGAGCTCGCGCACCAGCTCGGCGCGCCGCCGTTCGTACGCTTCATCCGCGGGCGACCGCTGGGCGGCCGCGACCACGGGAAAGAGCAACGCGAGGGCCGGAGCCCACCATCCTCGAAAGGTCATGTTGTGTTCTCGGGAGTACGCGCGCGCCCTCATCGACGCGGCGGCGGCGCCCGCTCCTCGATTCTCCGGAGTCGCTCCTCGAGGCGCTGGAGCGCTTCACGCTCCGCGCGAAGCTCGGCCTCGGCGGCGGCGCGCCGCTGCTCGAGCTCGAGCAGGTTCTGCGCCTCGTAGCGGTTGATCTCGAGCTCCAGCGCCGCGATGCGCTGCTGGCGCGTCTGGATCTCCGCGAGCAGCGCTTCACGCTGCCGCTCCAGCTGCGTCACCCGCGTCCGCAGGAAATCGCCTTTCACGAGCGCGAAGATGTTGCTCTGAAGCCCGATGGTGAACGCGAACTTGCTGTAGTTGTAGATCTGGCGCGCCGCGTTGACCGTGCTGGAGTTGTCAGGTGATTGCGCCGACCCCGCACCCAGCTCTGTCCAGTACAGCCCCGCGCGCAGGCCGCGCCAGTCGAGCGACGCACCCACGTTGTAATCCCAGGCGTTGTTCTCCGCCATCAGCGAGAGCACCGTGTTCGGGGTCGGCGTGAAGTCGAACTTCAGGCCACCGAACAGCCCCCCGGTCGAGTTCTTCGAGTACGCGTCACCGAGCTCGCCGTCATCCGAGAAGAGCCCGCTGCCGTATCCCACCGAGATCGAGAGGTTGACGTCGGGCCATCCCGAGCGAATGTCGGCGAGCGAGAACGACTTGGTCCCGACCCCGTACACCGTCGGCGTCGCGTCGAACTCCTGATGGATGCTGTCCGCCACGTGACGATAGTTAGGCGATCCCGGATTGGGCGGAAGCAATGAGTACCCGATCCCGAACCGGTCGATCTGCTCGTACGGCCCGATCGCGCGAACGCCAAAAGCAACGCTGGGGATGAACCAGCCGCCCGGACGCCCGCGGAACTGCTCCTCGTTCAGGATCAGCGCCTGCCCGAAGAACCCGTATTCCGGATTACTCGAATAGAACGCGACGCCGGCTTCGACGCGGCCGAAGACCGACACCGAGAACGTCAGCTGCGAGTTCAGCTGATCGTTGTAGTTGATCTTCGTGATCGTCTGGTCGCCCTTCTCGAACGTCTTCGCCGAGTAGTTCAGTGCGAAGTCGCCACTCAACGGCGCGACCCACGCGACTGGAATGTCGACGAGTCCCGCACCCCAGTACAGCGTCTGGGGATACGTCTGCTGTGCCGCCAGGGGACTCGCCAGGGCGCCGAGCCCGACAACGGCTCCGGTCACGACGCGACGACGGATGCTCATCGTTCTTTCCTCTTAGCGAAACGCGGGCGGAGTGGAGCCGCCCGATGATGGCGCCGGAGCACCCTGGGCAGGCGGCGAGCTGGACGGCGGCGGAGTCTGTTGCGGCGGGCGACGCTCGATGTTCTGCAGCCGCTCCTCGGCGCGCCGAATCGCGTCACGCTCCTCCTGGATTTGGCGCTCGAGCTCTTCACGGCGACGAGCGATGTCAGCCAGCTCGCCGGCTTGCGCGCGACGGAGCGCGACTTCGAGCGCCCGGATGCGGCGCTCGCGGTTGGCGATCTCCGCGCGCAGCCGATACTGCTCGCGCGTGAGATCGGTCACCCTCGTACGGAGAATGATGCCACGCGAGATGTCAATCAGGTTGCCCGAATACCCGAGCGATACGTTCCACTTGCGATAGTTGTAGACGCGGCAGAGCCCGCACTTCGCCGGATCGCGCGAACCTTCCTCGAGCTCTGTTCCGTACAGCCCGACGTTGATTCCACGCCAGTCGAACAGCACCCCGGCATTCCAGTCCCAGGCGTCGTTCTCCGCCATCACCGTCAACGTCGAGTTGAGCGTGGGATGGAACGAGGCGCGTCCGCCGAGGAAGAGACCCTCGACGAGCGTGCCTTTCATGTTGTATTCGTCGCCGAGGCCGCCGTCGTCGCTGAAGATGCCGTTGCCCCACCCGACGGAGAAGCTGCCGCTCGTGCCGAGGGGGCTTCCGAATTCCTTCGTCGCAACGGCATACAGAGTCGGCGTGGTCTTCATGTCATTGAAGAACGGCGACACGCCTTCCTGGTACTCGACTCCCTCGAGCTGAATATCATGCGCGATCAGCAACCGATCCGAATGATCATAGGGCCCGATGTTCCGCACGCCGATGGCCACCGACGGGACTGCGCCACCGAACTGCTCCTCACGAAGCAGCATCACCTGGCCAAAGAACCCCCACTCCGGATTCTGGCTGTACGCCGCCGCACCGACGGAGAATCGCCCCATCCAGTGCGTGTCCATCGAGATGTTCGTGTTCCACTTCGTGGCCCAGTTCATCGCGTCGGCATCGATGTAATGCTCGATCGTCTTCCCCGACGTGTTCAGCCACATGTCGGCGTTGCGCGGAGACACCCAGGCAACCGGAATGTTGATCAATCCCGTGCCGAACTGGATCGTCGCCGGATACGGCGTGCGCTGCGGGGTCGGTACGTCCTGCGCCGACGCGGCGGACGCGAGGAGCAGCAAGCCTGCGAAGGCACGCGGCATCGAGCCGACAGCCGACCGCATCGTGCGCATGAAACCTCCACTCACTCGGTGTTCAACGGTGATCATCGTAGCGCTGCGTAAGGAACCGCGTCTTCTGCTTCACGATACCGCCGCCGACGGCGGGAAACTTGTACGACGCGTGCGCCAGAATCAAACCCCCAGGGGGTGCAAGAGGTATGCCCCATGCCGGTTCGCGACTCGACCCGGCAGGTAGCGAGCGTCAGGCACGCTACGTATCTCTTCTCCGTGCGAATCTGGCTGCTTCTTCCCGCGCTGCTGTCTGCCACTCCTCTCTTCGCGCAAACGGACGGCACCATACGATCCGATCGGCGCACACCGCGTCGCGTCGTACTCGCTGTCGTCGGCGCGCTCGCTGGTGGTGCAGCCGGCAGCTTCCTGCAGGGCCAGGGCGAAACGCGCTGTCGTTCCTGCTACATCGGCGGCGGAGCTGTCATCGGCTCGGCCGTCGGATGGATCATCGGCCGTGAGCTCGACGAAAGCTACGCGCTGCGATACCGCGGTGCCGCACGCCTCCGCATCCCCTACCTCGAGCACACGCTCGACGGCGATCCCGTTGCGCTCGCCGCACGCGATTCGCTGGTCGCCGTGGCTACATCCGCTGGTGTCACGATTTTGTCGAGTACCGCCGTCCTGCGACCGCAGGGGCGTCGGGCGAGCGGAATTCGCGGCATCTCCGCACTCGACCTCACGAGTCGTACCCACGCCATGGCCGTGGCGACACCAACCGGTCTTTTTCTCTTTCCACCATCTCGCGGCCCCGGCGCGCTGGTTCGGGAAGGCACGATTCAGGCCGTCAGCGCCGCCGAGGACGTAGTATTCTTTGCGATTGGGCCGCGGGTGGAATGGGCGCCCCTCGCCGCCGATTCCGCGGCCCGCTGGCCCGGTCTCGAGCTTCATGCGCCTCCCGTTGACCTCGAGTGGGATAGCAGCCGCCAAGTGCTGTGGGCACTCACTGATACGCTGCTGGTTGCGCTTCAGTGGGGCGGCGATGGCCTGCGCCTCGCGTCGACCACCCGCGTCGACGGCGGAGGACGCTCGCTGACCACTCGGGGCGACAGGCTCGGCATCGCGCACGGGAGCAGCGGCGTCACTCTCCTCGATGTCTCGAGCGCCGTGTCACCCCGGATCACAGCGTCCTGGCGCGGCGCGCGCTTCGTGTACGACGTCGCGCTGGCCGACGATCGCCTCTTTGCCGGTGCGGGCCCGGAGGGCGTGTTCGTCATCGACGTAGCGGCCCAGCCAGTGCGAACCATCGGCCTCGCCTTCGATCTCGGGTTCGCCGCCGACCTCCTGTCGCGCGACGATTATACGTACATTCTCGACCGGCGGACATCGTCGCTTCGCCGCATCTCCACTCCGACGACCCGGTAAGTCATGACTGCGTCACTCGCGCGAGCCGCGCTCTTGCTGTCCCTTGGGGTGACCGTTGCCTGCGGCCGCAGGGAGGCGGATGGCACCACCGAGAAACCGGCCGCTCCGCAAGCGGCCTCCACCGACACACTGACGACGCGCATCGACGCGGCGCGGATCCAGGGGACGGCCTCCGCCCCGGTATGGGTCGTCGAGATCAGTGACTTTCAGTGCCCGTTCTGCAAGACGTGGCACGACTCGACGTACGACGCACTGCGCCGCGAATTCGTCGAGCCTGGCACCGTCCGACTCGCGTACGTCAACTATCCACTCCCCAACCACCCCAACGCGTTCCCGGCCGCCGAGGCGGCAATGTGCGCCGGCGCGCAGGGCAGGTTCTGGGAGATGCACGATGGGCTGTTCGAATCTCAGCGCCGGTGGGGGCCGCTGCCTAACGCGGCACCCGTGTTCGACTCGGTCGCGCGGGCCAAGGGCGTGGACGTCGCCGCGATGCGCCGGTGCATCCAGGCCGGTGTCACGCGCGCGCTGATTCGCGCCGACGCGGAGCGGGCGCAGGAATCCGGCGTCGAGGCGACGCCGTCCTTCATTATTGGTGGCGACATCCTCGTCCGCGGGGCCCAGCCCATCGAGACTTTTCGCCGCGCGATCACCCAGAAGCTTTCGGCGACACCGGGATCCGCGCCGTAGCGTATCCCGAGGTGCGCCCAGTGCTCGGCGCTGCGTATGAGGCCGCGGCTCGCCTCGCGACCGCCGTCGCCGGCGTGGCACCCGCCGGCCACTCCAAGCTTCTCAGGACCCTGCGAGCCCGCCGCGGCATCATCGACCGCTACCGGGCGTGGGGCGAACGGTACCGCGACCGCTCCCGCCCTCTCCTCTGGATGCACGCTCCATCGGTAGGCGAAGGACTCCAGGCGCGTCCAATCCTCGAGCGGATGAGAGAGACGCGTCGAGATGTCCAGCTCGCCTACACCTTCTTTTCTCCGAGCGCCGAGCACTTTGCATCGCGCTTGTCCGTCGACTTCCGAGACTACCTGCCGTTCGATGCCACGGCGGCAGCACGCAGCGCCCTTCGCGCGATCGAGCCCACGGCGCTCGTGTTCTCCAAGCTCGATGTCTGGCCCACCCTCACTCGTGAGGCGGCGGCGCGCGGCGTGCGACTGGGTCTCATCAGCGCGACCCTCGCGGAAACGTCATCGCGTCGGAGTGGCATCGCGTCCGTGCTCCTGCGCGAGGCGTATGGCCGGCTCGAGACCGTCGGTGCGATCGATGCCTCGGATGCGGAGCGTCTCGTCGAGCTTGGCGTACGACGCGAGGTCATCGAGGTCACGGGCGATACGCGCTACGACCAGGTGTGGGCCCGCGCCTCGGCGGCGGACCGCTCCGGTCCGTTGCTCTCTCCGCTCGCCGCTCGACGACCGACACTCGTGGCCGGGAGCACGTGGCCGGCGGATGAGCGGGTATTGCTCGAGGCGTGGGGCCGCCTTCGCGGCGAGGTGCGCGAGGCGAGGCTCATCATAGCGCCTCACGAGCCCGTGCACGCCCACGTGACGTCGCTCGAGCGGTGGGCCGAGAGCGCCGGCCTGTCGCACGCACGACTGGATTCGGCAGGCGCCGGCGTGGCGGACGTCGTCATCGTCGATCGCGTCGGCGTGCTCGGCGACCTGTACGCGCTCGCCGACGTCGCGTTCGTGGGCGGCGGCTTTCACGCCGCCGGACTGCACTCGGTGATCGAGCCGGCGGCCTTTGGGGCCCCCGTGCTGTTCGGTCCGCGGTGGCGGATGAGTCGGGACGCAGCTCTGCTGCTGCGCGCGGACGGCGCCGTCGCCGCGGAGGACACCGAGCATCTCGCCGCGACACTCCGCGACTGGCTCACGTCGGTCGAGGCGCGACGAGCGGCTGGCGCTCGCGCCAAGGACGTCGTGGCGAAGGGTGTAGGCGCGGCAGAGCGGACGGTCGAGCTCGTCTCGCGACTGCTCGTGTAGCGACTACCGCGGCGCTCGGGCGGCGGGTAGTCCGAAGGTCGGAACGAGGTCGGGGCGATGCAGAAAGAATCCTTGCACCAGCGGCACTCCGAGCTGCTTCACCGTCTCCAGCTCTTCGGCCCGCTCGACGCCCTCGGCGATCACCTTCGCGTCATGCTCTTCGGCGAACCGCACCATCGTCTCGACCAGGTTCTGCTTGATGAAGTTCGTGTCGATCGAGTTGATCAATGAAATGTCGAGCTTGATGAAGTCCGGCTCGAGATTGGCGATCGACCCGAGCCCCGCGTAGCCGCTGCCCGCGTCATCCACGGCGAAGCGAAAGCCGCGATCGCGAAACGCCTGGAGCCGCTCGCGGAATTTCGGGTAGTCCTTGATCGCGGTGCGCTCGGTGATCTCGATGACGACGCGCTCGGGGTCCGCGACCTCGAGCGATTCGAAGGTCGGATCGGAGAAGTCGTGCGGGTCGACGTTCAGGAAGAGCAGCTGCTGCTCGGTGAGCCAGGTTTGCATCCCCTCGACCGCGCGGCTGCGGCACAGGCGCGAGAGCTCCCAGATGAGATCAGCCTCAGCCGCCACCTCGAACATGACCTCGGGACTTCGCAGAGAGCGCATGACGCCCCGTGCCAGCGCCTCGTAGCCAAAGATCTCTCCGGTGTCGGTCGTGAGAATCGGGTGGTAGTCGATGTATACGCTCCGGGCGCGCAACGTCGCCTTCAGGTCCGCGACCTTGCGCGCACGCTCGCGCTCCTCGACGCTGCGCGCCGCGTTCGCCGCCTCACGAATCCCGCGATAGATCAACCGCTCGAGGCGGATCTTCGG
>DASRHU010000039.1:0-2753 GCA_035650335.1 Gemmatimonadaceae bacterium | reverse complement strand
CGGGCACCGAATCCGTGGCGGTCGAGACAATGCGCTGTCCACGAGCGTTCCAGAGCTCGACCGGCAGGCCGGAATCGAGCGGGGAGGCGAGGCGCGCGAGGACCTGACGAGCCGCCGCGTGTCTCGTGGTGTCCGACGCCTCGAGCGCCGCACGAATCGTCGAGTCATGCGCCGCCTCGTGCAGAATACGGGCGCGCTGTCGCATCGCGTTCTGCGCGGTCGTCGCGACCTGGCGGATGGCCTCGGTGAGCCGGAGTCGTGCGGCGTCCTCGGTGCTGCGTGACAGCGTGCGATACGTCAGCGCCAGCGATGCCGCCAGCACCGTGAGCAGCACCACGGTCATCAGCAAAGGGAGCTTGTGCTCCAGCGACAGCGATCGAGGTCGTCCCATAGCGTTGCTCCCCGAGTGCAGGGATCATGCGAGCGCATTACCTTGCTCGGCGGCGACCTCAACGGACTCGAATCATGCCCTTCGCGCGCACGTCTCTGTTTCTCTTTGTGTCATTCATCACGTCGACGTCTGCGGCGCAGACTCCGCGCGATTCGATCCCGGCGACGGCGCGCGCCCGCTTCGACTCCGCTGTCTTCGCGTGGGCCCGTGGCGACTATCCGACAGCGCTGGCGGGTCTCGAGCGGTTGCTCACCTCCGCCGACGGCGATCGCGTGCTCCAGCCGATCGCGCTTCTCACGGGCGAGCTCTATCGGACTCTTCCGGTGGCGGTGGACGGCGCCGCGCCACGGTGGAGCGCGGACGGGCGATTCGCGGCCTTCACGACGAACGGCGGTCGCGTCACGCACGTCGTCGGCGTCGAGCGCGACACGGTGCGCGCGGTGGCATCGATCCCGGGTGTCGCGCTCGTGTTCTCGCCGACCGCGGACCGTGTCGCATATCTCGCGATCGACGAGACGCCTGCGCTGCGCGCCGCGCGGGCGGTGGCCGATTCGCTGATGCGGGCGCAGGAGTTCGGACAGTTGCAGCGGCAGCGCCTGGAAGTCGCGCGCCTCGAGCAGGAGGCAGCGCGCGTTCGCGTGCGTGACCTGACGAGCGGCGCAACTGAAGAGATGCAGACGCCCGATTTCGCGACACGCGCGCTTCTCATCGGGAAGGACGGTACGGTGTACGTCGTCGGCGGACCGCGCAGCGACCGCGCGCGCACCGACATCTACGCGGTCACGGCCGCCGCGCCTCCTCGAGCCGTGTCCTCCGGGCCCGGCATCAAATCGAACCCGCTGCTGACCGCCGGCGACAGCCATCTCGTGTACTCGCTAGGCGGAGACTCGGTCGTCATTCGCGACATGGCGTCCGGCACGGCACGCACCTTCGCGGGAACGTCCGCGGCGCTGTCAGCCGACGGAAAGACACTCGCGTTCCTGGCACGCAGCGGCGGAGACTTCGCGATACACGTCCTTCCGGTTGGCGACGGCGAGCCATCGGTCGTGAAACGCGGCTCGCGCCCGATCGCCTCGCCGATGCCCTCCCCCGACGGCCGGCGGATTGCCTACGTCACGATGCTGCGCGAGGACTGGGAGCTGTTCGTCGTGGGACGCGACGGGCAGGGTGATACCCGGCTTTCTCGTGAGATACAGCACGACGTGATGCCGCGCTGGCTCTCGGGCAACCGAGTACTCGCGCTCAAGGGAGAGCCACGCCATCGGCGGTCGTACATGTACGACGTCGCCACCGGCGAGGCCACCCGCCTGCATCACAACAACACCGTGCGCACCGTCGCCCCCGAGTACGAGTGGGCCGTGAGCCCGGATGGGACGAAGATCCTGATCGTCGCTGATCGTGACGGAGACACGATCTCTCCGGAGCGAGGCGTCTTTGTGCTCGATCTTGCGCGCACGTATTCCCGCGCGGAGCTCCTCGCCCGCATACGCGCGAGCGCGGCCGCGGAAGCGGATCTGCGTGCGCGCGGCCGTCGGATGTTCGCGCGGGTCGATACGGCGGTGCGCACCGCGGTCCGCGACATCTCCGTCGATCGCATCTACGAATACGAGCGAGCGCTGTTCCAGTTCGACTCGAAGTACATCACGAAGCCCGGAAACCGGCAGGCGATCGAGTATATCGCCAACACGCTTCGCTCGTTCGGCTACGAGCCGGAGCTCCAGTGGTTCGAGCCACGTCCTGGCGTGCGGACGGCGAATGTGATCGCGACCCTTCGCGGCCGTGTGAGTCCCGATCTCGTCTACGTCATCAGCAGCCACTTCGACTCGGTCGAGGATGGTCCCGGCTCCGATGACAACACGTCCGGAACCACGGCACTGCTCGACGTCGCACGCGTGCTCGCGCGCCGCCCCCAGGCTGCCACGATCAAGTTCGCGTGGTTCACCGGGGAAGAGGCTGGGCTACTCGGCAGCCGCGAGTTCGTGCGTCGCGCCGTCGCCAGCAAGGACAAGATCGTTGGCGCGCTCAACAACGACATGGTCGGCTGGGCCAACGACGAGCGCCTCGACAACACCATCCGCTACTCCAACGCCGGCATTCGCGATCTCCAGCATGCCGCGGCGTTCCTGTTCACGGATCTCATCACCTACGACGCGAAGTACTATCGCAACACCGATGCGCATGCCTACTACGAGGTCTACGGTGACATCGTCGGCGGCATCGGGTCGTACCCCATTCTCGGGAATCCCCACTACCACCAGGTGCATGACGTGCTCGAGACGATCAACCACCGTCTGGTCACCGAGGTGAGTCGTACGACGGCGGCGTCCATCATGTTGATGGCGTCGAGCCCGGCGCGCCCCGC
>DASRHU010000038.1:0-4227 GCA_035650335.1 Gemmatimonadaceae bacterium | reverse complement strand
GCGACCCGTTGAGGGCGCGACCAGGAGGAACGCTGCGATCGCTGCGACGAGTCTGATGATCATACGCAATGGTGAGCGCCAAGTCTCAAGTGATAAGCGCCGTGACTGAAGGTGTCCAGCGCAAATTGATGTCATCGCCGCTAATCGAGTGGGTGCTGACAGGTCCGTTTGAAAGCCCTCGACAAATTCTTGACTCGCGGGAGCGGATCCCCGCGTTCGCAGCGGCCATTTTGGGGCCCCGTGCAGCGCAAAAACGTGGCCGGTGAGACGGTCGGCGACGTCAAAACCGGGTGTCGGGCACAGATGGCATGCGCGTTGCCCGTTCCTGCCGCGTGAGCCCCTCCGCGGTCGTCAGACGTTCCCGTCCCGCCTCACCGACGCGCGTCGTCATCCCACGCGATGAGCGCGATGCCATCGTGAAGGCGAGCGGACGCGAGGTGAGGCTGACCAATCTCGCGAAGCCATTCTGGCTCGAGGACGGCATTACCAAAGGCGATCTGCTCCAGTATTACGCCGACGTCGCCCCAGTGTTGCTTCCACACATCCGTGACCGGGCGATGGTGATGAAGCGATACCCTAACGGCGCAAGCGGAAAGTGGTTCTTCATGAAGCGGGCGCCGTCGCCGCGACCGGAATGGATACAGACATGCGCGATCGAGCATCGCTCGGGAAACGTCATTCACTTCCCGATGATTCAGGACGTGGCGGCGCTGCTGTGGGTGATCAACCTCGGATGCATCGATCTCAACCCGTGGTATGCGCGGTGTGACGACGTCGACCGTCCCGATTATCTGCATTTCGATCTCGATCCCGTTCCCGGCGCGAGCTTCGCGAAGGTGCTCGATGCCGCGCTGCTCGTACACGAGGCACTGGACGCGCTCGGGATGCCGACGTTCGTGAAGACGACGGGCTCGAAAGGCGTACACGTGTACGTGCCGATCGTTCGCGGACCCACGCAGAAGGACGTGTGGACGTTCGCCAAGGCCCTCGCGCAAACACTGGCATCACGCTATCCCCGGCTCCTCACGGCCGAGTATCGCATCGCGAAGCGCCCGCGCGGGCGGGTGCTGGTCGATTACAATCAGAACGCCTGGGGACGAACGCTCGCCTCGGTATACTCGCCGCGTCCGAAACCGCGTGCCCCGGTCTCGATGCCGGTATCCTGGCGTGAGATCGAGCGCGGCGTGTCGATCGAGGATTTTCGCCTCGACAATGCCCCCGCTCGCATACGCCGGCTCGGCGATCTCTGGCAGCCGCTCAACGAGCGACGCAACCGTTTCGATCTGCGGAAGGTGCTGTGAGTCTTCCGCTCCCGCGCAGCTTCGCGCCGATGGAGGCCCAGCTCGTTGCTACGCTGCCGACCGGTCCGGAGTGGCAGTACGAGCCGAAGTGGGATGGATTCCGATGCCTCGCCTTCCGCGACGGCGACAAGGTGGAGCTCACGTCGAAGGCGGGAAAACCGCTGACGCGCTATTTCCCCGATCTGGCCGAGACCATGCGCAGCGTCGGCGCGCGCCAGTTCGTGCTGGATGGCGAGATCGTCGTGCCCGTTGACGGGACACTCTCCTTCGACGAGCTGCTGCTGCGCATCCACCCGGCGCAATCACGCGTCGAGAAGCTGGCACGCGAGCGACCCGCCGCGTTCATCGCGTTCGACCTGCTGGTGGACGCGCGCGGTCGCGCGCTCACCTCGAACACGCTCGAGGAGCGGCGCGTCGCGCTCGAGCAGTTCGCGCGCAAAGCACTCGATGGCGTGGAGCGCATCCATCTGTCGCCCGCGACGACGTCGCTCGCGACCGTGAGAAGCTGGTTGTCGTCCGTCGGCAGCGGCCTCGATGGGATCATCGCGAAGCGCCTTGATTGCGCGTATCGGTCGGGCGATCGGAAGGGGATGCAGAAGGTCAAGAACATGCGGACCGCCGAGTGCGTCGTCGGTGGATTCCGCTACGCATCGAAGGGCAAGGTCGTCGGCTCTCTTCTGCTCGGCCTCTACGATGAGGAAGGGCTGCTACACCACGTGGGCTTCACGTCGAACATCAAGGCGGCGGAGAAGCAGGAGGTGACGCGGCGCCTCGAGAAGCTGATCGCGCCCCCGGGGTTCACCGGCCAGGCGCCGGGCGGTCCCAGTCGGTGGAGCACCGAGCGCTCGGCGGAATGGAAGCCGCTCAGGCCGAAGCTCGTGGTCGAGGTGCAGTACGACCATTTCGCGGGCGGGCGCTTCCGTCACGGCACGTCGTTCCTGCGATGGCGTCCCGACAAGGCGCCGGAGCAATGTCGGATGAAGCAGGTGGAAGTGGAGGGGAGGACGGCGCTGGCCCTTCTAGGGGCCACGGGCCAAAGGCCAAGGGCCAAGGGGGTGGAAAGGCGCGGCGCCGCTACGCGGCAGCCGCGCTCATGATGAGCAACGGCGGCGAAGCCGCCGTTTCCTTACCACCCCTTGGCCCCTGGCCCTTGGCCCTTAGCCCGCCCTTACTGAAGGAGATACTCCACTGTCGAAACCACCCTCACCGTCTTGAGAATCTGGTTCCCTTCGAAGATCCCCGGTGCCTGGTCGCGCGGGAGGATCTCGAAGATACCCTGGTTCGCGCGACGAATGCCGCCCAGCTCGCTCCGCGCATCGCGCGCGAACTGCTCCGCCCCTTCACGCGCACGAGCGGTCGCCTCGGCGATCATCGGCGGCTTGAGATCGTTGAGCTTGGTGAAGACGTAGGTGGGGCCGCCAGGACCGTATTCCCCGCCTGACGAGAGCACCACGCCGGCGCTCACCAGCTCGCCCACGCGCTGACTCGCCGCCGCCACGCGTTCCGGCTGCGTCGAGCGCACGACCACGGTCTGGCGAATCACGAAGCGCGTCGTCACCTGCGCGCCCGCATACTGGTTCGTGAGCGCGTCGTTCACCACGAACTGCTGGAGCGTGACGTCGGTGGTGTCGATCTGGTTGCGGACGAGGAATGCCTTGATCTCCCGCACGCTGCGCTGCACGGAGGCGTGAGCGCGACCGAGGTCGTCGTCGGCGGCGACGACGCCGAGTGGCCAGATCGCGAGGTCGGCGCGCGCTTCGCGCTCGGACACGCCCTTCACGGTGACGTAGCGGTCGGCGTCGCGTCCCTTCGCGAAGCCGACGCCAATGAGCAATCCCGCCAGGAGCAACCCCGCGGCGAGGATGGTGCTTCCCACGATCGTTCGGTCGGTCGTCACAAGCCGTCTGGTAAAAGGTGGTAGAGATACACCGGAATTTGGCGCGTGTTCGGGATGAGCGCGACCTAACGTTCGGCCGCCCGAACACGGGCCGACACGCTCACGTTGCGCCGCGGCGCGCTTTTCCGTCTCACCTGTGCAGGGAAGCTCGTACGCCCCAGGAGACCACCCCCGTGACCGACATCATCAACTGGAAAGCCGAGCTCAAGAAGATCGAGCGCGAGTACGACACGCACGGCGCCGCCGGAAAGGATCGCATCTCGGGTAACCGCAACACGAGCAATCAGCTCACTCCCGAGGAGCTGACGAATGGCGCGATGGTCCGCCTGGGACTGTCGGGCGCGCTGGCCGTCGGCCTGCTGTTCTGGCCCTACACCCGCGACTGCGGCTCCGGGCTCTTCTCGTTTCTCTTTGCCAGCGCACTGGTGATCATCGGCGGCGTCTGGTCCGTCTTCTGGACCTGGCGTGGCCGCATGGGGCGCTGCCACGCGCTTTCGCTGGTGATCGTGCTGTGGGGTCTCATTCTCGGGGCGATGCACACGCTCCCCCGGACCGGCGCCGTGACTTTCGCCGCGGCCTCGAGCACGCAGTGGTTCTGCCCCGGCTACTCGCCGCGAGAGATCGTGCAGGAGATCAGGAACTCGAGGTAGTCGAGGTCGTCAAGGTCGTCGAGGTCGACACCCTCGACGACCTCGTCAGCCATGTCGCCAAGCCTGCCGAAGACGCAGGTACTCGAGGTCTTAGGTTTTCCTCGACACCCTCGACTACCTCGACACCCTCGACCCCCTCTGCAGTAACGGCAGCGGGTCGACCGGCGTCCCCTCCCACCAGCGCTTTACGTTCGTCGATCGCGCGATCGCGAAGTGGAGGTGCGGCACGTTCGGTGGTGCGTTGCCCGTCGTGCCGACGTAGCCGATCACCTGGCCGGCCTGAAGCGCCGTGCTGTCGCTGAGTCCCGGCGCATAGCGATCGAGGTGCGCGTACATGAGGATGAAGCGCTCGCTCGAATCAGCCGCGTAAATCATCAAT
>DASRHU010000037.1:0-11507 GCA_035650335.1 Gemmatimonadaceae bacterium | reverse complement strand
CGGCGACGAGCTCGAGCGTCTCGCGACGACGCTCAACGAGATGATGGAGCGCCTCGAGCGATCGTTCGCGGGGCTTCGCCGCTTCACCGCCGATGCGAGCCACGAGCTCAAGACGCCCCTCGCGGTGCTTCGCGCGGACGTCGAGCGCGCCATGTCACCCAACACGACACCCGCCGAACGGCTCGTCGCGCTCGAGGAGGCGCTGCACGAGACGACACGCATGGCGGACCTCGTCGAGTCATTGCTGACGCTCGCGCGTGCGGATGAGCGACGCTTCGATCTGCATCTCGAGCGGGTTCACCTCGACGCCCTGGTCCGCGAGGTGTACGAAACGGCCGTCATCCTCGGCGAAGCCGGGGGACTCACCGTCTCAATGCCCGCGGTCGAGCCCGCGACCGTCGCCGGCGATCCAACGCGGCTCCGCCAGCTGTTCCTGAATCTCATCACCAACGCCATCAAGTACACGCCGCGCGGCGGCAGCGTGGAGCTGGCACTCGAGACCTCGGGGAAGACGGTGGCGTTTTCCGTTCGCGACACCGGCGTCGGCATCTCGGCCGCCGACCTCCCGCACATTTTCGAGCGATTCTGGCGAGCGGATCGCGCGCGCTCCCGCCCGTTGGCGACGGGCGATGGGTCGGGGGTGTCGGAGCGCGGCGGCTTTGGCCTCGGGCTCGCGATTGGTCAGTGGATTGCACAGGCGCACGGGGGCGCGATCTCGGTTCGGTCGCGCGTGGGGCGCGGGAGCACCTTTACCGTGACGCTGCCGCTATCCGACGAGCCGCGGCGGGGAGAGGCCGGCACCCCCGGAATCGACCAGCTCGAGGAGCCGGCGCGGACCGCATAAGTATGCATGCGCATACAGCAGCAGGCGTTATCCCAAAATAACCCCTCCTTCATGAATTCTTAATGTTTGCATCGTTCCTGTCGTAATCCTCGGCTGGTAGCATTACACCCGCACAGCATTTGCGTTGAGCCACGCTCACCCACACTACGGGCCAGGTTGGCATGTTCAACGAGCTGATCGAGTCGAAGCCCAAGAAGCAGCGCAGCACAGGCGGGACGATCTTCAGCGTCGTCATGCACGCGGTCCTCGGCGGCCTCCTGATTTACGCGACGGCGAATGCCGGCCAGGAGCTGACGAAGGAGAAGGTCGAAGAGGTCAAGTTCGTCGAGGTACCGAAGGACGAACCACCGCCGCCGGAGAAGGCGCCGCCGCCGCCCGAGATCGTCGCTGCGCCGCCTCCACCCAAGGGATTCCAGGTGCTCACCGCGCCGATCGAGATTCCCGACAAGATTCCCGACGTCGACCTCACGAAAGCAGTCACCAACGAGGATGACTTCACGGGGAAAGGCGTCCAGGGCGGTGTTGGCCGTGGCGTCGAAGGTGGCACGGGTCCCGTCAATCCCGACCAGGCGTACTTCGAGTTCCAGGTGGAGAAGCCCGCGCTCTCCGTCCCTGGCAACCCGACGCCGCGCTATCCCGACGTGCTCCGCGAGAGCAACGTCGAGGGCGAGGTGCTCGCGCAGTTCGTCGTCGACACAAGCGGTCGCGCCGACATGAAGACCTTCAAGGTGCTCAAGTCGTCGCATGACCTCTTCACCGCGTCCGTCCGCAACGTTCTGCCGTCGATGAAGTTCTACGCGGCCGAGGTCGGCGGGCGAAAGGTGAAGCAGCTGGTGCAGCTGCCATTCGCGTTCAAGCTGAACAAGTAACTCCCCCCACCCTCCTGGAGTTCTGACACTATGAATGTCGATCTGATCGAGCTATATGGCCACATGGGTTGGTTCGCCAAGGGCATCGTCTTCGTGATGCTTGGCATGTCCATCTGGTCGCTCACCGTCATGATCCAGAAGTGGTGGTCGCTGCGGAAAGCGCAGGCGGAGACGCGCAAGTTCGCGCCTGAGTTCTCGCAGTTCCTCGAAGAGGACAACCTCACCGAGGCGATCAAGCTGGCCGAGAGCTACAAGAAGTCGCACGTCGCCCGCGTGCTCGGTGGCGCGTTAGGCGAGGTTCGCCCGCTGATCCAGGATGGCTCGGTGACGGTCGCCGACATCAACTCGGCGGAGCGTGCGGTCGAGCGCAACATGATGATCATTCTCGCCGAGCTGAAGCGCGGTCTCGGAATTCTCGCCACGGTGGGTGCGACGGCGCCGTTCGTCGGTCTGCTCGGCACGACGATGGGTATCGTCAACTCCTTCCAGGGTATGGCCACGGCAGGCACGGCCGGTCTTGGCGCGATCTCGGCCGGTATCGCCGAGGCGCTGATCACGACCGCCCTCGGACTCCTCGTCGCCATTCCGGCGGTGTGGGCGTACAACTACTTCACGACCAAGATCGAGAATCTCACCGTCGAGATGACGTACACCTCGAAGGAGATGATCGACTACCTGATCAAGGGTGTCGCCGGCGAGTTCGGCCGCTCCCGGTTCACGCGGGAGTTCAACACGTCGACGGCCACGGGCGGCAACCAGCCGATCACGGGCTGACCTGACGACGAGCGAGGAGAAGCCGTCATGGGCATGTCCATCGGGCAAAGCGGCCGGACGACCGTCAAGGCCGAGCCCAACGTCGTTCCGATGATCGACGTCATGCTGGTGCTGCTGATCATCTTCATGATCACGGTGCCCGCACTGGCCGCGGGGTTCCAGGCAGTGCCGCCGGAGGGGGTCAACCTCAAGCCTCATCCGGAGGAGGACAGCGATCAGGTGCTCGGCATCGACTCCGAAGGTCGGTACTACCTGAACAAGCAGGCAATCCGCAACGAGGATGTGGGCGAGGCGCTGCGTCGGATCTACGACGTGCGGACGGTGGACAAGATTCTGTTCGTGAAGGCGCACCGCGACCTGCCGTACCAGAAGGTGCTCGATGCGATCGATATTGCGTCGAAGAACGGCGTGCGCGTGGTTGGCGCGATCAGCGATCAGCGTCCCGGCACCGAATCCTCGGTCGAAGAGGACCGGGCCGCCGCGGCCGCGGGCGCGACCATGGGCAACCCTTAACCCCGTTTCGAGGAGATTCCTATGGGAATGGCAGTTGGGAACGAATCGGGCGGGCTCACGAACGAGCCGAACGTCGTTCCGATGATCGATATCCTTCTCGTGCTGTTGATCATCTTCATGATCATTCAGCCGATGATGCGAAAGGCCATCGATTTGCAGCTTCCGGATCCGACCCCGCAGGCGTCGCCGCCGGTGGCTAACCCCGATCAGATCGTGCTCGAGATCGGTCCGAACATGGTGATGTCGATCAACAAGGAGGCGGTTTCGAAGGATCGCCTCGCGCAGCGGATGAAGGAGATCTACGACCCGCGCCCGTCGAAAGTCCTCTTCGTAAAAGCGGACGGGACCAACAAGTACCAGGACGTGATCTGGGCGATGGACGTCGCGCGGGGCGCGGGCGTGAAGGTGATTGGCGTGCCACCGAAGGACGCGGGGAAGTAGCGCGCCCCTGAGCGGGACCCGATGGAAGCGGCGGACGAACCCATTCGGGTCGTCCGCCGTATTATTTTCAGAGCATGCCGCGGGAGATGGGATGACGGAGCCTCACGACCAGCGGGACGACATCACGAAGAGCGACGGACACCGGCGACCGTATCGGCCGCCGGCAGGCATGCCGTTGCGCGGGGAAGCGCGCTGGGGCGCGCCCTTCTCGATCGCCGTGCACGTCGTGCTGATCCTCCTGCTCGTCACGCCGTTCTTCGCACATGCGATCGCGCCGGAGCTCTTTCCCGGCGGAGGTTTCGGGCCCGCGGGAGGCGGCGGCGGTGGCAGAGGAGGCTCAGGAGGCTGGCGACCCGAGCCCATCGAGCCTGAGGGGCTTCGCTATGTGCGCGTGGCGCCGGAGCCGCCGCCCATGCAGACTTCCGAGCCAAGCACCGAGGTGGTGCCCCCGCCGGTTCCCAAGGTGGAGCCACCGCCCCCACCCGAGCCGCCGGCGGAAGAGCTCGAGGCCGACGCGCCTCGAGCGGACGCCGCGCCGCTGCCGGGCACCGGAGGCGGAACGGGGAACGACGGCACCGCCGGTACCGGGCCGGGAACCGGCGGCGGCACGGGATCGGGAGTGGGGACGGGCACAGGGTCGGCGAATGGACCAGGAACGGGCGGCGGCGCGGGGCGTGACTACCTGCCGACGCCCGATTTTCTTCCGCTTCCTCCCGAACCGCGTCCTGGTCGAGTGCGGGGCAGGTCGATCGCGGTGACGTTCTCCGTGAACGAGCGCGGAGAGATCACGAGTCTCGACTTCGCGAGCACCGGAGATCGCGGCTACGATCGCAAATTCCGCGAGCGGCTCCGCGAGGCGAAATTTCGCCCGGCCGTCGGTCCGGATGGCCAACCGATCGCGGCGACGTTCCCCATCACGTTCCAGCTGTAGCGAGTCAGGATCCCAGGAGATTTCCTCGGTCCTCGTTGTTCAGTCCTCGTTGCCGTCTCACTAGCCTTCCCCCAAGCGCCACATTACCTTCTGGCGGCTTTGCCCTGATCGCCCGGCCTAACCCTCCGTGCCGCGGCACTTTGCTCTGGGAACGAGGAGCTCATGACCAGCGTGGCCACCACCGACCGCGAGACCGAGTCGCAGGCGCAGTCGGAGTTCGTCAAGGCAATGACGCTGACGGATGCGACAATGCTCGTGGCCGGTTCGATGATCGGCTCCGGCATCTTCATCGTCTCGGCCGACATCGGGCGCGTCGTCGGATCGCCCTTCTGGCTGATCATGGCGTGGGTCGCCACCGGCGTGATCACGCTGCTCGGAGCTCTGGCGTACGGGGAGCTCGCGGCGATGTACCCCCGAGCCGGCGGACAGTACGTGTTTCTGCGCGAGGCGATGGGTCCACTCATGGGATTTCTCTACGGGTGGACCCTTTTCATTGTCATCCAGACCGGGACGATCGCCGCCGTCGCCGTCGCGTTCGGGCGATTCCTCGGCGTCCTCTGGCCATCGATCACGCCCGACCGGTTCGCGTGGTTTCCGCAGGCGGACATCTGCGTCTCGTGGCTGGGCTGTCGTGACGCATCGACGCAGGCAATCCAGCTGGGGCTGACGCCGCAGCGGTTGATCGCTCTGCTCTCGGTGTGGCTCCTGACCTGGATCAACCTCCGGGGCGTACGCGAGGGGAAGATCATCCAGACGAGCCTCACGCTCGTCAAGACGGGCGCGCTGGCGCTGCTCATCCTCCTCGGCCTAACGATTGGGCGGAATGCCAGCGCCATCTCGGCCAACTTCGGCGCCGGCGCGTTCATGGGGAACGTCGATGTCACGGGCGTCTTCGTCATCGCGTTCGGGACGGCGCTGGTCGGCTCGCTCTTTTCCAGTGACGCCTGGAACAACGTGACGTTCGCGGCGGCCGAGGTGAAGGATGCCAGGCGCAACCTGCCGCGCGCGCTGGCGATGGGCACGGGACTCGTCACGCTGCTCTACATCCTCGCCAACTTCGCCTACCTCAGCGTCCTTCCGCTGCAGGGCGATCCGAGCGGCGCGACCGTCATCGATCGCGGCATCCAGTACGCCACGCAGGATCGCGTCGGCACGGCGGCCGCCGAGGTGATTTTCGGTCCCGCCGGCGTGGTGATCATGGCGATCGCGATTCTGATCTCGACGTTCGGGTGCAACAATGGGCTGATCCTCGCCGGGGCGCGCGTGTACTGGGCGATGGCGCGCGATGGCCTCTTCTTCCGCCGCGCCGGCGCGCTGAGCGAGCACCACGTTCCGTCGACTGCCCTCGTGGTGCAGGCGATCTGGACGACGCTGCTCTGCCTCACCGGGACGTACGGCCAGCTCCTCAACTACGTTATCTTTGCCGCGCTCGTGTTCTACGTGCTCACGACGATCGGCCTGTTCATTTTGCGCAGGACCCGGCCCGATGCCGAGCGTCCGTATCGCGCCGTCGGCTATCCGGTGCTGCCGGCGCTCTACATCGTGCTGGCTGCCGCCGTGGCGGTGATTCTGCTTCTCTCCGAACGCACGCGGACGGAAGCCGTCGGCGGTCTCGTCCTCGTGCTGATCGGCGTTCCCGTGTACTTCCTCTGGCGCGCGCTCGAGCGGGCGCCAGCGTAGATCGTCAACTCCAGGAGATCTTCACCGATGTCGATTCGGATGGACACCGTACGTCGTGCCCTCCCGTGGTTGTGGACGTGCCTCACGATGTTCGCCGCCCTGTTCGTTCCCGCACTCCTCGTCGCGCAGGAAGCCGCTCAGGCGCACCGCCCCGGTGGGGAAGCCAACCTCGTCATCCCGGACCTGAGCAGCGTCGAGTTCCTGGGGATGCCCGGGCACACGCTTCTGATGACCGGCCTCGGCGTCTGCGCACTTGGACTGCTCTTCGGCCTGGTCATCTATGGACAGCTCAAGCGCCTCGCCGTGCACGAGGCGATGCGAGAGATCTCCGAGCTGATCTACGAGACGTGCAAGACGTATCTCATTACCCAGGGGAAGTTCCTGCTCGTTCTCTGGCTGTTCATCGGCGCGATCGTCTCGCTCTACTTCGGCAAGCTGGCGGCGACGGTGGATCCGGTCACGGGTGCGGTCACGCATGGATTTCCGCTGACGAAGCTGCTCGTGATCCTGCTGTTCAGTCTCGTTGGCATGGCGGGCAGCTACCTGGTGGCGTGGTTCGGCATCCGTGTGAACACGTTCGCCAACTCGCGCACGGCGTTCGCGTCGCTGAAGGGTAAGCCGTACCCGTGCTACGCCATTCCGCTTCGCGCGGGAATGAGCATCGGCATGCTGCTGATCAGCGTCGAGCTCCTGTTGATGCTCTTCATTCTGCTGTTCGTGCCCGCCGACTACGCCGGCCCCTGTTTCATCGGCTTCGCCATTGGCGAATCGCTCGGCGCGGCGGCGCTTCGAGTCGCCGGCGGGATCTTCACGAAGATCGCCGACATTGGTGCCGATCTCATGAAGATCGTCTTCAAGATCAAGGAGGACGATGCCCGCAACCCGGGCGTCATCGCCGACTGCACCGGTGACAACGCCGGGGATTCGGTGGGGCCGAGCGCGGATGGGTTCGAGACGTACGGCGTCACCGGTGTCGCCCTGATTTCGTTCATCCTGTTAGGCATCACACCGGCCGTGGCCGGTCCGAACTTCGCCGCGGTGCAGGTGCAGCTGCTCGTCTGGATCTTCATGATGCGCGTCGTCATGGTGATCGCCAGCGGCGGATCGTACCTGATCAACGAGGCGATCGCGAAGGCCCGCTACGGCAACGCGGATCGCATGAACTTCGAGACGCCGCTGACGTCGCTCGTCTGGCTCACGTCGATCGTGTCGGTCGGGCTCACGTACCTGTCGTCCTATCTCCTCATCCCCGATCTCGGCGACGGCACGCTCTGGTGGAAGCTCTCGACGATCATCACCTGCGGCACGCTCGCCGGCGCGATCATCCCCGAGCTGGTGAAGATCTTCACGTCGGTGCACTCGGCCCACACGAAGGAGGTCGTGACGTCGTCGCGGCAGGGTGGGGCCTCGCTCAACATCCTCTCCGGATTCGTCGCCGGGAATTTCTCGGCGTTCTGGCTGGGCATGGCGATCATGGGACTGATGTCCATCGCCTATCTCGTCAGCACACAGGGGCTCGGCGCGATCATGATGGCGCCGGCGGTGTTCGCGTTCGGTCTCGTGGCCTTCGGCTTCCTCGGAATGGGTCCGGTGACGATCGCCGTCGACTCCTACGGCCCGGTCACCGACAACGCCCAGTCGGTGTACGAGCTGTCCATGATCGAGCAGGTGCCGGGGGTGAAGGACCAGGTGCGCCGCGACTTCGGCTTCGACGTCCAGTTCGACCGGGCGAAGCACCTGCTCGAGGAGAACGACGGAGCAGGGAACACCTTCAAGGCGACGGCGAAGCCGGTGCTGATCGGCACGGCGGTGGTCGGCGCGACGACGATGATCTTCTCGATCATCATGGTGCTCACCAACGGCCTTCAGGCGGAGCTGCTCGCGAACCTGTCGATCCTGCATCCACCGTTCCTGCTCGGCCTGATCACCGGTGGGGCGGTCATCTACTGGTTCACCGGCGCATCGACGCAGGCGGTGACGACGGGCGCGTATCGCGCGGTCGAGTTCATCAAGGCGAACATCCGCCTCGAAGGCGTGACGAAGGCGTCCGTGACCGACAGCAAGAAGGTCGTGGAGATCTGCACGCAGTACGCGCAGAAGGGAATGTTCAACATCTTCCTCACGGTGTTCTTCGCGACGCTCGCCTTCGCCTTCGTCGAGCCGTACTTCTTCATCGGGTACCTCGTGTCGATCGCGCTCTTCGGACTGTACCAGGCGATCTTCATGGCCAACGCCGGTGGCGCGTGGGACAACGCGAAGAAAATCGTCGAGGTGGATCTCAAGATGAAGGGAACCGATCTGCACGCGGCGACCGTCGTCGGCGACACGGTCGGTGATCCGTTCAAGGATACCTCCTCCGTGGCGCTGAACCCGATCATCAAGTTCACGACGCTGTTCGGGCTGCTCGCCGTCGAGCTGGCCGTGTCGTTGACGGCACAGCGCGGCTCGACGTTCTCGCACATCCTCGCGGCGATCTTTCTCGCGGCGTCGCTCTTCTTCGTCTACCGCAGCTTCTACCGGATGCGGATCGAAGTCGCGGAAACGGCGGCTCGAGTGCGCGCGGCCGCGTGAGTCTTCGCTCGCTCTTCGGACGGAAGCCCATCGCCGAGCTGCTGCCGGCGACGGAGGATACACCGCACACGTTGAAGCGGGCGCTGGGCGCGGGCGATCTGGTCATGCTCGCGATCGGGGCCGTGATCGGTGCGGGGATCTTCTCGTCGATCGGCACCGCGGCCGCCGGCGAGGTGCTTCCGTCGGGAGAGGTCGTGCGGTATGGGGCGGGGCCCGCGCTCGTCATCTCCTTCCTCCTGCTCGGCGCCGTCTGCGCGCTAGCCGGCCTCTGCTACGCGGAGTTGGCGTCGATGATCCCGCAGGCGGGCAGCGCGTACGCGTACTCGTACGCGACGCTCGGCGAAGTCGTCGCCTGGATCATCGGGTGGGACCTCATTCTCGAGTACGCCGTTGGCAACATCGCGGTCGCGATCGCCTGGAGCGGCTACTTCAGCTCGTTCATCAGCGCGTTTGGCGTGAGCTTCCCCGACTGGCTCACACATGGATACCGGACGGCGCTGCTGAGCTCCGATCCGGCTGTGCACGGCCTGCTCGAGACGGCACCGCGCGTGTTCGGCATTCCCGTGCTCCTGAACGTGCCGGCCTTCGTGATCGTCATGCTGATCACGTGGCTGCTGTACATCGGGGTGAAGGAAAGCGTCCGCGCGAACAACATCATGGTGGTCATCAAGTTGCTCGTGCTTGGCTTGTTCGTGGTCGTCGGCGCGATGAACATCGACACCGCCAACTACACCCCCTTCGCGCCCAATGGGTGGAGGGGGATTCACCAGGGGGCGGCGATCGTCTTCTTCGCCTACATCGGCTTCGATGCCATCTCGACGGCCGCGGAGGAGACGAAGAACCCGCAGCGGAACATGCCCATCGGGATTCTCGGCGGGCTGGCGATCTGTACCCTCATCTACGTGATCGTCGGGGTTGTCGCGACGGGGCTCGTCCCGTACCAGCAGCTCAGGGCGGCCGACCCGTTGGCGCGCGCGCTCGAGGTCGCGGGACTGCCGATCGCCAGCTGGTTCGTTGCGTTCGGCGCCGTCGTCTCGTTGACTGCCGTGCTCCTCGTCTTCCAGTATGGGCAGCCGCGCATCTTCTTCGCGATGGCGCGCGACGGTCTGCTCCCGAAGTTTGCCTCCAAGGTCCATCCGAAGTATCGCACGCCGCACGTCACGACCGTCATCACCGGCCTCGTGGTGGCGCTCGGCAGTCTCGTGCTCGACGAGAACGAGATTTACGACCTGACGAACATCGGGACGCTGTTCGCGTTCGCGATCGTCTGCGTGGGCGTCATGGTGCTCCGGTTCAAGGAGCCCGAGCGGCCACGCCCATTCCGGGTGCCCGGCATCTGGATCGTTGGGACCGTCGGTGCGGCGGCGTGCCTCTACGTCATGAAGGGGCTCCCGGTCCGAGCCTGGGAACGATTCGGCATATGGATGCTCGTCGGTGTCCTTCTGTACTTCGCCTACGGCTACCGCAACTCGTTGCTGCGGCGCCGCGCGTCAACCTCGGTGGAGCGTAGCGATGGCTGAGCCGATCGCGCATTCCGGCAAGGGAATGAAGCTGCACACGAAGATCCTGCTCGGGCTCGTTATCGGCGCGATCGTGGGCATCGCGGCGAACCAGCTCCTCGGTGGCAACCACGAGGTCGTCGCGTTCATCAACAAGTACATCGCGACGCCCGTCGGACAGATCTTCCTGCGGCTGCTGTTCATGATCGTGATTCCGCTCGTCTTCGCGTCGATTGCCCTGGGCGTCGCGGGGCTGGGCGACTTGCGACGCGTGGGCCGTGTGGGCGCGAAGGCGATCGGGTACTTCCTGGTGTCCACCGCCCTCGCGGCGACGCTCGGCTTGATCGCCGTCTCGATCGTGCGACCCGGCGAACAGCTGGATCGCGCCACCGCCGAGCAACTGCGCACGGAATTCTCGGCCGACGCGTCGACGCGCGTGGAGGCCGCCGCGTCATCCGACTTCGGCGTGAACACGGTCATCAACATGTTCCCGCGGAACCCGGTGCGCGCCGCCGTCGATCTGGACATGCTCGGGATCATCGTGTTCTCGCTCATCTTCGGGGCGGCGCTCACGCTCATTGCCGCCGAGCGGGCGAAGCCGATGCTGTCCTGGCTGGAAGCGCTCCAGGATGTGGTGATCAAGATCGTCGAGATGGCGATGCGATTCGCGCCGTACGGCGTAGCCGCACTCATTTTCGGCGTGACGTCGCGATTCGGATTTCACCTGTTGAAACCGTTAGGTGCCTACGTCCTGGTGGTCATCGGCGCCCTGCTCGCGCATGTGCTGATCAACCTCTCCTTGATCCTGCGCCTCATCGTCGGGGTCAATCCGTTCCTCTTCTTCCGGCGGATTCGTGCAGCGCTGGTCACCGCCTTCAGCACCAGCTCGAGCAATGCCACCCTTCCGACCGCGCTGGCAGTCGCCGAGCAGAACCTGGGCATCCCACCGTCGATTGCCGGCTTCGTGCTGCCCCTTGGCAGCACCATGTGCATGAATGGAACGGCCCTGTTCGAGGGGATCACGGTGATCTTCCTGGCGCAGGTGTTCGGGGTGAGCCTCGACCTCGGTCAGATGATCGTGGTGATGATCATGGCGGTGCTGACGGCGGTCGGTGCCGCCGGCGTGCCGGGCGGGTCCATTCCGCTGCTGGTGACCATTCTCGTGATGTTCGGCATTCCGGCCGAGGGGATCGCGATCATTCTCGGCGTCGATCGCATCCTCGACATGTCGCGAACGACCGTCAACGTGTGCGGTGATCTGAGCGCGACCGCCTTCGTCGCGAGGACGGAGCGAGTCTGGAACGCGTCCATGATTCCTTCGGACGAACGTATGGCGATACCTCACGTACTCGATGAGAGTCCCGGATGGCCGCCGGAACCTAGGA
>DASRHU010000036.1:0-7237 GCA_035650335.1 Gemmatimonadaceae bacterium | reverse complement strand
TCGAAGAAGATCTCCTGCGGCGTGCCGGCAAACGCGGTCGTTATGGCGTAGTCGATACGGGGGCGATAGTACACGACGCGGCCCGCCGACCCGATCCACACCGCATCCTCGGTAGGGTCAGCGGCGAGCACCGTCGGCGCTCCGCGGGCCTCGTCCGTCTCGAGCGGCGGTAGCCAGCCGCGAAACAGCGCATCGTAGGTGATCACGCCGCGCCGCGATGCGGCGAACACGAGTCGCTCGCCGGCGGAGACGTGCAGCACCTCGTTATGCGCTCCGATGGTCAGCCGCTCCTCACGACTCGCGCTGGCAAGGGGAGAGGCGCCCCCTTCGGAAGGCGGCCCGCCCGCGCAGGCGGCCAGCGCGAGAAGGCCAGCGACGATGCGGCGCCTCATGACTCCGGGACCGCGGCGAGCTCGATGATCGCGGGGTAGGACGGAGGGGGTGGGGAGAAATTCCAGGCGAGCTCCAATGCCTCGAGCACCCGCGACAGAGGCACGCCACGAGGCGCTCGCCCGCGCGTGGCGATTTCACCCGCTCGCCCGTGGACCCATGCCGCGCACGCGCCGGCGACGAGCGCATCCTTCACTCGCACCAGCAGCGAGGCAGCGATCCCGGCGAGCAGATCGCCGCTCCCCGCCGAAGCGAGCGCCGGCGTGCCACTCGCGCTGACCATCGTGCGGGCATCCGGAGTCGCGATGATCGTCGGCACGCCTTTCAGCAGAACCGTTGCCCGCGTGAGGGCGGCGAGGCGCGCGGCGGCCTCGTAGCGATCGCGCGTGACCGCCGCGTTGCTCTCGCCGAGCAGCCGCGCCGCTTCCGCGACGTGCGGGGTCAGCAGCGCGGGCCGACCCTCGCAGAGCTCGCCTAACGTGGCCGGCGCTCCCGCGAACACGTTCAGTCCATCGGCGTCGATGACCACCGGGCCGCGCCACTCGGCGAGGACGTCGCGAGCGACGGCGGCCGTCTCGACGGTGTTGCCGAGACCAGGACCAAGGAGAAGGACGTCGGCCCACGAGGAGAGAGTCGAGCGCATCGCCGCTCGTCCCTCGTCGCCCACCGGCCACTCGTGCGTGAGCGCATGCGGCTCGGCCGACTGCACCGCCGGCACCGACTCACGCGGCACGACGAGCCGAACGAGCCCGATGCCGCTTCGCATCGCCGCTCGTGAGGCCAGAATCGCCGCGCCAGTCATTCCGGTACCGCCGCCCACGATCGCAAGGCGCCCGCGAACCCCCTTGTGTGCCTCGGCGGGGATCGGCGGCACCATGTCGCGCACCCAGTGCTCACGTACGAGCTGCGGCAGAGCCGCGTCGCCTTCGCCGAGGCCGATGTCGAGGACAATGACCGTTCCCGTATGGGAACGTGCAGCCAGCACGCCGCGCTTCGGTGCGGCGAAGGTGAGTGTCACATCGGCCTGGACCGCGACCGTCGATTCTCCGGTGTCGGCATCGACGCCGGTCGGGATGTCGAGCGCCACCACCGTGGCGCCTTGCGCGCGCGCGGCGGCGATCGCGTCGATCGCGCTCACGATCTCCGGGCGTACCGTGCCCCGCGCTCCCGTTCCCAATAGCGCGTCGACGACGATGCGTTCGCGACCGGACGGGTCCGTCGACACGAACGGGCGCGCCAGGGTGCGCTCGGCTTTGGCGTCGTCGGTCCTCGATTGCGCGACCTCGAGCGCCGTCACCCGCACACCGACGGTCGCCAGCGCGCGCGCGAGGACCCAGCCATCACCGCCGTTATTTCCTGGTCCCGTGAAGATCACGACGCCGTCCGCCAGAAGGTGCGGAAGACGTCGCACGATCTCGGTCGCGGCCGCCGCACCCGCCCGCTGCATGAGCGCTCGTGAGGGAATTCCCGCGGCGGCAGCCCCGTTGTCGAGCGCCGCTGCGTCAGCGGCGCGAAGCACGCGGACGGCCCGAGGGGCGCCCGCGATCACGTCCCGATGAGCGCCGCCGCGTAGCCGACGACGCGGTCGTCGTTTCCGGTAACGAGTCCGGAGTGCGAGTAGCCAACGACCTCGCCGCGGCCGTGTCGCGCGAGCCGCGCCACTTCCAGCGCGCACGCGACCGGCACGCGACCGCACATCGAGATGTGGAGCGACCGGGTCACCTCGAGCAACCCCGCGCCGTCGAGCGCGACGATTCTCTCGAGGGCGGCCGCATCCTTGTCGGCCGACGTGGACGCAGGCTCGTAATGATTCATGTCGCTGCTGGCGACGATGAGCACGTCGTCGCGCTTCGCGATGACATCATGGATCGCCTGCGCCAGCCGCTGCGTACGTTCCCAGTCGGCCCATCCGAGGACGATCGGCACCACTCGCACGGTGGGATTCCGCATTTGGAGAAACGGCAACACCACTTCCACGCTGTGCTCCTCCGCATGCGCGAGCGGGTCCTCGATGAGCAGCGGCTCCGCTTGCTCCCTGATGGCGTTTCCGAGCTCGACGTCGGGCTCCACGTCGCCCAGCGGCGTGCGGTACGCCGTATCGAGGAGAAGGCCACCGCCGTGCGGCGCGCGGCCGCGCCCGGTGTGGTTAGGCGCCAGCACGATGCAGCGGTCGGGCACCTCGACCGCGGCGAATGCGGCCCCCGCGGTCGCACCCGAGTACATGTAGCCGGCGTGCGGGACGAGGATACCCAGTGCGCGGCGCGGGGCGGTCGAGGTCTTCTCCAGGAAGCCGCGAATGTCCGCGCGCAGTCGCGCCGGAAGCGCCGGGTAGAACGTGCCGGAGACGGCGGGCGTCCGCGATGGCAGGGCGATCACGCGGACGACGCAGGCAGTGATGCACGATGCGGCGACCCCGGAGGGCCGCCGCCGTTCACGTCCGGTGACCGTCCCGCGTCACTTGTGCGAATGTGCGATGACGCGGCCGAAGCTGATCTCACCGTTGTCGATGCGCAGATTGAATCCGCAGTCGGGATTGTTGCATGCCCATGCCTTGTAGGTGATCGGCGCGCCATCGCGACCGTAGTCGCTGAGAGGAAGCAAGGTGCCGTCACTGCACTTCCGGCATTTCGGCAGCTCCTTCACGTCCATGCGCCCCTCCTCACGCCCAATGTCCACTGCCAGGGCCGGTCACACGGCCGGGACGTTCCCCCACGGGTGGTGCTGCTCGAACGCCTCGTCGAACTGGAAGACGTCGACGAAGTCGTCGCGCGTGTCCGTCGGAAGACTGATGAGGAGACCGAGATCGACGAGCGTGAACACGATGTCGCCGAGGTCGGCGGTCGTGCGAACGCACCAGTGCTCGAGGACAACCGGCGCCATCACCCCGTACCGCTCGAGGGCCAGATCCCGGCACGCCTCGACGAGCTCGCGCCCGGAAATGTGTCGCCGCTCGGGGAGGCGCAGCTGCGAGAACTCGAGCGCGGCGAGCACGAACAGATACGCGCGCTCGTGAAAGCGCGGATCGCGCGCGCGTATGCGGTCCATGATGCCACCTGGAAAAGCCAGCTCCGCCACCGCTACACCTCGTGTGAAACGATCTCCCGGTCATCCCCGAGTTCCGGGCTAAGATGACGAGGGGTCAGGATTCGCACAAGGAAGGTCACAGGCGGAGCACCTTGTCGGACGTCGTCGATGCCTTGCGCAGCGTAATGCGCAGGATCCCGCGCTCGTATCGCGCCCGCGCATCATCGGCCACCACCGGGCCGGGGAGCGTGACCGCCCGCTGGAACGGACCGATCCGGATCTCCCCATGGTGGTATCGACGCTTCCCCTGCGAGTGCTCGGGACGCGTGCCGCCAATGATCAGCGTCTTCCCCTCGATGGCGATGTCGAAGGCGCGATCGTCGGCACCGGCAACGTCGACGACGACGATGTACTCGTCGTGCGTCTCCATCACGTCGGCCGGTGGCGTGAACGGTGCCGCCGGCAGAAAGCCGATCTGTGGATCGGCCGTCGTCCCGCTCGCGCCCGCGCTTCCTCGCCGCCGCGGAGTCACCGCGCCGCCCCTGCCGTCGTGCGATAGAGTGGGAACGCGCTCGCCAGCTCGCGGACGCGCCGCCTCACACGCTCGATGACCATGGGATCGTTGGGGGCGCGCAATGCCTCATCGATCAGCGTCGCGATGGTCCGCATCTCCCCTTCCCCCATCCCCCGCGTCGTCACCGCCGGCGTTCCGATCCGGATGCCGCTCGTCACGAACGGTGACTGCGTCTCGCCGGGTACGGTATTCTTGTTGACGGTGATGTCCGCGGCGCCGAGCGCGCGCTCCGCGTCCTTGCCGGTCATGTCGCGATTGCGAAGATCGACCAGCATGAGGTGCGTGTCGGTTCCGTCGGACACGAGCTTGAAGCCCCGTTCCATGAGACCGTTCGCCAGGGCCCGCGCGTTCGCCACCACGCGGCGGGCGTAGTCGGTGAACGCCGGCTCCATCGCCTCACGAAGCGCTACCGCTTTCGCGGCGATGACATGCATGAGCGGGCCGCCCTGGATCCCAGGGAAGATCTGCTTGTCGATCGCCTTGGCGTGCTCGGCCCGACAGAGAATGAGACCGCCTCGCGGGCCGCGCAGCGTCTTGTGCGTCGTCGTCGTGACCGCGTCGGCGTGCGGGACCGGCGACGGATGGACGCCCGTCGCGACCAGCCCCGCAATGTGCGCCATGTCCACCATGAGCTTCGCGCCAACGCCGCGGGCGATGTCGCCGAACGCGGAGAAATCGATTGTGCGGGCGTAGGCGCTCGCGCCCGCGATGATCATCGCCGGCCGATGCTCTTTCGCCTGAGCGCGCAACGCGTCGTAGTCGATGCGCCCGGTGTCCTCGCGAACGCCATAGGGAATCACGCGGAAGAACCGCCCGGAGAAGTTCACCGGCGATCCATGGGTGAGGTGTCCCCCGTGCGAGAGGTTCATCCCGAGCACGGTCGCGCCGGGCTCGAGGAAGGCGAAGTACACGGCCATGTTCGCCTGCGCGCCGGAGTGCGCCTGCACGTTGGCGTGTTCAGCGCCAAAGAGTTTCTTCGCGCGATCGATCGCGAGCTGCTCGGCCACATCGACGTGCTCGCAGCCGCCGTAGTAGCGCTTCCCCGGGTAGCCCTCGGCGTACTTGTTCGTGAGCGGCGTTCCCATCGCCGCCAGCACCGCCGGAGATACGAAGTTCTCGCTCGCGATGAGCTCGAGCCCTTCCTCCTGTCGCCGCGCTTCAGCGAGCACCGCATCCGCGATCTCCGGATCGGCAGCGCGCAGCGCGTCGAGGTCGGCCTCCCACGTCCAGTCAGTCCCGCTCATCGCGCATCTCCGTGAACCTCGATCTTGTCGACTCGCCTGACGTGGCGGCCACCCTCGAACGGTGTGTCCAGAAATCTTTTCACGATCTCGATCGCCTGATCCTCCGTGAGGAAGCGCGCGGGCAGCACGAGCACATTCGCATCGTTATGCTTGCGGGACAGCTCGGCGATTTCCGGCGACCACACGACGGGCGCCCTCACGTTCGGATACCGGTTGGCGACGTACGACATGCCGAGCCCGGTGCCGCACAGAAGGATGCCGCGCTCGACCTCGCCGCGCGAGACGCGTTGTGCGAGGGGGTGCGCGTAGTCCGGGTAATCGCTCGATGCGGCGGTGTCGGTACCGAGGTCCTCGACCTCGTACCCGAGCGAGCGCAGGACGGGGATCAGACGCTGCTTGAGATCGAAGCCGGCGTGGTCGCTGGCGATAGGGATAGTGTTGGGCATGTTCAGCGGGGCCAGGGGCCAAGGGCCAGGGGCCAGGGGAAGGTAAGGCGAGCGGCCTCCGGCCGCTCGCTCATCGGATGAGCGCGGCTGCCGCGCAGCGGCGCCGCGCCTTTCCACACCCTTGGCCCCTGGCCCTTGGCCCCTGGCCCTATTTGTTCGGCCATTGTGGCCACGTTTTCACTAACGAGCCCACCGCCTGCACCCGTCGCTCGGCGAGTCGGTCGGCGGCGTGATACGATGGAATCCGGTCCTGCTTCGCGATCTCGAACACCGACAGCACCGTGTCGTAGATCTCATCGGCCTTGCGAAGCGAACGAGCCGAGTCCCATCCGGCGATCTCGCTGTAGACGTTGATGACGCCACCCGCGTTCGCCACGTAATCCGGGGCGTACAACAGTTCACGCTCCTCCAGGGCATCGCCGTGCCGATCCTCGAGAAGCTGATTGTTGGCCGCACCCGCGACGATCTCGACGCGCAGCTGCGGGATCGTCTTGTCGTTGACGATGCCCCCAAGCGCGCACGGCGCGAAGATGTCCGCCTCGGCCTTGTAAATATCATCCGGCTTCACCGCTTTGGCGCCGAAATCCGTCGTCACGCGCTTCACGCGCTCGGCGTCGATGTCGGTGACGATCAGGCTCGCGCCCGCGCCATGCAGCTCCTGCGCGAGATAGTAGCCCACATGGCCGCACCCCTGAATCGCGACCGTGCGCGAGCTGAGGTCATCGCTCCCCCAGCGCCACTTCGCCGAAGCCTGAATCGCGCGAAAGACGCCGTGGGCCGTCACCGGTGAAGGATCGCCTGAACGGTCGGTGAGACCGGTGACGTAGTCGGTCTCCATGTGCACGAAGTCCATGTCGGCGGTGCTCGTGCCGACATCCTCCGCCGTCACATAACGACCGCCGAGACTCTCGACGAATCGACCATGGGCGCGAAAGAGCATTTCGCGGCTGGGCGTCTTGTTGTCGCCGATGATGACCGCCTTGCCACCGCCGAGATTGAGCCCGGCGACGGCGTTCTTGTAGGTCATTCCGCGCGCGAGGCGCAGGCAGTCGACGATGGCCTCCTCGTCGCTGGCGTACTTCCAGAAGCGCGTCCCGCCAAGCGCCGGCCCGAGCGTCGTGCTGTGAATGGCGATGATGCCCCGGTAGCCGGCCGAGTCATCGTGACAGAGCACGACTTGCTCGTGGCCCATCGAGGCAATGGTGTCGAAGAGCTTCAAGGGTGGGTGTGGTGGACGGTTGGGACGGGCCAAGGGCCAAGGGCCAGGGGCCAAGGGTGTGGTATGCGAGCGGCCTCCGGCCGCTCGCTCATCTGATGAGCGCGGCTGCCGCGAAGCGGCGCCGCGCCTTTCCACACCCTTGGCCCCTGGCCCTTGGCCCTTGGCCCAGGGTCAAGGGGGTTGGGCCAGGGTGGCATTTCCGATACATTCGATCGGAATGCATGTGAGAGCGATTCTCGTCATCGGCCTCGTCCTCGCGGCCACCGCCTCGGGGCGTGCGCAAGAGCACCCCGCGCGGCGGCTATCGAGCATCGTCGGCGTCGCGGTCGAGGAGTACTCG
>DASRHU010000035.1:0-4743 GCA_035650335.1 Gemmatimonadaceae bacterium | reverse complement strand
GACGCTCTACTACTGGGGACTCAGCCTCCAGGACGCCGGCGGGCGGTATCGACTCTACGCCATTCGACATTCGGCGCGCGATGGCCGGCTCGACTCAGTCTTCCTGCGAGAAGAGACGCCGGCGACGGACTTCCGGTACTTCTACAGTCCTCCCTTCGAGCGGGATGGCGCCATCGTCTTCGAGGGTGGGGAGGCGCGCGTGCTCATCGACCGTGAGGCGTGGCGGATCCTGGAGGCGGAGGGTCGCCCGACAGCGCCCGGGAATCCGCGGTAAGAGACCGATGCCGATCACCATCGTCCGCCTCGGGTCTCCACGACTCCCCCACGAGGGCCTCCGCCTCGGCACCGTTAGGCGACCCCCGCGGGGCGTGCCGAAGACCGAGTATGCGGCGCGCGATTACTACGACGTGTGGCTCCCGGAGCTGTCACCGAGCGCGGAGGTCGTGTCGTGGGCGTTGTCCGAGCCGTGGACCGACGCTCGCTGGCGGCGATACACGCGGACCTACCGCAAGCAGATGCGCGAGCCGCACGCGCGCCATCTCATCGGGCTGCTGGCGGCGCTCTCCAGGCACACCAGTTTCTCGATCGGGTGCTACTGCGAGGATGCTTCGCGCTGTCACCGCAGCGTGCTGGCTGAGCTGCTCGAGGAGGCGGGCGCGCCGGTGACGGAAGGCACCGGCGCGGCCTCGCGCCCTACCTGACGAGCAGCGGCATCGTCGCGATGAGGACTCCAGCGGCCGTGCGTACCTCGAGACGCATCGCGCCAGGGTCTCGCGGAGTGACCTCGAAATCGTACGTCTCGCCGATGGTGATCGTCTTCCTTGCCGGGCGCACGACCTTCGCGTCGTCAGGCAGGTCGGCGCCATCCTTCGCGAGCGCGCGCCAGTCGACGAGCGACGAATCGCGCCAGATCTCGACCCGGAGGCCGGGGCGTCCGACGGTGATGTTGATCAGCCGGAACCGATGTGCGACGCCGGCGCGGAGCTCGACCGGTACGGCCGGGTATCGTCCGTTGAGCAGCACCGCCCGGCGCGACGTTTCGACGACGCGGGGCGTGGTGATCAGGACCGGGATGTCCGTGGCGGGGTGATAGGGTTTGTCCTCGTCCACGACGATCAGCGCTCCGGAGAGACCGGCGGGCTGCTGTCGCGGCTCATCGACATGCGTGTGGTAGATGAACGTCCCCGACCGCGGAGGCGTGAACCGCGCCTCGAAGGAATCCCGCGGAGCGATCACCGGCGAGAGTTGACGGGTGGAGCCGCTGAAGCCGGCCACTCCATCGAAATAGCTGTCGAGCTCGATCCCGTGCCAGTGGACCGCGGTTGGCTCGGGCGTGCGGTTCACCACCACGATCGAGACGGGTTCATTCCGTTTGAGCACGATCGGCGGGCCACTTCGAATCGTGGTGTCGACCGCCCCCTCACCCTCTTGCTCGTGAAGCGTGAACGCATAGAACGGCCCGTCCGGCGTTGCACCGGCCGGGCGCGCCAGCAACCGGAGCCGCCGCCGCCCGACGTCACTGGTGTTGTCGCCGTCGGCATCCTCCCGACCACGGGGTGCCACCTCCACACCGAGCACCAGCCCGCTCATCCCCTCGAGGGCATGGTTGCCGGTGTGCCGCGCGTGCGCACCGTTCGTCGTCGGAGGCAGACGCTCGCCTAACGGGCCGCGAGCGGCGAAGTGAATGGTGAAGTGGCAGTGGAAGAGCCAGTTGCCCGGTCGCTCGGGAATCCAGGTGATGGACGAGGTCCCGCCGGGAGGCACGCGCTCCGTGACCACCATGTCCCGCCTGGTGTCGACGTACGTTGTGTCGCCGGTGCCGTCACCACGACCGTCCACGCGGAAATAGAATCCGTGGAGGTGCATGGGGTGCACCTCGGGCGACGTGTTGATCAACCGCCACCGCACGGTGTCGCCGACGCGCTGCGCCAGGCGCGTGGTGTGCGGCCAGGAGCGACCATTGATGACCAGGAGCATTCGCCGCTGTGCGGGCCCACTCTCCGTGGCGATGGTGTCCGCCCACTCTCCGAACACCATCACGCGCTCGTGACGCGCCATGCGGCCAGGCTCGTCGACGATGATCGCTCCCGAGAGCTGGCCGTCTTCACGGTTGCGGAACCGGAACTGCCGACCCATGGTGGTCGCCCAGTAGTAGTACGCACCGGGCGCGTCGAGCCTGAATCTCACCTCACGCGTCGCTCCGGGCGGAACCGTCACCGGTGCGGTGGATGCGCCTGCCGGCACCGGACGGGAGACGAGTCCGTGCACGGTCAGCGTGCTGTCCGGCAACGAGTTCCTGATCGAGACGACGACCTCCGTCCCCTTCGGAACGCGGATCATCGGACCGGGGATCTGCAGCGGACGACCGACCTCGCCGAACGCCTGCATCTCCGCCGCGGGGCCGCCCTCCCCATGCGGATACCAGGTCCCCACGCGCGTATCGAGCTGGACGCGCAGCACGCCACCGGTCAGCGTGCCGGCGGCCTTTTCGTTGTCGTGCGTCTGGATCCGCTCGGAACGCCCGCTCTGCCTAACGCCGGCCGCGGTGAGGACGATGAGCCCCAACGCCGCGAGTGAGGTGTGACGCCGCATCGCGTCCTCCGGTGGTTGTGCGCCTGGCGCCTATCTCCCGAAGTCGACGTCGACGCGGGTGTAGACGAAGCGACCGTTGTACCCGAACGGCGACGCCGGCGGAAACGGGAAGATGTCGAACCCGTTGTTGTAGGACATCCGGTCGGGGTAGGTATCGAACAAGTTACGCGCGCCGACGAAAATCCGGAACATCCGTGGCGCCGTGTAGCCGACCTCCACGTCCACCAGCCCCTTGGCTCCATACGTCGCCACGTCGTCGCCGCTGTAGCTGTAGAGAGATGACGTGTATTCGGCGTAATGCGAGTAGCGCGCGAGCGCACTCCATTGGCCCTGACTGTACTGGCCGGTGAAGGTGCTTCGCCACTTCGGGCGCTCCTTCGTCATCGCCAGCAAGCCGCCCTCGTCGAACCGGCCGATCAGCTCCTCATCCGTTCCCTCCAGCTCGGGCGGGAGTGGAATGCAGCACTCGTTCGGGATCGTCGTCCTCGTGTAGTTGAACGCGGCCGACAGGTCGAAAGCACCGCGCGGCAGCGGCAGCCGGTAGTTTGCCGTCAGGTCCAGACCCCGCGTCCTGGTGTCGATCGCGTTCGTGAAATACTGCGCCGCCTCGGCCCGCGAGCCAATGCCGCGCAGAATCGACGCGACGCTGTCCGTATCCAGGAATCCGGTGAGCACGATCCGGTCGTCCACGTTCACCAGGAAGAAGTCGGCGGTGAACGTGAGATTCCCAGTCGGCGAAAGCGCGAGCCCGGCACTCAGGTTACGCGACGACTCGGCTTCCAGATCGCGGGCGCCGAGTGCGCGTGACTCCGGCGAGCTCACGGGGAAGATGCCGATCTCGAACGGCACCGGCTCTCCGGTGACCTCGTCCGCCTTGAAGTTCGTGACGACGCTCGAGTAGAACGCCTGGTTGAGCGACGGTGCCCGAAACCCCGTGCTGGCCGCCGCGCGAAGCGTCAGCTTCGTCGTCGGCTGAAAGCGCAACGCCAGCTTGCCGGTGAGCTTCGAGCCGAAGTCGCTGTAGTGCTCGAACCGGGCGGCGACGTTCGCCAGCATGCGAGGAACGAGGTCACCCTCGACATCGAGGTAGACGCCCACGTTGCTGCGATTGGCGTCAACCGCATCGTCGGGGCGGAATCCCGGAAAGACCTGCGATCCCGATGCCGCGATGCTCCCATCCGACGCGGGGTGGAATCCGTTGATGTACGACGCCCGCTCGCCGGCGATGATCTGATAGTTCTCGCGGCGATAGGCGGCCCCGAGCGCCACGTTCACCGGCGAGGCTAGCCCCACCTCGAGCTCGCGACTCACATCGACGCTCACGATCCCCTCGGACAGCCGCAGCTCGCCGGCGAAGAAGCTCGTCTGGTTGGGAATCCCCGGGTCATCCGTCGTGCCGAGAACCCCATCCTCGCCTGGAGCGCACGGAGTGTCCAGGCATGGCCCTAACGAGGCGTTCAGCGTGTTGTCGAGGTTGTACTCGAACGTGTTGCGTCCCAGCGTGACGCCCAGGTCGTACGCCCACGTCCCCGCCGTTCCCCGCGCACCGGCGACGGCCGAGAGGTCCACGACATCCGGCGCGAACTGCGGAAGGAACCCGTTCGGATAGATCTCCGTCCAGTTCCTTTCGCTGGCGGGCGCCCGGAAATAGCCGAAGCCCGTGCCCTCTCGCCGGCTGTATCCGCCAAACGCATAGAGTGCGGCCGCGTCGGAGGCGCCGAGCGGGAGCCGAAGCGTGGCGAACGTCATCAGGTCCTTCGACGCCCCGTCTCCCCAGTGGTGGTTAGGCATCGGAATGGAATTGTTCTTCGCGACGAGATCGCCATCGACCACCTCGTCGGCGTCCCCGCCGAACATGTCCGACGCATCGGGGCCGGCACGATTCGTCGGATCCCGATCGCGATACTCGGCGAATAGGCTGAGTGAGCCGTCCCCAAGCGGGAGGCCCCACCCTCCGTTCACGCCGATCGTGCGGCCATCGCGGGGAAAGCTCGGGCGCTCGCCGCCCGCGTCCGGCAAGGCAGCGGGATTCTCTTCGCCGGTCATGTACTCACCGAGGTCGGCGCTGAAGAACGGCGCAAACACGCCTTCCTTGAGGACGACGTTGACGACGCCCGCGATCGCGTCGGAGCCGTACTGTGCCGCGGCGCC
>DASRHU010000034.1:0-6286 GCA_035650335.1 Gemmatimonadaceae bacterium | reverse complement strand
AAGTCCTTCGCGCCGGCCTGAATTGCCTCGACCACGAGCGCTTGCTGACCCATGGCGCTGCACATCAGCACCTTCGCGTTCGGATCGATCTTCGTGATCTCCCGCACCGCATCGATCCCGCCCATGTCCGGCATCACGATGTCCATGGTCACGAGATCGGGACGCAGCTGCTTGTACTTCTCGACGGCCTGGACGCCCGTCTCAGCTTCTCCCACGATCTCGAAGCCGGACTGCTGCAGAATGTCGCCGATCATCGTGCGCATGAAGATGGCGTCATCGCAGATCAGCACCGTGTGACTCACCGTTCCCTCCGCTAGAGCAGGACGTGCTTGATGATGGAGTGGATGTCGAGGATGATGACGACTTTGTCGTCCATTCGTCCCAAGCCGACGATCGATGCATCGGCCTCGTCGCGCTCGGTCGCCTGCTCGATGGATTCCGCCGGAATCATCATGACGTCGTTCACTTCGGCGACCGCGATGCCGACCACTTTTTGCCGGTGCTCCACGAGGATCACGGAGCCATCGGGCGCGAGCGAGCTGTTGCCATCGAGCCGCGCGCCAAGATCGAGGACGGTGACGATCGTCCCCCGGACGTTGATCAGCCCGGCGACGTAGGCGGGAGCGCCGGGAACGCGGGTCGTGCGCCGAACCGGAAGGATCTCGCGCACCGCGTCGAGATCGATCCCGTATCGGCGCTCACCGAGCCGGAAGAGCACGAGTCGGCGGACCGGAACGTCAAACGCTGGAGCGGTAGAAGCCAAAGTGATCGAGCGGATCGGGGTACTCCAACGGCTCGCCAGCCACCGCGTCGAGCGCCTTGCGGAGGTCCGGCGGGAGTGGAGACCGCAGCTCGACCGTCTCGCCCGTTTCCGGATGAGGGAAAATCAGCCACGCGGCATGGAGGAAATGACGTTTCGGCGGGAGTGCGACCAACCGCCGACCGCCTCCGCCGCCGTACGTGTCATCCCCCAGCACGGGATGCCCGATCGACGCGAGATGCACGCGAATCTGATGCGTGCGCCCTGTATGTAAGTGCGCTCGCAGGAGATCCGCCGAGTCGAATCGGGCCAGCCGGACGAAATCGGTCTTCGCGGCCTTCCCCGTATTGACGATCGCCATCCGCTTTCGGTCTCGCGGATCGCGGGCGACCGGTTTGTCGACAGTGACCCGGTCGGAGGCCAAATGCCCCCAGCACAGCGTGGCGTACCTCCGCTTGACCTGGCGTGCGGCGAGCGCACCGCCGAGGCGCCTGTGTGCCCGGTCGGTCTTCGCCACCAGCAGGAGTCCAGAGGTCTCCTTGTCGAGGCGGTGGATGATCCCTTCGCGCGCCGATCCCCCTTCGGTCGAGAGCCCCTGCCCGCGCCCCTTGAGGGCGTTGACGAGCGTCCCCGTCCAGTTCCCGGGAGCCGGGTGGACGACCATCCCGGCGGGCTTGTCCACGACCAGGACGTGCTCGTCCTCCCACACCACCTGGAGGGGAATGTCCTCGGCGATGACGGTGCGGTCGGGTGGCGGGGGGATATCGACGGCGACGCGCTCGCCGGTGGCCGGGCGGTACGACGCCTTTTCGCGGCGTCCGTCGACCGTGACCCGACCGGTGGCGATGAGGGTGGCCGCAGCGGTGCGAGAGAGGTCGAGTCGCGCGGCCACACGGACATCGAGGCGGAGGCCGGTGGAATCCTCGATGACGAACTGGTGCAGCCCCGTGGCCATAGGAGTCAGGAATCAGGAGTGAGGAGTCGGGGGGGGGGTCAGGGTGTGGGTTCAGGAGAGAACGGCCCGGCACCTGATCCCTTGGTGCCGTTCTGTCCTGCAACCCACACCCTGACATCCCCTGATCCCTGACTCCTGACTCCTGACTCCTGGGTTCTCACGCCCTCTCGGCGGTTCCGGGAACGTCCGACGACCCCGCGCGCACCCGCGCGCGATCCTCCGCCCACAGCGACCAGGCGAGCATGAACGCCCCGACGCTCACCGCCATGTCGGCCACGTTGAACGTGGGCCACCGGTGCAGGCCCACACCAATGTCGATGAAATCGACGACGCCCATGTGATGCCGGATGCGATCGACCACGTTTCCGATCGCCCCGGCGCACACCAGCCCGATCGACGCAACGCGGAAGCGATCGTGATCGGGCGTCTGGCGATAGAGGCGACCGAGGATGAACAGCGCGACGATCGCGAGGACGAGGAAGAGCCAGCGCGAGTACGGGCCTAACGAGATACCGAACGCGGCGCCGGTGTTGTACACCAGGGTGAGGCGCAGCCAGTCCCCGATCACCTCACGTGGGACCCCGCGGGGGAGCAGTGCCGTCTCGGCGATCGCCTTCGTGACGACGTCGATCACGAGGATGCCGATAATCAGCCCCCAGAAGAGCACCCGCCGTCCGCGAGTGCTCATTCAGCTCACGCCCGGTGACTCGGGAACGCCACCTGCCGACGCCAATGCCTGCTTCCGATCTTCCTGCCAGAGAATCCAGGCGAGGAGGACCGCGCCGAGCGTAATGCCGACGTCGGCAACGTTGAACGTGTAGAAGCGCGCGCTCCCGATACCGAGGTCGATGAAATCAACGACTCCACGCTCGGATCGGACCCGGTCCATGAGATTCCCGAGCGCGCCGGCGCAGATGAGAGCGAGCGCGAGCGCGCGAGGACGATCGTCGCCCGCGGTCGCCCGGTAGAGCCGTCCCAGAACGACGATCGCGATCACCGCGAGCGTGGTGAAGACGGCTCGCGAGTACGGTCCGACCTCGATCCCGAACGAGACGCCCGGATTGTACGCGAGCGTCAGCTGCACCAGGTCGCCCACCACCGAGTGTGGAACGAACTCGGGGGCGAGGAAGCTGACGGCGAGCGATTTGGTGGTGAGATCGACCGCGAGAACGGCCACCAGCACCGGCCAGAACAGCGACGCCTTAGGGCTGCTTCTTCCCATCTTCCTCGCGCTGCTTGTCCTTGATGCAGAGCCGCGCGTGCGGAAGCGCATCGAGGCGGTCGAAGTCGATGTCCTCGCCGCACTGCTGGCACTTGCCGAACGTCTCCGGCGACCGGTACAGACGCCGCAGCGCTTCATCGATGTGCCAGAGGAACCGCCCTTCCTGCGATGCAAAGAGAAAGGCCTTCTCACGCTCCATGGCGTCGGTTCCCTGATCGGCCATGTGAAACGAGTACGAGCTCAGGTCCCCGTCCGCGGACTGAGGGGTCGCGTTGAACGCCTCGCTGTAGTTGCCGAGCTCCTTGAGCACACGCTTGCGCTCCTCGAGCAATCGCTTCTCGAAGTGCGCGAGCATCTTCTTGGTCATCGGCTTGGACTTCTTTGCGCTGGCTGAAGACGCCATCTAACTCACTCTGTGCAGGGCGACGCGCGCCTGGAGCCCGTCGAGCTCCAGCGACTGCGTCACGTTGACGGTAGCCGGGAAGTCCTTGCCCACAATCAAATCGCGGGCCAGCACCTCGCCGGAAATATAGTCGGTGAACTCGCGGGCGGTGGCCTCGAGTTCCGGCTCACCCGCGAGGTAGACGACGATCCGGTCGCTCACCGCGAAACCGGCCTCCTTGCGCATCCGCTGGATGCGGCTCACCAGCTCTCGAGCCAATCCCTCTCGCCGGAGCTCGGGCGTCACCGTGGGATCGATGGCCGCGAAGAAGCCGCCCTCCTCCTTGACCACGAGGTTGCCCGATGCCCGCCGGATCACGGTGAGATCGTCCGGCCCGAGCTGATGCGAATCGCCGTTGATCGAGATCGCGATCGGCTCGCCGCGCTCGAATGCGGCGAGCGCCTCGCTCGAGAGGGCGGCGACCGCCTGTGCGGCGAGCGGTGTGTCTTTCCCGAATCGCTTCCCCAGAGCGCGGAAATTCGCCTTCGCCTCGAGACGCACCAATGCATCGCCCGTCTCCGCGAACTCCACCCGCTTGACGTTCAGCTCCGTCGCGAGCAGGGGGACCATTTCCCGCAGCGTGGGCGACGCACCCTGAGGCACGACGCACACCATCCGGCCGAGCGGCTGCCGCACCCTCACGTCGGCCTCCTCGCGTGCGGCGCGCGCCAGCGTGGCCAGCGTTCTCAGCTGTGCCATCGCGCGCTCGAGATCCTGATCCACGTGCACCGAGCGCCGATCCCCGCCGGGATCCTCGCGTGTGTACGCAGCGATGTGCACGGTGCTTCCGGTGAGCTCGCGGTGCATCCAGTCGGTTACGAACGGAGCGAACGGAGCCAGCAGCCGGCAGGTGACGGCCAGCACCTCGTGAAGCGTCGCGAACGCGGCGCGGCTGTCCGGGGTCTCGACGTCGTAGAATCGCGCGCGGTTGAGCCGCACGTACCAGTTCGACACGTCGTCGACGAGAAAATCCATGACCGCGCGCGCGGCCAGCGTCGCATCGTATTCCCAGAGCAGCGCGTCGGCGCGGCGCTCGACGCTCGTCAGGCGCGACAACACCCAGCGATCGATGAGCGGTCGCTCGAGGGGCGGCGGGTCGGCCTCCGACGGCGACCAGCCGAAGTTGGCGTATTGCGCGAAGATGCCGCTGTACACGTTCCGCAGCGTCAACAGGAAGCGACCGGCAAGCTCGCGAATCCCGGATTCGTCGAACCGCCGCTCGACCCACACCTGACTCGCGGCAATGAGAAAGAGGCGCACGGCGTCGGCGCCATGGCGCGGGATGACGTCCGACGGGTCGACGACGTTGCCGAGGCTCTTCGACATCTTGATCCCTTCGCCGTCGAGCACCAGGCTGTTGACGACCACCGCTCGGTACGGGGCGGTGTCGAACGGAGGCCGTCCGTCCGAGTCATCACGGCGCGCGCCGGGCTCGTCGTTGTTCGGAAGCTCTGCTCCGAGGCCGGTCGCGATCGCCAGAAGCGAATAAAACCAACCTCGCGTCTGATCCAGCCCCTCGGCGATGAAGTCCGCCGGGTACTGCGATGGCAGGAGATCGCGGTTCTCGAAGGGAAAATGCCACTGCGCGAAGGACATCGAGCCCGAGTCGAACCAGGTGTCGATGACCTCCGGGACGCGGCGCATGGTGCCGTCGCACTGCCGGCACCGCCACTCATGCCGATCGACGAACGGCTTGTGTGGATCGAAGTCGGCCGGCAGCGCGGTGCCTAACCGCTCGGCCAGCTGCGCGTATGACCCGATCACCTCGAGGTGGTCCCGGTCGCGGTCGCACGCCCAGATCGGAAGCGGGGTACCCCAGTAGCGATCGCGCGAGAGGGTCCAGTCGATGTTGTTGGTGAGCCAGTCCCCAAATCGTTTTTGCCCCGTTTCCGGGGGCATCCACCTCACGCGCGCGTTTCGCGCGAGCATGCGATCGCGATAGGCCGTCGTCCGTACGAACCACGATTCGCGCGCGTAGTAGAGGAGCGGCGTGCCGCAGCGCCAGCAGTGCGGATACGAGTGCTCGATCGTACTCCCCTTCCAGAGCAAACCTCGCCGCCGGAGCTCCTCGACGATGAGGGCGTCGGCATCCTTCACGAACTTGCCCCCCACTACCGGTATCTCTTCCGGGAACGCGCCGCGCGCATTCACCGGCTGAACGAACGCCAGGCCATGCCGCTGTCCCGCCGCATAGTCGTCGGCGCCAAAAGCGGGCGCCATGTGCACGATTCCGCTGCCATCCTCCGCCGAGACGAACGATTCCGCGATGATGAGCTCGTGAACACCCGTCGTGAGAGGGACCCAGTCGAGCGGCCGGCGGTATCGGAGTCCAGCGAGCGACATCCCCGGCAACCGCTGCACGACTTCCCAGCGGTCGGGCCAATCCTCGCCAAGCACTCCGGCAGCGCGCGATTCCGCGAGAATGATCGACCCGTCCTCGTCACCGTCGCGCCTTACGAGCTCGAGATAGACGAGGTCGGGATTCACGGCGAGGGCGACGTTGGACACGAGCGTCCAGGGCGTCGTCGTCCACACCAGCAGACGACGCGCGGAACGAGATTCGGCGACCGATGAATTCGATCCAGCGCGTCGGGCCTGGGCACTCGATTCCGTTATTTCGAGGGCGACAAATACGCTCGGATCGCGCACGTCCTTGTAGCCCTGCGCGACCTCGTGCGACGAGAGCGCGGTTTCGCAACGGGGACAGTAGGGGAGAATCTTGTGGCCCCGGTAGAGCAGGTCCTTGGCGTGCAGCGTCGCCAGCGCCCACCACACGCTCTCCACGTACTCGTTCGTGTAGGTGACGTACGGGTGCTCGTAGTCCAGCCAGTAGCCAATACGCGCGCTGAGCTGCTCCCAGTCTGCGCGATACCGCCACACGCTCTCGCGACAGAGCTGGTTGAATCG
>DASRHU010000033.1:0-3073 GCA_035650335.1 Gemmatimonadaceae bacterium | reverse complement strand
CTGCGCGACGTGAACTTCACCATCCGCGACGGCGAGTTCGTCGCGATCATCGGACCATCGGGAAGCGGGAAGACGACGCTGCTCGGCCTGCTCGCCGGGCTCGACATCCCGAGCGCCGGTACCGTCATCCTCGATGGCGCGGATCTGGCGGCGCTCGATGAAGACGAACGCGCGCGGCTCCGCGGCGAGAAAGTTGGCTTCGTGTTCCAGAGCTTTCAATTGATCCCGACGCTCACCGCGCTCGAGAACGTCCAGGTGCCGCTCGAGCTCCGCGGGGAGCGCGGCGCGGCCAACCGCGCCCGGGACCTGCTCGCTCGCGTCGGTCTGGCCGAGCGCACGCACCACTATCCCGTGCAGCTGTCGGGCGGCGAGCAACAGCGGGTGGCAATCGCTCGCGCATTCTCCAACTCACCGAAGGTGCTCTTCGCCGACGAGCCCACCGGCAACCTCGACGCGGCCACCGGCGGCCTCATCGTCGAGCTGCTCGAGTCGCTCAATCGCGAGGACGGAACGACGCTCGTTCTCGTGACGCACGACCCTGCCATTGCCGGCCGCGCACGGCGCGTCGTGCGGCTGCGCGACGGCGCCGTCGTCTCCGACGCGGAGGCCGCGTGAACCTCGCCCTCCGCCAGCTGGCGGCGTTTGCCTGGCGCGATTCGCGCGCGGTGCGCAAGCGACTCGCCCTGTTCATGTCGGCGATCTCGATCGGCGTCGCCGCCCTGGTGGCGATCGACTCGTACGCCGCCAACGTCACCAGCGCGGTGCATGACCAATCGCGGTCGCTCCTTGGCGGCGACCTCGTCGTGCGGTCCCGTTCCGCCTTTACTCCGGGGATCGACAGCGTGCTCGATTCGCTGCGCGGGTCGGGGGCGCGCATCGCCCGCATCACGTCGTTCGCGTCGATGGCCGTCGTGCGCGGGCGCCCGGGAACGCGACTCGTTCAGGTGCGCGCGGTCGAGCCGGGCTTCCCCTTTTACGGCACGATCGACACGCGCCCACCGAAGCGATGGGCGTCGCTGCACCAGCAGTCGAACGTCCTCGTCGACCCTTCCCTGCTCGTGGCGCTCGACGCGCGCGTCGGAGACACGCTACAGCTCGGGTTCGCGCTGTTCACCATCTCGGGGATCCTCGAGAACGTTCCAGGCGACGCGGCGATCGCGTCGGCCTTCGGCCCGCGCGTGTACATCCCCGCCTCGCGTATCGACGACACCGGCCTCCTCGTGTTCGGCAGCCGGGCCGAGTACGAGGCGATGATCGCGATGCCCGCCGGGACGGATGTCGAGAAGGCCTCCAGGGATCTGCGGGCCTCACTCGACTCGTCGCGGGCGCGCGTGCGGACGGCGGCGGATACCGAGCGCGCGCTCACCAACGGCGTCGCGCAGCTTCACCGGTTCCTCGGAATCGTCGGGCTCGTCGCCCTGCTGCTCGGCGGTATCGGCGTGGCGAGCGCCATCCACGCCTACGTCTCCGAGAAGATCGACACGGTGGCCATCCTCCGATGTCTCGGCGCGACGACAGCGCAGATCATCACCATCTACGCGGCCACCGCCGCCGGCATGGGCCTCCTCGGCGCGTTAGGCGGCGTGGCGCTTGGCGTGCTCACGCAGTTCGCGCTGCCGGGCATTCTCGGCGATTTCATGCCGGTGGACGTCCGGCCGACGCTGGCGCCGAGCGCGCTCGTCGCGGGGTTGATCACGGGTCTCTGGGTGGCGTTGATCTTCGCCCTGCGTCCACTGCTTGCCATCCGGCACGTGTCGCCGCTGCAGGCGCTGCGCCGGACAGTGAGCGAGCTGCCGCGCGGCCGGTGGTGGCGCGACGTGCCGCACCTGCTCGCGACGGCGGCGCTCGTCGTCAGCCTCGTGATCATCACGAGGGCGAGAGCGGAGGATTGGCAGGAGACGCTGGGAATGCTGGCGGCAATCGGCGGCGCCCTGCTGGTGCTCGTGCTGGCCGCGATCGCCCTCACCTGGGTCGCGCGACGGGTCGTGCGCGATGAGTGGCCGTTCGTCGTGCGGCAAGGAATATCCAGCCTGTACCGCCCGGGGAGTCAGACCCGCCCGATCATTCTCGCTCTCGGGTTCGGCGCGTTTCTCATCAGCACGCTCTATGTGACGCAAGCAAACCTCATCCGGCATCTGACGCTGAGCGGTGAAGCGACGCGCGCCAACATCGCGTTCTTCGACGTCCAGGCCGATCAGGTGGAGCGAGTGGACTCGATCGTCAGGCAGCAGGGCCATCCCATCCTTCAGCGGGTTCCCATCGTCCCCATGCGAATCGCCCAGATTCGCGAGCGCACGGCCGCGGCGCTCATCGCCGATACGACCGACCAGGTCTCCGGGTGGGCGATCCGACGCGAGTATCGATCGAGCTGGCGTGACACGCTCGTCGGGTCGGAGCGCATCATCACCGGGCGGTGGTTCACCGCCGATTCGGTGGAACAGGGCGCGTTGCCGGAGGTGTCGCTCGAGCGCGAGATCGCCGCCGAGCTGGGGGTGGCCATCGGCGACACGATCGTGTGGGACGTGCAGGGAGTCCGCATTCCCACGCGCCTGACAAGCACCCGTGAGGTGAACTGGGCGCGGTTCGAGCCGAACTTCTTCGCGGTGTTCGAGCCCGGGGCGCTCGAGGAGGCGCCGACATCGTACGTCGTGTTGACCGGGATCGCCGACGCCACCGCGCGTGCGCGACTGCAGCGGGCGGTGGTCGATGTCTACCCCAACGTCTCGAGCCTCGACCTGGCGAGCATTCAGGACTCCGTCGAGCGGATCCTCGGCAAGGTGGCGGTCGCGGTGCGCTTCATGGCGCTGTTCAGTCTCGCGACGGGCGCCCTCGTCCTGTTCTCGGCGGTGGCCGCCACCCGCCGGCGGCGCGTTCGCGAGGCCGTCCTGCTGCGAACGTTAGGCGCGACCCGCGCGCAGATTCGCCGCATGATGCTCACCGAGTACGCGGTGCTCGGGGCACTCGGCGCCGCGACGGGGATGCTGCTCTCCGTCGGCGGGTCGTGGGCGATCGTGCACTTCATGTTCGAGCTCCCCTTCGCGCTCGCCGCCGGCGCGTCGCTGGCGATCGCCGG
>DASRHU010000032.1:0-3725 GCA_035650335.1 Gemmatimonadaceae bacterium | reverse complement strand
AATGGTGCTCGTCACCGGCCCCACCGGATCGGGAAAAACGACGACGCTGTACTCCGCGCTGTCCAAGGTGAACACCATGGACGTCAACATCATGACGGCGGAGGATCCGGTCGAGTACAACCTGTTCGGCATCAACCAGGTACTCGTGCGCACCGACATCGGGATGACGTTCGCGGCCGCGCTGAAAGCGTTCCTGCGCCAGGACCCGAACATCATCATGGTCGGCGAGATCCGCGACCTGGAGACCGGCGGCATCGCGATCAAGGCCGCGCTCACCGGCCACCTGGTCATGTCGACGCTGCACACGAACTCCGCGCCCGAGACGGTAACCCGTCTGCTCGACATGGGGCTGGAGCCCTTCAACGTGGCCTCGGCGCTCAATCTCGTGCTGGCACAGCGACTCGTTCGTCGTGTCTGCAACAACTGCAAGGTGGCGTACTCCGCCGACCCTGATGAGATGCGCGCCCTCAAGATTCCCGAGGGTGCGACCTTCCGCTCGATGCAGTTCACGGAGGAGGCGGTCGAGAACGCGAAGAAGACCTCGACGAAGCACGCCAAGCCGTACAGCGATCAGTACAACTTCGACACGCGTCTGTGGGACATGACGTTCTTCAAGGGCGAGGGATGCGACGCCTGCAACGGCTCGGGATTGAAGGGACGTCAGGGCATCTACGAGGTGATGGCGATGTCCCAGCGGCTGCGGAAGCTGATTCTGCAGAACGTGGGCGCCCAGGAGATCAAGGAGGCGGCCGTCGAGGGCGGAATGCTCACGCTCCGCATGGACGGCCTGTTGAAGATCATGAAAGGCATTACCACGGTGGAGCAAGTCGTACGAGAGACCAGTTCGTGATTCCCAGGTGTCAGGGGTCAGGAGTCAGGAATCAGGGGGGTCCAGGAATTCGGGAACCCCAGGTCCTGACACCCGACACCCCCTGACTCCTGACTCCTGAATCCTGACCCCTAGCGACAATGACGGCACCCGCAGCAGTCCCAGCCGGCGTCAATCTCCGATCACTCCTCGAGGAGATGATCGAGCGTGACGCATCCGACCTGCACATCACGGCGGGTGAGCGGCCGAAGATGCGCATCGACGGCGACATCCAGAACTCGAACGTCGATTACGTCCTCACGCCGAAGGACACGCTGACGCTCGCGTATTCGATCCTCACCGAGAACCAGAAGAAGCGGTTCGAGACCGAGGATGAGCTCGACTTCTCCTTCGGCATCCAGAACCTGGCGCGCTTCCGCGGCAACTGCTTCAAGCAGCGCGGTTGCGTGTCGCTCGTCATCCGGCAGATCCCGTTCAACATCCGCACGTTCGAGGAGCTCGGGCTCGCCGGCGTGGTGGCGAAGATGGCCGAGAAGCCGCGCGGGCTGGTCCTCGTCACCGGCCCCACCGGCTCGGGTAAGTCGACGACGCTGGCCGCGATGCTCGACAAGATCAATCGCGAGCGGCGCGGCCACATCATCACCGTCGAAGACCCGATCGAGTTCATCCACCGCCACCAGAACTGCATCGTCAACCAGCGCGAGGTGGGGAGCGACACCAAGTCGTTCGCCAACGCGCTCAAGTACGCGCTGCGTGAAGACCCCGACGTCATTCTGATCGGTGAGATGCGCGACCTGGAAACGATCCAGGCCGCGCTCACCATTGCCGAAACCGGTCACCTCGCCTTCGCCACGCTCCACACCAACTCGGCGGCCGAGGCGATCAACCGCATCATCGACGTCTTCCCGTCGCACCAGCAGTCGCAGGTGCGCGCGCAGCTCGCGTTCGTCCTCGAAGGGATCGTGACCCAGACGCTCCTCCCGCGAGCCAAGGGACGCGGCCGCGTCATGGCTGCCGAGATCCTCGTGGTCACGGCCGCGATTCGGGCGCTGATTCGTGAGGACAAGATCCATCAGATCTACTCGCTCATGCAGTCCGGAAAGAAGTTCGGAATGCAGACGCTGAACGACGCGCTGTACCAGCTGTACATGTCGCGCGAGGTGACGGCGGACGAGTGTCTCCGCGTCTCGGGCGATCCGAACGAGTTCCTGCGCATGATCGGACAGCCGGTGCTTGGCGACGAAGGTGCCGGAGACGGGAAGGGCCAGAAGCCGGGGCTGCCCAACCAGAAGCTCGCTCCCGCCGCACGGCGGTAAGCAGTAACTGCACGACTAGAGAGGAGATTCCATGCCTACGTTTGCCTACACGGCGCGGACGCTGAGCGGTGATCTGAAGTCCGCGACCATGGACGCGAATACGCGCGAGGACGTCGTCGCGCAGCTGCGTCGCCAGAAGCTCATCGTCGTGAAAGTCGACCAGGAGCAGAGCCGGAAGGGCGCACGCGGAAAGATCAAGACGCGCGACATCGTCATCTTCACGCGTCAGTTCGCCACGATGATCAACGCCGGTCTGCCGCTCGTTCAGGCGCTGGACATCCTCTCCAAGCAGAGCGAGAACAAGTCGCTGAAGGATGTGACCCGCCAGGTCGTCTACGACGTGGAGTCGGGACACACGGTGGCCGACGCGCTCGGCAAGCACCCGAAGGCCTTCAGCGAGCTCTACGTGAACATGGTGGCCGCGGGTGAGGCAGGCGGTATTCTCGACACGATTCTGTCGCGTCTCGCCGTCTTCATGGAAAAGAACGACGCCCTCATTCGCAAGGTGAAGGGCGCCATGATCTACCCCGGCGTCATCATCAGCGTCGCCGTCATCGCGATCGTCGTGCTCCTCGTGTTCGTCATTCCGACGTTCGAGCAGATGTTCGCGTCGGTGAACCTCGCCCTCCCGCTTCCGACCCGCATCGTCATCGGGATGTCGCGGTTCCTCCAGGATTACTGGTGGGCCGTGCTGGCCACCGGGATCGGCGCCAGCTTCATGTTCAAGCGCTACTACGCCACGCCCGGCGGCAAGCTGAACATCGACCGCATGATGCTCCGGCTGCCGGTGCTCGGCGACGTCATCCGCAAGTCGGCGGTGTCGCGCTTCACGCGTACGCTCGGCACGCTGATCTCGTCAGGCGTTTCCATTCTCGATGGCCTGGAGATCACGGCGAAAACCGCCGGCAACCGCGTCATTCACGACGCGATCATGCAGTCCCGCTCCTCGATCGCCGGTGGTGACACGATCGCGGCGCCGCTCGCCAAGTCGGAAGTGTTCCCGCCCATGGTGATCTCGATGATCGCCGTCGGCGAGCAGACCGGCGGTCTCGACGAGATGCTTTCGAAGATCGCGGACTTCTACGACGAGGAAGTGGACGCGGCCGTGAGCGCGCTGTTGTCACTGCTCGAGCCGATGATGATCGTGTTCCTCGGCGTGGTCGTCGGCGGCATGGTCGTCGCCATGTACCTGCCGATCTTCGACATGATCAACGCCGTGCAGTAAATCGAACCGAAGGCTCGATTTACTGCAGGGTCCGGGGCCAGGGGCCAAGGGCCAGGGGTGTGGAAAGGCAAACGGCTGCGCATCGCGCAGCCGTTTGCTCATCGGATGAGCGGCGGCAAAGCCGCCGCCTCTCCACCCCTGACTCCTAACTCCTGACCCCTGCCATCTCTACCGCGACTTCCTCCAGCCGCGCCGTCAGCGAGGCGAAGCAGCGCGCTGCCAGATCGCGAGACGTGTACGTGCCGAAGTCGCGCCCATCGCGTCGCCAGCGCCACGTCTGCTCAGTGGCCGCGTCGGCGAGGAAGACATCCTCGCGTAGCAGCGTCGCCGGTGGGGCCACGGGACGCATCGGAAG
>DASRHU010000031.1:0-6354 GCA_035650335.1 Gemmatimonadaceae bacterium | reverse complement strand
CGGGCGGCGAGCAGGTACTCGTCGGTCAGCGTCGTCCCGCTCATCAGCCGGTTGTCCGTGTTGAGCACCACGTTCATCCCGCGATCGAAGTACCGTCGCACGGGATGCGCGTCGAGCGACTCGGACGCATGCGTCTGGACGTTGCTCGTCAGGCAGACCTCGAGAGCGATCCGGCGGTCGTTCACGTATCGGGTGAGCGATTCGTCGTCGATGAGCCGCGTGGCGTGGCCCAGCCTGTCCGCGCCGCAGACGTGCACCGCCTGGCGCACCGACTCCGCGCCGTCGCCTTCCCCGGCGTGGACCGTCACCGCCAGCTCGTGCTGGCGCGCGTACGCGAAGGCATCCGCGTGCGTCCGCGCCGGGTGGCCGCGCTCCCCACCGGCGAGGTCGAATCCCACCACACCGCGCTGCCGATGCGCCACCGCGAGCTTCGCCAGCGTAATCGAGACTTCCGGATCGAGGTGACGAAGCCCGCAGACGATGATGCGAGCGGTGATGTCGTGCTCGCGCTCCGCACGCGCGAGCCCGCGCGCTGCCGCCTCCACGACCTCATCGAGCGAGAGTCCCTCGCGCGTGTTCAGGACGGGCGCGTACCGCACCTCGAGATAGCGGACTCCGTCCCGCGCCGCATCCTCGGCCAACTCGGAGGCAATGCGCTCGATCGCCTCCGCGCGCTGCATTACCGAAAGCGTGATCGTGAACCGCTCGAGGTACTCTTCGAGGTTGTGAGCGTTCTTGACGACCATGTGCTCGCGCAGCGCGTCGGGATCATCCACCGGCATCGGCTGTCCGTACTCTCGCGCCAGCTCGAGCATCGTCTCCGCGCGAACGGATCCATCGAGGTGGCAGTGCAGCTCTGCTTTGGGGAGCGCGCGAAGGAGCTCTCGCGTGATCAGCGTCATCCCCTACCCCGCCCGTGCCCCAACGACCCGCACGATCGACCCCTGTGCGACGGTGTCGGAGAGCAGCACCGGTAGACCTCGGCTGTCGGTCACGGCACGGTCCCCCCGAGCAGCGGCGGCGGCTTCCTCGGCGTTCCAGTGGCGCAAGGCGTCCTCGACGGTGGCGCCCCTCGGGACATCGAGTCCTCGCGCATTGATGTAGACGCGAACGGTCTCGGTCACGAGCCGACCTCGACGATCCGCTTCTCGTCAGGCGCCTGCACCGGCTGCGGAAGCTGCTTCATGTAATCGATGAGCGCATCGAGATCGATGATCGGGAGCGGCTCGCTGCGGATGGCCTGGGTGCCGAGACCAAGGCCATCACCGCCGGTAGCCATGAAGTTGTTCATCACCAGCGCGTACTCGCGATCCGGAACAATATCGTGTCCGGTGGCCAGTGTCGCCGACACGAGTCGCTGACCTGGTGGTCGTTTGGGGTCATAGGTGAGTGTGACGCCACTGACATGCACGCGCGGAGGGGTGCGTCCGGCGACGAGCTTCTCGAGGTAGGCCCGCAGGTCGCTCCCTCGCAGCGTGAAGCGATGCAGCGTGTTCGCGAACGGTTGCACCTCGAAGATGCGACCATAGGTCGCCGTTCCCGCGGGGAGATCCGCGCGAATTCCCCCGTTGTTCATCACCGCGACGTCGGCCTTCGCGGCCCAGCGCTGGGCATCGGCGATGAGCTGGCCGAGCGGATACTGCTCGCCCGAGCGTTGAAGGTGCCGCGAGACCTCGGCGATCCGTGCGCTCACTCGGGGCGCGACGGCCGCGACCGCCGCCCTGGCGATCGAATCGACGCGCGCCGACGGGGCGATCGAGTCGGTGAGCACGTCCCTCACGGCGACCACCGGGATCTCGCCCGGCACGAGGTCGAGCACACCCACGGCCCGGCCATTCGAGCGCGCCTGTACGATCGGTACACCGGCCTCGTGAGCCCGCACGAGGGAATGCGTGTGGCCGCTGACGATGGCATCGACCGCGCGGCCTGCTCCGCGTGCCAGCTCGACGATCTCTCCCGCGCAGCGGTCATCGCCTTCATTGTCGCAGAACGCACCGGCGTGCGCGACGACCACGACGAGATGCGCGCCACGTTCGCGAAGCGATCGCGCACGCTCGACGACCACCGGCACCGGATCGACGAAGCGGAGATCGCTCACGTTCGCCGCGAGGGTGGTCCGGGGTGTCTCAACAGTGGAGACGCCAATGATCCCGACGCGGACGGGTCCGGCGCTGACGATCGTGTCGTCGCGAATCCACGGCACGTCGCGACCATCCGCGTATTTGACGTTGGCGCCGAGGATCGCGTAGCGGGCCTCGCGCATGCGAGCACGAAGCGTGTCCTGGCCCCAGTCGAACTCGTGGTTGCCGAGCGCGGCCGCGGCGTACCCGAGCGCATCGTAGATCGCGACGACGGAGCGGCCGAACACGAGGTTGGATGCCGCCGTTCCCTGGAACATGTCGCCGCCATCCAACAGAACCACCGCGCAGGAGGTGCATTCCTGTTTCGCGCGCTCGATGACCGCCGCTACCGCGCCGGCGCCCCCGCGGCGGATGCCGCGGGCGTCGACGCGCGGCTCGAGCGTGCCGTGAAAATCATTGGTCGCGATGATGCGAACGCGCGCCGGCAGCTGCCGGACGGGCGCCGTCGAGGCGGACGTCGTGGGCGTTCGCGCGATCGTGCGCCGCTGCATCGCCGCGTACGCCGGCCCGATCGCCGTGGTCGGGACGAGCTCCCAGTTGCGCTGGAAGACGTCAGCAGGCTCGAGCGTACCGCGTCGTTTCACTTCCTCGATGAGCAGTTGACGAATCTCGCCCGTCGACTCGGAGAGCATCGGGGCGCCGGCGAGCATCGCGTAACCGCCTCCGCCCGTTTGCCGATAGTTGTGCAGCGCCAGGGTGAACGAGGCGTCATCGCGCACGGGCCGGCCGCCGACCTCGAGCCGCGTTATGCGCGAGCCAATCGGCCTGGAGACGTCGATCGTATAGTCGGCGCCCGCGACCATGTCGTAGTTGTAGCCGGGCACGCGTGGGTCGACCGCGGGCTCGCTCGTCCCGGTAGTGCCGAAGTAGCGGGCGCTGAATTCCAGATACTCGCGCAGCTGCTTTCCGGTGATGCGAATGGCTCGCAGCGTGTTGTCGTACGGGTACAGCCGCGCGAGCTCGGCGACGGTTATCGCCCCGGTATCGAGTGATGCCTCGAGGGAGAAGGCGGGTCCCGATGCGAGCTGCGTTCCGGCGACGCGGCGCTGGGTCTCGAGAATGAAGTCGACGATCGGCGTGTCCTTGACTCGCGACGAATCCGCGCGCCACGCGACGGTCGTACGGCCCACAGGCGTGCTGACGTAGGCAACGGCTTCCGCGTGCGCATTGGCCGTCGCGAGCAACACCGCCTCCGATTCGCGGCGCCCGACGGCAGGGATGGTCTCTCCGCGCTTTGCGGCGACGGTCCACCGTCCGGCCTCACGACGCAGCTCCAGGTGCGCGACCGCCACGCTTCCCGCCCAATTCCTCGGCTGGACCAGCAGCGCACCGCCGATGGTCGTGTCGGCGACTTCGCGGTGCGAGTGCCCGAAGACGATGAGATCGATCCCCTGGACTTCGCGCGCCACCTGGGCTGTAACGTTCTCGCTCGCGGTGGCAGTGGAGTCGTAGCTCGATGCGCCGCCTAGTCCGGAGTGCAGCACGACGATGACGACGTCGGCCCCGGCCGCGCGAGCTTCGACAACGGAAGCGCGCACATCGGGAACGATCGCGCGCACCGTGACGCGGCCGCGAATGTTGTCGCGGTCCCAGACGTTGACGCCCGGCGTTGTCCCACCGACGATCGCGATCCGCACACCATTCCGCTCGACCATCGTCCACGCGCGGTACTTGCGCGCCCCATCGACTCGATAGGTGTTGGCCGACAGAAACGGGAACCGCGCCTGCGCGACCGCGCGGTCGAGGAACGGGACCCCGTAGTTGAATTCGTGATTCCCGATCGCCGCGGCGTCGTAGCGCATGACGTTCATTGCGCCGACGATCGGACTCAGCGTGTCACTGGAGACGCGCGCCGCCGTGTATGCGAGCGGATTGCCCTGGAGGAGATCGCCGGCGTCAACGAGGACGACGCGACCAGGGTGTGCGGTGCGCAGCGAATCGACGATCGTCGCCGCGCGCGCGAGCCCGCGCGTCGTGTCCGGTGCGTTGGCGTAGTAATCCCAGCCGCGCAGCCACCCGTGCACATCGGTAGTGGCCGCGACGAGCAGCTCGATACTCTGGGGAGCGGGGCTACGAGCGGGCGCGCTCGCGCAGCCCGCGAGCAGAAAGAGGAAGAGGACATGCCGATGCATGGGTAAAGGTGATCGAGGGTGTCGAGGCTGTCGAGGGTGTCGAGGTGAAAAGCGGTTCACCTTGACACCCTCGACACCCTCGACACCCTTGACACCCTTGATACCTCACGCCCGATACTGAATCGTGACCTTCCCTCACTTCTCATTCCCTTGAAGCCGCTCATTATTGGAATCGCCGGTGGATCCGGCTCGGGGAAGACGACCGTCGCTCGACGGATCGCGGACGCGCTCGAGGATGCCTCGATCGCGTTCATCGACATGGATGCCTACTATCGCAACTTCACGAACCTCTCGGCCGAGGAGCGCAAGCACGTCAACTGGGATCACCCGGATGCGTTCGACCTCGATCTGTTCGTCGAGCAGATGTCCGCGCTGGCCGAGGGATGCACCATCGAGAAGCCCATCTACGACTTCGTCACGCACGCACGGCGGGAGGAGACCCAGCGCGTCACCCCCGCCGACGTCATCGTCATCGATGGCATCCTCCTCTTCGTGGACCGTCGCATCCGCGACCTCTGCGACGTGAAGGTGTACGTCGACACCGACGCCGACATCAGACTCATCCGGCGCATCGAGCGGGATCTGGTTGCTCGCGGCCGACCACTCGATGAGATTCTGAATCAGTACATGACGACGGTTCGCCCGATGCACCTCGAGTTCGTGGAACCGAGCAAGCGGTGGGCGGACGTCATCGTGCCGCAAGGTGGACACAACGTCGTGGCCACGGAGATGATCGTGGCGAAGATTCAGCATCGGCTGGCGGAAGCACGAGCGTGACGACAACGGCTGCCAGTGGCGAGCGCGTTCTGATCGTCGATGACGAGCCGGACATCCTCGCGCTCTGCTCGTATCACCTCGCCAAGGCGGGGTATCGTGTCTCCACGGCGTCGACTGGACCGGAGGGCCTCGGTGCGGCGCGCGAGGAGCGGCCTGCCCTCGTCGTGCTCGACCTGATGCTGCCCGAGATGTCGGGCTTCGACGTGCTCGAGCGGCTTCGTGCCGATGACGCCACGCGCGACATTGCCGTCCTCATGCTGACCGCGAGGCGAGAGGAGCCGGACCGCATCCGCGGCCTCTCGCTCGGTGCCGACGACTACCTCACCAAGCCATTCAGCCCCCAGGAGCTGGTGCTGCGCGTCGGCGCCATCCTCCGGCGAACCTCCGCCACCGCCGCGTCATCGACCGGTCGCCTCACGATTGGCCCGATCGCCATCGACCGGGCCGCCCACCGCGTCTCGATCGATGGCACGGACGTCGAGCTCACGCCCATCGAGTACAAGCTGCTGTTGACGCTCGCCGAACGCCGGGGGCGGGTGCAGGCGCGCGCACATCTGCTCGAAACCGTCTGGGACGCGGCCCCGGACATCCAGACACGCACCGTCGACATGCACGTGCAGCGTCTCCGCGCGAAGCTCGGCGCCGGCGGAGAGCTCATCGAGACCGTGCGCGGCTTCGGCTATCGTCTGCGAGCTGCGCAACCGCGTAGCGCCTGAGCGCACGCCAACACCGTGCGCCTCGCCCAGCGGCTCCTCCTCGGCTCCCTCCTGCTCATCGGTGTCGTTCTGGTCCTGGTGGTCGCGCTGAGCGAGCGTGGCCTGCGGAGCGGAATGCTCCGCGCGCAAACCGATCGGATGGGGGCCGACGCGCGCATCCTCGGCGAGCTCTGGAAGCCGGGGGTTGATCCGGACTCCCTCGCCGATGCGACGGGCGCCGTGTTAGGCTTTCGCGTCACCCTCATCGACTCGAGCGGCACGGTGGTCGGCGACTCGCAGTTCGACGCGCCGGCGCTGGCGCGCCTCGAGAACCACGGACGTCGCCCGGAGGTCATGGCCGCGCGCGATTCCGCACACGGCGCAGACCTTCGCGTGAGCTCGTCGGTCGGCGATGAGGAACTGTACGTCGCCGTTCGTGCGCCGCTCGGGTTCACGCGGGTCGCGGTTTCCACGGTGGATGTCGACCGCACGATCGCGCGCGCTGGTGGCTCGGTGCTCATCGCGGGCGTCATTGGAGCGGTGGTCGCCATCGCGCTGGCGTTGCTGTTCGCCCGGGCCGTGTCACGACCCGTGGAGGAGTTGAGCGCT
>DASRHU010000030.1:0-2212 GCA_035650335.1 Gemmatimonadaceae bacterium | reverse complement strand
GGCGCGAAGGCGATCAGGTACGTCGGCGCCGGCACCATCGAGATGCTCTATAACGAGGATGGGTCGTTCTACTTCATGGAGATGAACACCCGCATCCAGGTGGAGCATCCGGTCACCGAGATGTTGACCGGTGTCGACCTCGTGAAGGAGCAGATTCGGGTGGCTGCCGGGGAGAAGCTGTCGGTGATGCAGCTCCCGCCGCTGCGCGGACATGTGATCGAATGCAGGGTCAACGCCGAAGATCCGGCGCGAAATTTCCAACCGTCCCCTGGGCGGATCGACGTCTTCCACCCGCCGGGCGGGCCGGGTGTGAGATTGGACACACATGCCTATGCCGGCTATACCGTGCCGCCCTTTTATGATTCACTGATCGCGAAGCTGATCGTGCAGGGTCGTGACCGGCAGGAGGCGATCCGGCGCATGCACATGGCGCTCGAGAGCTTCATCATCGAAGGCGTGACGACGACGATCCCCTTTCTGGGGCGCGTGATGATGCACAAGAAATTTCAGGCGGGCGACATTGACACCAAGTTCCTCGAGCGCGAGGGCGAGCTGATGAAGGAGCCCGTGTAAATGCGCGTCGACGTGTACTTCGGCGTGCAGGGGCTCCAGCCCGCGAGCGTGCAGGGGCGTGTCGTCGCCGTCATCGACGTGCTCCGCGCATCGACGGTCGTCGCCGTCGCGCTGGCGAACGGCGCGCGCGCCGTCGTCCCCGTGGAAAGCTCGGACGAAGTCATCACGCGATCGAAGAGCTTCGATCGGTCGGAGGTCCGCCTCGCCGGCGAGCGGAAGATGGGTCCGATTCCGGGCTTCGACTTCGGCAACTCGCCCCGCGAGTTCACGCGCGAGGCGGTCGAAGGGAAGACGGTGCTGTTCACGACGACGAACGGGACGGGCGCCTTCCTCGCCGTGCAGGGTGCACGCGATGTCGTCGTCGCGGCGTTCGTGAACTTCACCGCGGTCCTGACGATGATGCGCACGGCCGTGCGCGCGGGCACCGACGTGTCGATCATCTGCGCGGGGCGCGAGAAGGAGTTCGCGCTCGAGGACGCCGGGTGTGCCGGCCGGTACGTGCGCCAGCTCGTCGGACGCACGCCGGAGGTGGAGCTGAACGATGGCGCCCGCGCGAGCGACCTGGTCGCGAAGCGGTACGGCGATCGCCTCGACCAGCTGTTCGCGGATTCGGCCCACGGGCGGGCGCTGGCCGAAGCGGGGTACGCCGACGATCTTGTCACGTGTGCGCAGATCGATTCCCACCCGATCATTCCCATCTATCAGGACCGGCAAATCACCAAGCTCGGCCCTGAACGCGAGCGGTAGGTAACCGTTGGGCAGCACAACTCTCCGGCGCGAGCTGGCCGGCATCGCTCTCCTTCTCTTCGCGCTCTTCCTCGGCGCGGCCATCGCCTTTCCGGTGCCGGAGGCGACTAGCTGCTTCGCCGCGCGCGGACCGACCGGTCCGGTTGGAGCGTGCCTGAGGACGATGTTCGTCGCCACACTCGGCGTGCCGGCGACCGTGCTGCTCCCGCTGCTGCCGCTCGTCTATGCCTTACGAGTGTTCCGCCGCATCGAGGCCGACACCGATCGCTCCTGGCTCGTGTTCCTCGGCGGCGTCGTGCTGCTGCTGCCCGTCGCCATTGGGCTGGCGCGCGGCGCGGGTCGTGAGGTCACCGATCACACCGGCTTCTGGGGGAGCTTCGCGGCATTCTACCTTCAGCGCGGATTCGGCTTCGCCGGCGCGTGGATCATCGTCGCGCTGCTGTTCAGCGTGTTGACGGCCGTGACGCTCGCCTGGAATCCCGTGCGCGTTCTCATAGGGTGGAAGCCGAAGCCGTCGAAGCTGGTTCTGGACCAGAAGCCGTCGAAGGCGAAGCAGCGCTGGCCGATCGCCGACGACAACACCGTAGATAAGGGGTCGGCCGCGATCGCGCTCGCGCCAACGCCTGAGGAGATGCCCGGAGTCGATCCTGGCTCCTCCCCAGTTCTGGAAAGGAACGAAGAACGAGGAGCGAGGAGGAAGAAGCGCACGAAGGCGGATATCGCCGCGGAGCGTGACGAGAAGATCGCGGCGGTGATCGATGCCAACGCTCTGGTGCCGGAGGTCGCCTCCGACGAGCTGCCGACGCCGGACATCCTCACGACGATGCCGCCACGGAATCGCGAGTCGCAGGAGCGCGATCTCGATGCCATGGGCGTCAAGCTGATGGAGGCG
>DASRHU010000029.1:0-7537 GCA_035650335.1 Gemmatimonadaceae bacterium | reverse complement strand
GTCGAGCATGGGCTCGGGTCGATCTATCGCGCGGCTGCCCTCTTCCTCACGAACAAGGAAAACATGGTTGCCTCGACGGGTCATTTCGAGGGGACCGAGCTGAACTCCGATCGGCTCATCGGCAGCGTGGGCGCCAATCTGGCTACGGTGTATCGCGTGCTCTTCGGCATGCGGTTCGAGCACGACCGTCTACGATTCCGTCCCTTCGTCCCGCGCGCGTACGGCGGCGAGCGCACGTTGCGCAACTTCCGGTATCGTGGGGCGACGTTGACCATCACCGTTCGAGGGTTCGGCAATGCGCTCGCGTCCGCCGCGCTCGACGGAGTCCCGGTCGCGAGCGCCGAGGTGCCGGCGGGCCTAACGGGCGCGCACAGGATCGAGCTGACGATGAACGGCGTGATGCCGTCGGCGTCGATCACGGTCGTCGAGAATCGCGCGGCGCCGGCGACGCCGCAGGTAGCGCTGCGCGGTGGTCGCCTCGTCTGGCGTGCGGTTTCGCGGGCGGTGACCTACGTGGTCCACCGGAACGCCGAGCGTCACGCGGTGACGACGGCGACCCAGCTGCGCATCGGGGCCGAGAGTGCGCTGAGCGAGTATCAGGTGATGGCGATGGATGGGACGGGTGGAGAGTCGTTTCTGAGCGAGCCGATACGCGTCGCATCGCCCGAGGCGGTGATCATTGCTTCCCCGACGGATTCGGGAGCCTGGACGGCGGAGAGTGGCAGCCAGGGCGGCCACCTCCGGACCGCGATCGATACCAACGCCTCAGTACAGTTCACCGTCGACGTTCCGGTGGGCGGTACGTACGCGATCGAGGCGCGCTACGCGAATGGAAGCGGGCCGGTCAACACCGGTGACAAGGCGGCAATTCGTTCGATTCTCGTCGACGGCGTGCATGTCGGCTCGGTGGTGATGCCACAGCGCGGGACGGATCTGTGGAGCGATTGGGGTTACAGCAGCGCGCTCACCGCGCGGCTGTCAGCTGGAACGCACGGGCTCACGATGGCCTACACGCCCGCCGACCGGAACATGAATGGAGCGGTGAACACCGCGCTCATCGAGCACCTGCGCCTCACGAGATTGACGGAGCGGTAGCGTTGTCGGCCGCCGCCCCGCCATGCGCCGCGCTACGCCGGACGCGCCGCGGCGTCGAACGCCGGAGCGACCGGCTTCCCACCGAACACCGCCGCTTGCGCACCGGTGATGAACATGGCGATCTCGATGTAGCCTCTCGGCTCGCTCCACCCGTTGAGCACCTCGTAGGCGACCGCGATCACGAGTCCGGCGACGTTGGCCGCGAAGGCGATCCAACGCTCGATCGACCCCGCCGGCGCGCTGCGCGCGAACAGGGTCACGACGCCGATGAGCATGATCGCCACGCCCGTTCCCGCGAACCAGAGCGCGGTGAGCCTGAAGACCGGGCGGTAGGCCAGGACGGTGATGCCGAGGTGCGCCGCGCCGACGGCGATGGTGAGGAATCCGGCGAGGGTCAACGCGCGATGGCCCGTGTACGGACCGGAGCTCGACGGCACGGCAGCCTCCTTGTGGGTGCGAGGGGGAAGTTAGGGAGATTCTCGGGGTTCGCCACTCTTCGTTGGGATGAGATTGACTCGTAATCGCCAGGAGTGTCGGAAAAATGCGCTCGATCCTTTCGCTTCCTTTCATTTTCGCCCTTCTGTCCTCGCCGGTCGGCGCCCAGCGGCCGGTGAAGGTCTTCATCTCCGCCGACATGGAGGGAATCACCGGCGTCGTCACCGATCAGCAGCTCGGGCCGGCGGGCTTCGAGTATCAACGGTTCCGCGAGTTCATGACCGCCGAAGTCCTCGCCGCGATCGAGGGAGCGCGCGAGGCGGGGGCGACGCAGTTCGTCGTCGCCGACGCGCACGGTAACGGGCAGAACCTGCTCATCGAGCGCCTGCCCCGGGACGTCACCGTCATCCGCTCCTGGCCTCGCCCGTTAGGCATGATGCAGGGGATCGACTCGACGTTCGCCGCGGCGATCTTCATCGGCTACCACGCCTCGACGACGAACCCCGCCGGCGTTCGCGCCCACACGTTTTCGAGTGCGACGCTCGCCGGCGTCGCGCTCAACGATACGGATGTCCCCGAGGGAGGAGTGAACGCCGCGATCGCGGGCCACTACGGCGTTCCGGTGGTGATGGTCTCGGGGGATGACGCGGCGGTCGAGGAGGTGCGGCGGGTGGTGGGCCAGATCGAGGGCGCCATCGTCAAGCGCAACATCAGCTTTCACTCGGCCGCAACCATGACGCCGGAGACGGGGCAGCAGTACATTCGTGAACGCGCTCGCGCGGCGGTGGCGAATCGGGCTCGATATCGCCCCTACCGCCTGACGGCTCCGGTACGCCTCGATCTGACGTTCAAGAACTACCGTCCGGCCGAGCTGCTCGCCTATCTCCCGAACGTCGAGCGCACCACGGCGCACGGCGTTCGGTTCGTCGGACGTGACATCGTCGAGGTCTCGCGCTTTCTTCAGTTCGTCAACGGCTATTCGGCCGATCTGTCTCCGTAGGAGTGGAGTGTCCGATGCGGAAGATCGTCATGGTGATGGCCCCATTCGTCATGCTGGCGTGCGCGCAGGCGACGCAAACGTCCGGTGATGAATCGGTCGACGTCACGCGCACGCGAGCGCGCGACGAGGGCAACCTCGATGTCGACGTCCTCAGCCAGCGTGTCGCCTATGCGCATTCGATCATGCGCTCGCCGGATGACGTGTGGAACGCCATGAAGGACGTCTATCAGCGATTGGGCTTCCCCATATCGCGTTTCGACCCAACGACTCGCTCGATCGCCGCGGACGGCTTTCCGGTGCGGCGGCGACTAGGCGGGCTGCCAGTGTCGCGATACGTCGATTGTGGCCGCACCGTCGCCGGTCCGAACGCGGACACGTACACGGTGTGGCTGCGGGTCGCGACGACGGTCGTGCCGATGGACTCGGGCAGCGTGTCGCTGAAGACCGAGGTGAGCGGGTCGGCGGCGGATCCATCCATGGGGCCCGGTGGCGCGAGTCGCGTTCTCTGCACGTCGCTCGGCACGCTCGAGGAGCGAATCGCCACCGCCGCACGTGAGGCCTTGCTCGGGACGGAGTGAAAGTGCGACTGGAACGAGGGAGCTCACCTGGCCAGATTTAGAGGCTGATTTCCTTTCGTTTCCTCAGTCCTCATTCCTCGGTCGGCTTCACCGTGGCTCCCCAGTTCATTTACGTCATGAAGGCCCTGCGCAAGGTGGTCCCACCTTCGCGCGTGATCCTCGACGACATCTGGCTCTCGTTCTATCCCGGCGCGAAGATCGGCGTCCTCGGACCCAACGGCGCGGGGAAATCGTCGCTGCTTCGCATCATGGCCGGCATCGACCACGACATTCAGGGCGAAGCGTGGGCGGCCAAGGGGACGAAGATCGGCTACCTCTCCCAGGAGCCGCAGCTCGATTCGACGAAGGACGTCCGTGGCAACGTCGAAGTGGCGCTCAAGGACCAGCGCAACGCGCTCGAGCGCTTCAACGAGATCGCGATGAAGTTCGCCGAGCCGATGGACGACGACGCGATGAACAAGCTGCTGGAGGAGCAGGGACGCCTTCAGGAGTACATCGACGCGCACGATCTGTGGAATCTCGACAACAAGATCGAGATCGCGATGGATGCGCTCAGGCTCCCCCCGGCGGATGCGGAGGTGGGCAGGCTCAGCGGCGGCGAGAAGCGACGCGTCGCGCTCTGCCGCGTGCTGCTCGAGGAGCCCGACCTGCTGCTACTCGACGAGCCGACGAACCACCTGGACGCCGAGAGCGTCGCGTGGCTCGAGAAGCACCTCGAGCAATTTCCGGGGACGGTGGTCGCCATCACGCACGACCGCTATTTCCTCGACAACGTCGCGAAGTGGATCCTCGAGCTCGACCGCGGCCGCGGGATTCCGTACGAGGGCAACTACTCGGCGTGGCTCGAGCAGAAGCGCACGCGTCTCGCGCAGGAGGAGAAGTCGGCCAGCGCGCGGCAGCGCACCCTCGAGCGCGAGCTGGAGTGGGTGCGTCTGGCACCGCGGGCTCGTCAGGCAAAGTCCAAGGCGCGTATACAAAAGTACGAAGAGTTGGCCAGCGAACGTCAGTTGGAGCGCATCGCGCAGAACGAGATCGTCATCCCGCCCGCCCCGCGCCTCGGCAACGACGTCGTGATCGCGAAGGATCTGCGGAAGGCGTACGGCGACAATCTGCTCTTCGAGGGACTTTCGTTTTCGCTGCCACGCGGCGGGATCGTCGGGGTCATCGGGCCGAACGGCGCGGGGAAGACGACGCTCTTCCGCATGATCACCGGCCAGGAAACACCGGACGCCGGCACGCTCAAGGTGGGCGAGACAGTGCAGCTCGCGTACGCCGATCAGACGCGAACGCTCGATGCGAAGAAGACCGTGTGGGACGAGATCTCGGGCGGCCAGGAGATGATCATGGTCGGCAAGAAGGAGATCAACTCACGCGCGTATCTCGCGAGCTTCAACTTCCGCGGCGCCGATCAGCAGAAGAAGGTCGGTGATCTGGCGGGGGGTGAGCGCAACCGTCTGCATCTCGCGAAGACGCTGATGTCCGGTGGCAACCTGCTTCTGCTCGACGAGCCGACGAACGATCTCGACGTGGACACGCTGCGCGCGCTCGAGGACGCACTCGTCGATTTCGCCGGGTGCGCGGTCGTCATCTCCCACGATCGCTGGTTCCTCGACCGCATCGCGACGCACATCCTCGCCTTCGAGGGCAACTCCGAGGTGGTCTGGTTCGAGGGAAACTACGGGGCCTACAAGGAAGACCTGCGCAAGCGGAAGGGAATCGACGCCGATCAGCCGCATCGGGTGGCGTACAGGAAACTCGTGCGCGCGTAAGCCCCAAGCGCGAGTGACCCGAATCGGCCGCTCCCTTTTCAGGACACTGAGTCCGGCTTCGCAGCGGTCTGAGACGGCGGCAGGATCTTGAACACGAAGGGCTGCTGAACGAGCTGCCGCACTTTGTGCGACGACACGGTGGCAGGGGTGAAGCGCATTTCGGGCAGGGCCGCGCGGACGGCTTCCGCGAACTCGGCATGCGTGGTCTCGAGGACCGCGAACGACCCGGTCTCGACGCGGCCAAGCGTGTCGACCACGAATTGCACGACCGTCCGCCCCTCGACGCTCCTCGCCAGGAGGGCTGGTGGGTACGCCGGGACCGCACTCTCGACGACCCGGGCGACCGAGTCGACCTCGACCGCGGTCGCGACCGAGTCGTAGAGAACGTCTTGCGGCGCAGAGACGGTCGCGTTCGCCAGCGTCTTGCGGCCCGACTCGGGCGGGCCCGTTGGGACGCCCGCTACTCTCGGTCGCGCGTCGAACCCGGTCCCGTCGCCCACGCGCCCGATGCCGCGCCAGTGGGTGCGTACTTCGAGCGGGGGCGGGCCCTTCACCCGGTCGAAGGGGATGAGATAACTCACCTGCTCCATCGTGACGCTTTCTGCATCGGGCTGAGATGGCTCCCGGCCCAGGACGAACGTCGCGATCAGCGCCAGGTGCATGATGACGCTGAACACCGTGGCCCGGTTAGGCCGCGGCGTGCGAGGGGCTGACTCGAGTAGAATGTCCAGCATTGTCCTGGTCCGTTACAGCAACTTCGCAGCGGGTACGCGGCGGGGCAAGATTGGGGCGGTCGAGCCGCCCCCCTGCCGCCCTATCGCGCCGCCACCGGCGGCGCCAGCGCAAGCGACTGATGCGCGCCGATGCCGGCCGTAACCCCATCGGATGATGCCCACGTTGCGTTGTGCGTTGGACGTGCGGCATCGCCGGCCGCGAATACGCCGGGAACGGTCGTCTCCTTGCGTTCGCCCGTTCGGATGACCGGCCCGAATGGTCCGTCATCGAAGGCGCAACCGAGCTGCTCGGCCAGCGGGCTTGCCTGACGAGTTCTCGAAGCGGTGAACAGCGCGTCGAGGGCGACGACGCGCCCGTCTCCGAGCCGCACTCCGTGAAGCTGCGGGGCGTCGCCGAGCACTGCCGTCACTGGCTCCGTCTCCACGCGTACGCCGCGCGCTTCCAGAGCGGCCCGCTGCGTGTCGTCAGGCGCGACGACGCCGCTGGTGAAGAGCGTCACGTCGTCACTCCAGTCCGGAAGGAGCAACGCCTGGTGCACGGCGGTCGCCCCGGTCGCGAGTACGCCGAGGCGGCGTGAGGCGACCTCGAATCCGTGACAGTATGGGCAGTGGAGCACCGTCACTCCCCAGCGCTCGCGCAGGCCGGGAATGTCGGGCAGCTCGTCCACGACCCCAGTGGCGAGAATGAGGCGGCGCGTGTGATGGATGGCACCTGACGCGAGCGCCACCTCGAGCTCGCCGTCACGCTCACGTGCCTCGGTCGCTTCCCCATCGACGAAGTGGGCGGTGGGATAGGACAGCACCTGCGATCGAGCGTGCTGGATGAGCGACGCAGGCGGCTGTCCGTCGTGACCAAGGACGCCATGCGAGGCGTGAGCGAAGCGGTTGCGTGGCTGGCCGGCGTCGACCACCAGGACGCGCCGGCGCGCCCGCACCAATTGCAGTGCGGCGGAGAGCCCGGCGAAGCTTCCGCCGATCACGGTGACGTCGTACGACATGCGAGGATGGTGAGGCGTGGAGGAATGCTGCTCTCAGCGAGGCCGACGTGTAACTAACCGCAGGGGGCCACGATAAGTGCCCGGGCGGGCCCATGTCGATTCTGCCGGTTCTCGTTCGACGTCCCGGTAGAAGGACTCAAGGGTTTGACCTAGACTCGATCAATCACAGAGGAGAGATGCACATGCTGACCAGGCGAATTGCGGCGGTTGTCTTGACCCTGGCGAGCGCGGCGGTGCTCGTGACCCCGACAGCCTCCGAAGCCCAGGAACCGAAGGCCGACACGCGCGGCGCGCCGATCGCGAAACCGACGCCGACGAAGAAGGGCCACGTGCTCGCCAACGGCGTCAACTACTACTACGAGATTCACGGGCGCGGGGAGCCGCTACTTCTCCTGCACGGCGGACTTGGCTCGATCGACATGTTCGCCCCCATCCTCCCGGCGTTCGCGAAAGAGCGTCAGGTGATCGCGGTCGATCTGCACGGACACGGTCGCACCGCCCTCGGCGAGCGGCCCATCAGTCTCATCGACATCGGCAACGACCTGGCCATTGTGCTCGAGCAGCTGGGATACGAGAAGGTGGACGTGCTTGGCTACTCGTTTGGCGGGGGCGCGGCGTTCCGGCTTGCGGTCCAGCATCCCACACTGGTCCGCCGGCTGGCGGTGGCGTCGGCGCCGTTCGCGCGGGACGGTTTCTTTCCCGAGATGCTGCCGCTGCAGGCGCAAGTCGGCGCGGCGATGGCCGAGTCCATGAAGCAGACGCCGATGTACATCTCCTATGCGGCGGTCGCTCCCCGGCCCCAGGATTTTCCCAGGCTGCTCGATCGGATGGGCGAGCTCATGCGCACGCCGTACGACTGGTCGGAGGACGTGAAGAAGCTCCAGATGCCGGTGATGCTGATCTACGGTGACGCCGACATGATTCGCCC
>DASRHU010000028.1:0-11648 GCA_035650335.1 Gemmatimonadaceae bacterium | reverse complement strand
GAGCAGAATGTGCTCCGTCCCCACGTATTCGTGGTGGAGACGCGCGGCTTCCTCGCGGGCCATCGCGAGAACCTTTCGCACACGCTCGGTGAAGTTGTAGCCGTTCATGTCTCCCTCAGCTTTGGCGGACCCTCGGCCGCCACGTCACATCCCCACCTCATCCGCCAGCACCTGTCGCACGAAGCGCGCGCGTGCCAGGTTGGCCTCGCTCTCGGTGAGCGGCCGCCCCTCGGCATACGCCAGGTGCGCGGACTGCGAAAAAATCAGGAGCTTGTTGAGAGTGTATACACCGAGGCCGGAGATCAGTTTCAATCCCACAGCCAGACGCACGCCGCTGAGGTAATTCATCGCCTCGTCGAACGTGAGGCTTCGGGCATAACGCAGGGTCCCGTACGCGCGCCAGAGTTTGTCTTCAATAACGTATCCGGCGTCGCGAAGCAATACCCGTCGTGCCTTCTCCTCGTTCTCGATCACCTTGCGTACGACGTGATCCAGGTGATCGAGCAGATCTCCCTCCGACCGTCCCAGCGTCGTCTGATTCGAGATCTGGAAGAAGTTCCCTACGACCTCACTTCCTTCACCGTACAGCCCGCGGTAGGTCAACCCCATCTGCTGCAGACTGGCGAGGACCTTCCCGATTTCCCTCGTGAGGACGAGCCCCGGTAAATGGATTAACACCGACGCCCGCATTCCAGTGCCCGTATTCGTCGGACACGAGGTCAGGAACCCGAACTCCCTATGAAATGCAAGGGGAATTCTCATGCCAAGTTCGGCATCCACTCCTTCCACCGCCGCGTACGCGTCGGCCAGACTGAAGCCGGAGCGCAGCGATTGTAGCCGGAGGTGGTCCTCCTCATTTACCATGACGCCCAACTTGTCCCCGAGAAACACCGCAGCCCCCGACCGGACCGGATGCTGGGGGTCGAGACCCGCCAATTCCTTGCTGACGACGTGCCGCTCGTGGAGGAGCAGGCGGTCGGCCGGGGCCAGCTCATCCACCCTAACTAGCACGGAGTGGCTCATCCCCGAGGACGCGTGCATCGCGTCCTTCACCTGTGCCAGAATGCGCAGGCGCTCGCCGTCCCGCGCGCGTGCCCCGAAGGCGAATCCTTCCACGTTGCGCGCGAGACGAATCCGCGTGGAGAGCACGATGTCGGCGTGCTGCCCCGAGGCATCGAGCCAGCTGACGCCGCTGTCCGGCAGAAGCGAGAGATCGATCATACTTCCCCCATCACCTTGATCCGATCCCGCAACTCCGCCGCGAGCTCGAACTGCTCGGCCTCGATCGCGCGCCGGAGGCGCTCGCGCAACTCATGCAGCTCGGTCTGCTCCTCACTCATCGCGAGCTCCGGCAGCTCGTACCGGCGGCCCAGATGCTTCGAGCTTCCATGCACACGCCGCAGCAGGTCCCGAAGCGCCGGCTCGAACGCCGTATAGCAGTGGGCGCACCCGAGGCGTCCCGTCGCCCGGAAATCACGCAAGGTGGCGTGGCAGAAGCTGCAATGCAGGGCATCGGAGGCCGATGACGGCGCCGCCTGCTTCTGCAGGTCGCTCAGGAACTCACCGAGCGGATTCTTCGACAGGCTGACGGTGGTTTCGACGCCGCGCTCCGCCGCGCACCGCTCGCACAGCTGGACGAGCGTTTTCCCCTGCTCGCCCACCTGGGTCACCTTCACGACCGCATCGCGCTCACCGCACACGTCGCACAACATCAGGTTACCACCTCTCGGACATCCGTGTCCCGCAGTCGCCCATCCTCGAGCAGCAGCACACGATCGGCACGGCTCGCGAGGGCGCGGTTATGAGTGACGACCACCATCGCGATCTCGAGGTCACGCCCGAGTTGCGCGAACAGGTCGTGCAGCCGCTCGCTGTTCATGTGATCGAGGTTGCCCGACGGCTCGTCGGCGAGGAGGACGACCGGATCCATCGCCAGCGCGCGGGCCACCGCCGTCCGCTGCTGCTCGCCGCCGGAGAGCTCCCCCGGGCGATGCGACATCCGCCCGCTCAATCCAACGCGAGACAGCAGCTCCTCGGCGCGGGAGCGGGCGTGTCGGTTCTCGATGCCCGCGATCCGCATCGGCATCATGACGTTCTCGAGTGCCGAGAACTCGCGCAGCAGATGGTGAAACTGGAAGACGAAGCCGATTTTCCGGTTTCGAATCGCCGCCAGCTCCTCGTCGGGGCGGGCATGCAGCGGCTCACCGTCGAGGAGAACCGTGCCCCGGGTCGGCCGATCGAGGGCGCCCAGGATGTGCAGAAGCGTGCTCTTCCCCGCACCGCTGGCGCCAACGATCGCGACCATCTCACCCCGGCGCACCGCGAGCTGAAGGCCGTCGAGCACGTGTATCGGCCCGCCGTCGCCTCCGCGATAGATCTTCGCGAGATCGCGCGCCTCGATGACCATCATTCGTGTCGAATCGCCTCGACGGGATACAACCGCGCCGCCTGCATCGCCGGATAGATCGTCGCCACAGCGGCAATCGCCAGACTGGCCAGCACGATCCAGGCAACGTCCAGCGGTTCGAGCGCCACCGGCAGGTGGTCGATGAAATATACCGACGGGTCCAGACGGATGAGCTTGTACTTGCCAAGCGCCAGCGCTCCGGCAATCCCGAGCACGAGCCCGAGCCCCGTTCCCACGATCCCGATCACCACGCCCTGGGTGAAGAAGATGCCGCGAATGGAGCGGCCGGTCATTCCCATGGCTTTGAGAATGCCGATTTCCCGGGTCTTGTCGGCGACGACCATCGTCAGGGTGCTCACGATGTTAAAGGCCGCCACGACGACGATGAGCAGCAGAATGAACCCCATGCCGAGCTTCTCGAGCTTGAGCGCCTGGAAGAGGGACGAATTCTGCTCGCGCCAATCGAGAACGCGATGATGGGACAATGCGGTGGCTAGGCGCTCGGCGACCTCAGGGGCCTCCCATCGCGTCGGCGTGCGCGCCTCGACGCCGGTGACCGCGGTTCCCAGCCCGGCGAACTGCTGAGCGACGGGGAGCGCCATGTAGATGTAGCCGTTGTCGTACTCGTACATCCCCGTCTCGAAGATGCCCGTCACCTCGAACTGCTGGACCTGCGGGATGACGGCGCCGGTCGCGGCGTTGATCGTCGTCCCCCCAAAGCCGATGAGGCTGATCTTGTCGCCGGGAAAGACGCCAAACCGGTCGGCGACGCGACGCCCGAGCACGACCCCGCGCTGCTTGCCATCGGCGCTGGCGAAGCGAAAGTCGCCGTGGATCGCCGTCTGGCGAATGGTGGTGACCCTCTGTGCGGAGCGCGACTCGGGCTCGATCCCCACTACCATCACCCCTTCCGCGTACCGGTGCCCCGCGCTGGCGACAGCCTGCGTATGAACGAACGGGGCCGCCGCGACGACCCCAGACTCCTTGCGGACCTTCTCCAGCGTCTCCCGCCAGTCGATCATCGTCATGTCGTCGCCAAAGGGCAGGACGCGAATGTCCGGACTGCCGACGAGGATCTTCTCGCGGAGATCGTTCTGAAGACCGTTCATCACGCCGATGATGATGATCAGCGCACTGACGCCGACGATCACGCCACCGATCGCGATCACGCTGATCAGCGACAGCAGCTTCGAGCCGCGCCGGCTTCGCAGGTAGCGCCACGCAATCGAGAGCTCGAGGCGAGTCATTCGGGTCGCATCGTCGGAAAGAGGATCACGTCACGGATGTTGGCCGTGCCCGTGAGGTACATGAACAGCCGGTCGATTCCGATCCCCACCCCACCCATCGGAGGCATTCCGTATTCCATCGCGCGAAGATAATCCTCGTCGACCTGCGACGCCTCTTCGTCTCCTGCCGCCCGCAAGCGCGCTTGCGCCTCGAAGCGGTGCCGCTGGTCGAGCGGGTCGTTCAGCTCGCTGAACGCGTTTGCGAGCTCCCGGCCACGCGCGAACAGCTCGAAACGCTCGGTCAGGCCGGGATTGCCGCGTTTGGGTTTCGCCAGCGGCGAGAGCTCCCGAGGATAGTCGAGCACGAAGGTGGGCTCCTCGAGACGCGATTCCACCGCCACCTGAAAGATCTCATCGATCAGCTTCGGACGGCTCAAGGACTCGACGTGTTGCACCCCGAGCCTGGTGGCAATGTTCCGAAGCGTGTCATCGCTTTGCGCCAGCACCGACACGCCGACGGCCTCGTCGAGCGCCGGCACCCACTCCATTCGGCGGAACGGCGGTCGGAGAATTGGCACGCCGTCGGCGAGACCCGGCACCGAACGGACGGCGTCCGCCGCGTGAACGATGAGGTCCTCGACCAGCCGCATCATGTCTCCGTAGTCAGCGAATGCCTCGTAGAACTCCAGCATCGTGAACTCGGGATTGTGCGTGCGGTCGATCCCTTCGTTTCTGAAGTCGTGGCCGATCTCGTAGACGCGCTCGAAGCCGCCCACGATGAGCCGCTTCAGGTAGAGCTCATCGGCGATGCGCAGAAAGAGCGGCATGTCGAGCGCGTTGTGGTGCGTCGTGAACGGCTTCGCGGCCGCGCCACCATACAACGGTTGAAGCACCGGCGTCTCGACCTCGAGGTACGCTCTCGCATCGAGAAAGGCGCGCAAGGCCGTGATCATCCGCGACCGCGCAATGAAGAGCGAGCGGACTTCGGGGTGCACGGCGAGATCGGCATACCGCTGTCGATATCGTTGCTCCGGATCGGCAAATCCCGAGTGCCGCACGATCGAGCCGTCGACGATCTCTTCCTTGCCGAACGGTAGCGGACGGAGCGACTTCGCCAGCAGCTCGAACGATTCAACGCGCACCGTCACTTCGCCGGTGCGCGTCCGGAAGAGTGGCCCGGCAACTCCGATAATGTCGCCGAGGTCGAGATGGTCGACGATCGCGTAGCGGTCGCCGAGCGTGTCCTTCCGGAAGTAGAGCTGAATGCGCCCCGATTGGTCGGCGAGGTGCGCGAACGTCGTCTTTCCGTGCGCGCGCCAGGCGACGAGGCGGCCGGCCACGCGGACGACCGGACCCTCATGGCCATCGCCAAGCGCGGCCAGCGCCGCGCTCGCCTCATGCGTGCGCTCGAATCGGTAGGCAAAGGGGGCTACTCCGAGCGCAGCGAGCGCTTCGAGCTTCTCGCGTCGCGCCCGCATGACGAAGTTGAGCTCGTCGCTCACGCGGCGGCTTCCCCGCCAGCCCCGAAGCGCTTCAGGTATGCCTCGATGAAGGGGTCGATGTCACCGTCCATCACGCGATGCACGTCGCCAATCTTGAGCTCCGTTCTATGGTCGTTGACCATGGTGTACGGCTGAAAGACGTAGCTCCGGATCTGGCTGCCGAACGTGATGTCCTTCTTCTCCGCATCGAATTCGGCCTTGGCCGCCTGACGACGCTCGACCTCCGCCTGGTACAGCTTGTTCTTCAGCATCTTCATCGCGGTCGCTCGGTTCTTGAACTGCGAGCGCTCCTGCTGCGACGCGACCACGATCCCGGACGGAATGTGCGTCAAACGCACGGCCGAGCTCGTCTTGTTGACGTGCTGGCCGCCGGCGCCGGAGGCGCGAAAGACATCCATGCGGATGTCCTCCTCTCGCACGTCGATGTTGATCTCCTCGTTGACGACCGGGTAGACGAACACCGAGGCGAAGCTCGTATGGCGGCGTGACTGCGCATCGAACGGAGAGATGCGGACGAGTCGATGCACGCCCGCCTCGGGACGCAGGAACCCGTAGGCGTATTGGCCCTTGATCTCGAGCACCGCTCCCTTGATGCCGGCCTCTTCGCCCTCGCTCATGTCCAGGACGTCGACGGTGAAGCCCTTTCGCTCGGCCCATCGCGTGTACATGCGCATGAGCATCTGCGCCCAGTCCTGCGCTTCGGTACCGCCCGCACCGGCGGCAATCTCCACCTGTGCGTCGCGATGGTCGGCTTCCCCGCGAAGCATGGATCGAAGCTCGAATGCCCCGATCTCCGCTTCGAGCTGCTCCGCCTCGCGCTCCACCTCGCGCTCCATCTCGTCGTCAGGCTCGGCGGCCAGCATCTCCTCGAGCTCGAGCGCGCTCTGCACTCGCTCGGCCAGGCGCTCGTAAGGCTCGACCCACGCCTTGAGCTCCTTCACGTCATCGATCACCTGACGAGCCTGCTCCTGGTCGTTCCAGAAACCAGGGTCAGCCATGCGCGCCTCGAGCGCGCTCAGCTTTTCGCGCTTGCGCTCCAGGTCAAAGATACCCCCTCAGCTCGGAGAGGCGCGCCTCGTGCTGGCGCAGCCTGCGAGCTCGATCCGACTCGGCCATCGACGCTCCACGTCCGGGTACGCGACGAGCCGTCGCGCCACAGCGGCGGACGGCTCGCGTCGAGGAAATATATGCTCGCCCGAGGGGAGCGACCAGCGGCTAGAAGAGTTTCTTGCCTCCGGCCAGCACTTCGTTCAACGCATCCTGGAAGTGCGTGGTGGACTCGGCGAACTCCTTCCCCATCTGATCGACGTACTCCTCGTAGCTCTTCTTGATCTCCTCGCGGAAGAGTTGCTTGAGCGTTCCGCTGCGCAACCCTTCCTCGCGCTTCTGCGGAAAGTACGCGACGATGTCCGACACGAGCGCGCGCGCCAGGCGCTTCGCCTTGACGTTCGGATCGTTGGAGAGAAACGGGTTGATCGCTCGCGCTGGCGCCTGAGTCGACGGCGGTGATGCGGGAGGCGGAGGCGACGCCGGGGCGGATGGCGCGGTTCCGGTCGGCGCGACCGGACGCGGAGGAACGGTGGGCGTCGGCGCCGACGGCTGTGGTCGCGCGGCGCTGGGCTGCGACGGAGTCGGCTGCGCGGCCCCGCGAGCGCCGGGAACGTTCGGCGCCGACGGGCGGGGCGGTGGCGGTACGACGGGCGTCGGCCGCGAGACCACCGGCGTCTGCGACACCGGACGAGAGCCCAACGGTGTGTTGCGCGCGAATGGCGCCACGCCAGGCGTTGGCCGCGAGGGTGTCGGTGCTCGCGGCGGCGGCGGCTGCGGGCGAGGAACGGGTCTCGAGACCGGCGTCGCCGCCGCACGCCCGTCGCTGAAGTCGTTCTCGATCGCTCCGCCCTGGCCGATCGTGATGACACCACCGCAAACGCTGCAACGCGCGCGTACGCCGGCGGCGGGGATCTTTGCCGGATCGACACGGAAGACCGAGCGACACTCCGGACAGGAGACGTTCATTTCCCTTTTCCGATCTCCAGCGGCGCGGGTTGCGGTGCAGCCTCCTCGACAACCGGATCGTGACGCCTGTCGACGACGAACACGGAGCCGGGGAGCGTTTTCGCGTAGCTCTTCATCTCGGTAGCGAGCTCACTGACCTGTCCTGGGTGCGTGAAGTGCCGCCGCTCGTTGGTGACGATCCCGATCGAGACCGTCATGAGTGGGACACGGTGCAGCTGCCCGCGCCGGTCCTTCCCAAAATAGTACCCTGCGCGGCGATCCTGCTCCGAGTACTGGAACGGAACCAATGCATCGAAGATGCTCACGATCTCCTGGCACGTCTCGGCAATCCAGCTGGCCGGGATGATGAAGATGAAGTCGTCCCCGCCAATGTGTCCAACGAACCCGTTCTCGCCACAGACTCCCTTCACGACATCGTGCAGGATCTTCGCGAGGATGCGAATGACACGATCGCCGTCGAAGTAACTATAGCGATCGTTGTACTCCTTGAAGTGATCGAGGTCGGCGTAGCAGACGGCGAACGTCTCGGGCGTAGCCATTCGGCGCGCGATCTCCGCCTCGATACCCGGCGGACCGGGCAGCCGCGTCGATGGATGCACGTAGAGGTCGCGATCCGCCCGGCGAATGAGTGCGTCGAGCCGGACCAGCGTTTCTTCGGCTGACATGGAGGCCATGAGCACCTCGTCGGCGCCGGTCGCGAACGCCTGCTGAAGCAGCGCACGATCATCGCGGACGACGACGAGCGTCGGAATCACAGCGGTGTACGAGTCGGACTTGAGACGACGGCATGCCTCGCGCGCCGCGTCGAACGACCCCTGCGCGTCGAAGATGACCATCCGCGGGCGCCCACGCAGCGTGATCGCCATGAGATCGTCGGGGTCGGTGACGAGCAACAGCGAGTGCGAGCGCGCCTCGAGCCATGAGCGCACCGCCGGTGGAAGGACGCGCTCATCGCTCGCGTACAGGATTGCCTGGGAGGGGGCCACGCTAGGTGGTCCGGTTGTGTGCTCGCGCCAACTTACCGCTCGCCTCTCGCCTAGTCAAAAGCCATCACGATCACGTGATTCTTTGAGGGACGACTTAAGCGCGTGACGCGTAACCCCTAGTGGCGCGGGAGGATCGATCCAAGGGGCAGCTCTCCGTGAAGCTCGAGATGACCCGGGATGTCCTCCCGCGTTCGCAAACGCAGCGTGACGAACGCGTCCACGGCACTCAGAGCGTGGTTCGCGATGATGATGCCCAGGTACTCCACCGATCGCTTGAACTCAACGTTGCTGCGAACGATTGCGCGACGAAACACGTCGTACTCGAGGCGGGCCGAGCGCCACGACCAGCGGTAGAGCGTCGGGATGGCGTTGACGCGGTAGAAGTCGACTGCGCTGAGGTAAGCGGGCGACTCCAGCGGAGGCGGGTCGTCGGGGTTTTCCCAGTAGAGCCGACGCGCGTCGAGCCAGCGACGACCGTTGTACGTCGTGGTATCCGTCTCGGGGTCGACCGGGCCACCCGGGATGAGGTCGAAATCTCCGCTCTCCGGGTTCTTGAGCATGTGCTCGTAGTACTCGAAGTCGCCTACCGGGTACGGCCCCGGGTAACGAGCGCGCGCGACGTCGCGAGCGAGGAGCTGATATTCGCGCCGACGGCGCCCGCCATCTCGTCGCGCATCGACGTACTGGATCCAGGCCCACACCTCGAGCGCGAGGTATGGCAGCCAGCGTTTCTGACCGAGCACCGCCTGTCCGCTTCCGGGTGCAGCGGCTGAGGCCAGGGGCGCCCACCATTCCGGTTTTGGAACGCGCGGGAGGACCGCCGGCGGTTGCAACTCACTCGCTACGATCCCCGGCGGGATGGCGAAGCTCGCGGAGAAGGTGGTGCTCGTGTCCCCGGACTGCCCATGTGCGGACGGAACCGCGGCCAGAACGATCACGCCCACCGCGAGGGCGCGCATCTCAGAAAAGATAGCGGAGGGAGACGTACGTAGGCCGCTTGCCTGCGTCGCTCGAGAATCCTTCGAAAATCGTGGCGATGTCGAGGCGCAGATTGTTGGTCGCCAGCCCCACGCCCATCGATGGGCCGGCGGACTCCGCGCTCTGCCCGGACTCGAACACGTACCCGCCTCTCAGATGTGCGCGCCGCCGCCAACTCAGCTCCGCGCCAACGCGTGGCGCCGGCGACTCCATGTTGAGGCGATCGACGAGATCGCCGGTGAGCTGGAGCTCCGTCTCTCGAGCGTAGCGCTCCATCCCCGGGACACGATACAGCACACCGATCTGGATGCGAGTGGGAAGTGGATCGGCCTGTGGGCTGTCGTTCACCTGGAGCGGCGCTCCGACGTTGCGGACGGCGACGCCCACGGACACTGGCACGAGAAAGCGAAGATCGTATTGCGCGCCGAAGTCGAGCGCGCTCGTCGTTCCCGCCTGCGATTCGCACCCGGACGAGCAGTCCACGCGGAACTGCACGATCTTGAAGGTGATTCCCGCGTTGATGCGTCCGCCAAGCGGCGTCGCGTACGTGGCGGCGTACGCCACGTTGCGCGTGACGATGGAGCCAATGCGGTTGCCGAGCGAATCGGTCACCGGATCCGTTCCGAAATCGAGCGCGTAGAGCGAAAGGGCGAAGACGCCTAACAGCGAGGACGGAACGAGGATGGACACCACGTCTCCCGTGCCGACGATCGTCTCGTAATGGTGCACGGCGAGCTCGCGCCGCTCCGACCTGGCGATGCCGGCGGGGTTCCACCAGATGCCTTCAGTGCCGGGTTGATCGGCGACGACGGCCTGCCCCATGCCCACCGATCGCGATCCGACCGGAAGCAGCAGGAAGGGCGCGCCCTCGGTGGCCAGCCCGGACGGCTGTGCTCCCGCGGTCGCGCCCGCGAGCCAGGCCACCAGAAGGGCGGCCTGCAGGCTAGAGCGGCGTCGCCTCATCGATCAGCATGACGGGAATGTCATCGCGCACCGCGTAACGAAGGCGGCACGCGTGACAGATCAGGCTCTGCTCCGCCTCTCGATACTCCAGTTCTCCCTTGCACTTCGGGCAGACGAGTATGCTCAGCAGCTGTGCGGACAGGCTCATCGACGAGGCTCCTCCGGAAGTGCGTAACCGAGGCGTCGAAGCGAATGGATGTTGCGCCGCCAGTTCGGGAGGACCTTCACCCACAGGTCGAGGTAGACCGGCTTTCGGACGAGTCGTTCGATCTTCACGCGCGCGGCGCGACCCAGCTCTCGAATGCGCGCGCCCTGGTGGCCAACGAGGATTCCCTTCTGGCTTTCGCGCTCGACGTAGATGACTGCCCGAATGTACACAGGCGAACGGTCCTCGCGAAACTCCTCGATCCCGCAAGCGACGCTGTAGGGCACCTCGTCCTGGAGCTGCTCCAGCGCCGTTTCGCGAACCAGCTCGCTGGCAAAGAACCGAAGTGACTGTGTCCCGATCTCGTCCTCGGGATAGAGAAAGGGGCTCTCCGGGAGGTGCGCAGTGATCGCCTGCTGGAGCTCATGGATGCCCTCGCCGGTGAGGGCGGAGATGTGCACCGCGTCAGGCGCATCACGTCGAAGCGCCTCGCGTGCGTGGTCGGTGAGGGCATCCACCTTGTTGAGGGCGACGATGATCGGGGCCCGAGGCTCGCGGTCGAGCTCGGCAGCTTTCCGGAGCGGCGGTGGAGCGCCGTCGCGCGCGTCGGCGAGGTAGACGATGACGTCCGCGTCGTCGAGCGCCTTGCGCGCCGTGGCGCGCATGGAGCGCTGCAATTCGTAGCGAGGCTCGAGCAATCCGGGTGTATCGAGCACGATCATCTGGACATCGTCCTTCGTCGTGATCCCGACGATTCGGTCGCGCGTGGACTGCGGCTTCTCGCTCGTGATGCTGAGCTTCTCGCCAATGAGGCGATTGAGGAGCGTGGATTTTCCGGCGTTGGGCTTGCCGACGACGGTGACGATGCCAGCGCGGGTCATGTGCTCCAAGCTAGCTACGAGACCCCGTGGCGGGGGCCGGGGTTACCTGGACGGCAGGGATCAGGAGTCAGGAGTCAGGGGAACAGCAGTCGCGATCCGGGCTGCCGTCTGACATCTGAGCTCTGACATCTGAGGTCTGACGTCTCTGCCGTTGGGATGCGGGATGAACAAGCGCCCCGAGCAGATCACTCTGCTCGGGGCGCCAGGGGGTGCCGGCGACGGCCTACTCTCCCGCGATCTCTCGATCGGAGTACCATCGGCGCTGCAGGGCTTAACGACCGTGTTCGGGATGGGAACGGGTGTGGCCCCTGCGCTCCAGCCGCCAGCGATTCTGTACGTGCGCTGCATGCGGAATGGCAACGGAAATGGCAGGTGTATTTCGTGGTGCGAGCTTGAAATCGTGTTGCTTTGCTTGGTGAGGTTTGACGCCAGTCCCTTGCGGGGTGGTAGTCAAGCCGCACGGGCGATTAGGACCGCTGCGCTCGGAATGGGTTGCCCCATGTCCACGGGCGGCCTATCGACGTGATGGTCTCTCACGGCCCTT
>DASRHU010000027.1:0-5393 GCA_035650335.1 Gemmatimonadaceae bacterium | reverse complement strand
ACGCGACTCGCTCGCACGTCTCGCGATCGAGATGGAGTTGGTGGAGAAGGTGCGCGAGTTGATTCGCGAGGATTCCTTCGGTCAGATCAGGAGCGGCGGCAGCCTCATCGGCGCGCCGGTCGTGTATCTGACGCCCGGCACCTCATCGACACCGGTGCTCGCCGAAGGCGACACGGTGGCCGCGAAACCGCAGGTGGACACGGAGGGGCTGACCTCGGCCGTCGCGCTCGCCGGCCGCGAGATCCCGATTGTCTTTCGCGAAGCGAAGCAGGTGCGCGACGAGATGCGTCGCGCCACGGCGCGCCTGAGCGAGCTGCAGGACGCCGGCGGCGTGAGCATTGAGGTTGTCGGGGATCGTGCCGCGGGCGTGACCAGGCGGGCCACCAGAGGCGAGGGTGCGTTGCCGCGCCTTGTTCGCGAACGGACCGTCGGCGCGCGCGTGTCGCAGGCGATGAGTAGCGTCGATTCCATTCGTGCGCTGCTCGCGAGTGATGCGGCGAGCCTCGGCCGATTCCGTCGGGATTCGACGCTGCTGCGGGAAGTGGCGTCGGTCCGTGACGAAGTATCGATTCTGCGCGCGCTCATGGCGGAGCCGCGAGGCACTGCCGGCCGCATGGCCAATGACGCCGCGGTCACCACTGCCCTGGCCAACGTGGAAAAGGAGCTGACACGCACCGTCGAGGACATCAAGCGTGATCCGCTCCGGTATGTGCGGTTTTGACGCAGGTGGAGTCGGGGCGGATGCTCCGCCTTGACCCCTTTTTTTTGAGGACCTATCTTCTGGCCAATTCCGCGCGTCGGCCAGTTCCACCGCGGACCCTCACCCCTCTCCCGAATAGTCGTTTCCGCGCCGTGCTTTGCGCGTTGCCGTCATCGACGCGCTCCGTCGCCCCGCCTTTCCACTCCCCGACCACATCCTTGTGGACATTGCTGAGCTGAAGCAGAAATCGGTGACCGAGCTGCACGAGATGGCGGAAGATCTGAACATCTCGAACTACTCGGGGCTCAGAAAGCAGGACCTCATCTTCCGCATCGAGCAAAATCTCCTCGACGCGGACATTGTCCTGCACGGCGAGGGGGTGCTCGAGATTCTCCCCGAGGGGTATGGCTTTCTGCGGAGTCAGGACTGGAACTACCTGTACGGGCCGGACGACATCTACGTCTCCCCCTCACAGATCAAGCGCTTCGACCTGAGGACGGGCGACACGGTCATGGGGCAGGTACGCCCGCCGAAGGAAGGCGAGCGCTACCTCGCCTTGCTGAAGGTCGAGCACATCAACGGATCCGATCCGGAGACCGCGAAGCACCGGGTCGCATTCGACAACCTCAGACCACGGTATCCCGATTCGCGCCTGCGGCTCGAGCCCCGGAGCGGCGACATCAACATGCGTGTCGTCGATCTCGTGACTCCGATCGGCAAGGGACAACGCGGACTCATCGTCGCGCCGCCGCGCGCCGGCAAGACGATTCTCCTGCAGAAGATCGCGAACTCGATCACCGAGAATCACCCCGAGGTCACCCTCATCGTGTTGCTCATCGACGAGCGGCCCGAAGAGGTGACGGACATGCAGGAGAATGTGAAGGCGGAGGTCATCAGCTCGACCTTCGATGAGCCCGCCGACCGTCACGTGCAGGTCGCGGACATGGTGATCGAGAAAGCGAAGCGGCTCGTCGAGCACGGCAAGGACGTCGTCATCCTCCTCGATTCGATCACGCGTCTCGCGCGCGCGCACAACGTCGTCGTGCCCCACTCGGGCAAGATCCTCTCGGGCGGTGTGGATGCGCATGCCCTGCACAAGCCGAAACGTTTCTTCGGCGCTGCCCGAAACATCGACGAGGGCGGCTCGCTCACGATCATCGCCACCGCGCTCATCGAGACCGGGTCGCGGATGGACGAAGTGATCTTCGAGGAGTTCAAGGGCACGGGAAACATGGAGCTGGTGCTCGATCGGAAGATCGCCGACCGGCGTATCTTTCCGGCGATCGACATCCAGCGCTCCGGCACGCGCAAGGAAGAGCTGCTGCTCTCGCAGGAGGAGCTCAACCGGGTGTACCTGCTGCGGAACTTCCTCGGCGACATGCCGGAGACCGAGGCGATCGAGTTTCTGCTGGAGCGCATGAAGCGCACGAAGAACAACAAGGAGTTCTTCGCGACGATGGCGCAAGGGTGACGGGCCTGGTCGCCGACGTGATCAACGCGGACCCCGGGCGTGTGCTGGCGATCGATTATGGAGAGCGCCGCATTGGGCTGGCGGTGAGTGACCCGCTGCGCACGATCGCATCGCCCGCCGGATTCGTGCCGCGTCGCGCGCGGAAGCGTCCCCCGGTTGGTGAGCTCGTCAGGCAGGTCGAGGCGCATGACGCGACCGCCATCGTCATGGGGCTGCCGCTCGACGACGAGGGGAACGAAACGGTGCGGAGCGAAGAGGTCCGGCGGGTCGCCGCCGAGCTCGCGCGGCGCACCGGCGTCGCGGTCACCTTCGTGGACGAGCGGTACACGACCGCCGCGGCGCTTCGCGCGATTCACACGATGGGTGGATCCACGCGCGGCCGGCGGGGAGATGTGGATGCGCTCGCCGCCACCATTCTCCTGCAACATGCCCTCGCGCTGCTCTCCCGCTGAGCGGCCTCACCGCACGCCGCGCGCGTTCGCGATCGGGGCGCTGGCGGCAGTGCTCATCGCCTGCGGGGGCGGCGGCGCGCCGGTACGGCGCGTGACGATTCCGCAGGGCTCGACCTTCGCCGCGGCCGCCGATTCGCTCCAGAGCGCGGGGCTCCTTCGATCACCACGTCTGTTCCGACTGTACGCGAGCATCACCGGGCGTGACCGCGACATCAAGGCGGGGACGTATCTGCTCGAACCCGGGCTGTCGTGGAACGAGCTCATTCTCGCGCTCTCCGCCGGTCGTGGGATCGAGCAGACGGTCACCATTCCGGAAGGCCTCGCGCTCCGCAGCATCGTCCCGATGCTCGCGCGCGAGATCGGCGCGCCGGTGGAATCGCTCTGGGCCGCGGCCCGTGACTCGGGCACGCGTCGGCGACTGCAGATCCCGACACCGGATCTCGAAGGATACCTGTTCCCCGACACGTACCGCTTCATGTACGGGACATCCGCTCGTGAGGCGGTCCGCGACATGGTGCGACGCTTCGAGCAGGTGTGGGAGCCGGCGTGGGATGCCCGGCTGGCCGCGATGAACATGACGCGACACGAGCTCATCACGCTCGCATCGATCGTCGAGAAGGAGGCTCGGCTGGCCGAAGAGCGGCCGGTGATCGCGGCCGTCTATCACAATCGGCTGCGTCAGGGGATGCCGCTCCAGGCCGATCCCACCGTGCAGTACGCGATCGGCGAGCATCGCACGAGAGTGCTCTACAAGGACCTCAGGATCGACTCGCCGTACAACACGTACCGGCACCGCGGGCTGCCGCCCGGGCCGATCGCATCGCCGGGCCGCGCGAGCATCGAGGCGGCGCTCTTTCCGGCGAACGTCCCCTATCGGTACTTCGTGGCCCACCCCGACGGCCACCACGAATTCCGAGTCACGTTCGAGGAGCACACCGCGGCCCGGCGTCTCGTTCGCCGCCGGCCGCAAACGACGGCGCGCACCCGCGGCGGCTCGCGCGGGGGCGCCGCGCCCCCACGTTAGGCGGTCGGCTCTCCGGCCGTCGCGACATCCGCCCAGTCCGGGCGAAGGTGTCGCGCCCCGCGCAGGTATACGTGGCGCAGGCGAGATCGAGGGACGTGCGTCTCCACGTGCAACAGCACGCGGATGCACCGCTCGAGCGCCCCCGGGACGGGGATCTCCATCGTGCAGAGCAACGCCACATCGGTCCACCCCAGCTCGCGCGCGGCGTGCGCCGGAAACGCGCTGCGGAGATCCGGGGTGACGGTGAAGATCGCGCTGAGAATGTTCGCTGGCTCGAGCTCGTTGATCTCGACCATGCGTCGCAGCAGCTCCGCGGTCGCGGCGCGGATCGATGACGCGTCATCGCGTTCGACTGTCGTGGCGCCGCGCAGGGCACCGAGGTGTCGCTCGTCAGGCACGTGCGGTCAGGGGGGCGAAGTCTGTGGGCCATCGCGCCACCGGAAGGTGACGTCGGGCGCCTTCGCGCCACTGCGATGGCGACGTCCGCCCTCCGGCGACGCCGAGGGCTGCCAGGTGCGGCGGGCGATCCGCTGAAACTGCGCGAGCACCCGCGGGCGCCGGACGATCGCGGCCAGCGACGGATCGAACTGGGTGCCGCTCCCTTCGGCGATGACGCGGGCGGCTTCTTCCACGCTCTGAGCGCGGCGATACCGGCGTCGGTGCGTGATCGCGTCGAACGTGTCGGCGATGGCGACGACCCTCGCCTGGATGGGGATCTGCACGCCCGACAGACAGTGCGGATATCCCGAGCCATCCCAGCGCTCGTGATGGGCGAGGACGCCCGCGGCAAGATCGGGATAGAAGAACGAGAGCGGTTGCAGCACCTCGGCGCCTCGCTTCGGATGGGTCGCGATGAGGCGGCGCTCGTCGGGAGTCACCGTGTCGTCCTGATCGTGGACGATGTCGAAGAGCGCTTCGTGGATCTTCCCGATGTCGTGGAAGAGCGCGACGCGCTCGATGCTGCGGATCGTCGCGTCGTCGAGGCGTGCCGCGCGCGCGAGCGTCATGCTGTACGCGGCAACGCGTCGCACGTGGGCCCCGGTGGACGCGTCGTTCGCGTCGATGGCGTTGAGGAGCGTCTCCAGCGCGGCGGCGGCGAGTCGCTCGGAGTGGCGAACGCCACGACGTTCGCGAACGAGCAACGCGCCGATGCCGGCGCCGAGGGCGAGAAGTATCGGGCGTCGCACGATGTCGCGAGGGGCAAGATCGAGACCGAGCATTTCGGGGGAGTAATCTAGAGACGGCAGGGGTCAGGAGTCAGGAGTCAGGAGTCAGGGGAACACCAGCCACGGTCGTGTCTGACATCTGAGCTCTGACGTCTGAGCGCTGACATCTCTGCCGTTATACCGAAAGGAAAAAAAGCGCCCCGGAGCGGATTGCTCTCCGGGGCGCTTCAGGGGGTGCCGGCGACGGCCTACTCTCCCGCGATCTCTCGATCGGAGTACCATCGGCGCTGCAGGGCTTAACGACCGTGTTCGGGATGGGAACGGGTGTGGCCCCTGCGCTCCAGCCGCCAGCGATTCGTGATGTGAAAAATCAAAGTGGCAAGTGAGTGATCGAGTAGTGTCGGGTCACGAGAGCCGGAGGCTCTCGTATTCGAAGCGATTGCTTTGCTTGGTGAGGTTTGACGCCAGTCCCTTGCGGGGTGGTAGTCAAGCCGCACGGGCGATTAGGACCGCTGCGCTCGGAATGGGTTGCCCCATGTCCACGGGCGGCCTATCGACGTGATGGTCTCTCACGGCCCTT
>DASRHU010000026.1:0-2072 GCA_035650335.1 Gemmatimonadaceae bacterium | reverse complement strand
TTCAGCAAGATCTGCGTCGCGCGCTCATGGTCCGCGCGCATTCGCACCTCAGGGGGGCCGGGTCGAAACTCGTACGTCAGGCCTTTCTTCTCGACCTGCGGGGTGATGAGCATCCCGAGGTCGGACAACATCCGATTCACCGAGACGTCGACGATGTCGATCGTGAGGCGCCCGGCCTCGATCTTGGCGTACGTCAGGATGTCGTTGATCAGCGTCAGGAGAAGCTCCTCCGCACGCCGGATGCGCGTCATCGCGTTCACCTGCGCCTCGGTGACCGGCCCGTAGAGACCGTCCTTGACCAGATCCGCGTAGCCTCCGATCGCGTTGAGTGGCGTGCGCAGATCGTGCGACATCGCGGCGAGGAACTCGCTCTTCGCCCGATTCGCGTTGTCGGCCTCGGCGCGCGCCGCCGCGATTTCCTCGCGCGCACGCACCTTGTCCGTCACGTCGACCGCGTGCGCCATGATGCCGAACGTCTCGCCGCGCGCATCCTTGAGCGGCTGATAGACGAAATCGAGATAGATGTCCTCCGGTACGCCGTCGTGATCGCGGTCGAGCCGGATGAGACGTTCGAGTGCACGATACGGCTTGCCGTCCTGATAGACGGTGTCGAGCAGCTCGAAGAAGCCCTGCCCCTCCAACTCGGGCATCGCTTCGCGGACGGTCTTGCCGATGAGCTCGCGATGCCCGGTGAGCTCACAGTAGATCGGGTTGGAGACGGTGAACACGTGCGTCGGACCTTCGAGCACCGCGATCGCCGCCGGCACCTGCATGAACACCTCGTACAGCTGCTGCCGCTCCGCCTTCGCCTCGGCGAGAGCACGATCGCGCGCCGCCTCCGCCTCGCGCAGCTCGGTGATGTCGGTGTTGGTGCCTAACCAGCGATCCACCTCGCCGGTCGCGTCGCGGATGGGAACCGCGCGCGACAGAAACCAGCGATAGCGGCCATCCTTGGCGCGCAGCGGGAAGTGGTCTTCCCACGGCTCACCCGTGTCCCACGCGCGTTGAATGCGCGTAACCACGCGCTCGACATGGTCGGGGTGGTGCACCGTCCGCCACCCCCAACCGCGCACCTGGTCGAGCGTCGTGCCGGTGTAGTCGTACCACCGGTGGTTGTACCAGTAGACGTTGCCCGAGCGATCGGCCATCCATGCGAGCTGCGGAAGACTCTCGGCCAGCGCGCGAAACTGCTGCTCCCGCGCGCGAAGCTCGGCTTCGACCCGCCGTAGATCCTCGACATCGGTGTTCGACCCGAACCATTTGATGACGCGGCCGTCGGCGTCGCGTTCCGCTCGTGCGCGGCCAATGTGCCAGTGGTACTGACCGTCGGCGCGGCGCAGCCGGAACTCGACCTCGTAGTCCTGGCCCGTCGCGAGCGAGCGCGTCCACCGCTCCAACACGGCCGCGAGGTCGCTGGGATGGACGATCCCCTGCCAGCCGAGCCCGATCATCTCGTCGTGGGTTCGGCCGGTGTACTCGAGGACGCGAGCATTCACATAATCGAGCTGCCCGTCGGGCCGCGCCGTCCAGACCTGGTTGGGCACCCAGTCGGCCAGGCGACGATAGCGTTGCTCGCTCTCGCCAAGGCGCGCCTCGATCGACTGACCGTCCGACGTCTGAAGGCTGCTGGTCATCGGAGGAACGACGCGCTCATTCGACAGCGGGGGACCGAGGGGCGTGGATTGCGGGGGATCGGCGGAGCCCGTGGTCTTCATCGTCGAGACGTCCGTGTCTGCGGGAGAGTACTCCGCCACAAAACGCGCTGCGGCCGGACGCCAAAATCTGCACGCAAGGACAGGGCCCGGCAGTTGAGATTCTCCCCACGACGCGTCTGGGGAAACCCGCAGACGAAAGAGGCCGGCACCTGCACAGGCCGGCCTCCACGTCAGCCCTCGGGTGCGAGTGCACGCCTTGACGCTTCTTACTCCTCTTCCTCGTCGTCCTCGGGCACGACCCCCGCGGGCTCCTCTCCTTCCTCGGCGCCTTCCGGCCGGTCGTCCTCGGAGACGACCCGCGCGACATCCATCACCAGGTCGCCCTCGTCGAGATTGACGAGGCGCACGCCCTGCGTA
>DASRHU010000025.1:0-2872 GCA_035650335.1 Gemmatimonadaceae bacterium | reverse complement strand
CGCGTGAGCCCGTTCGTCGACGACCACCGGTAGCGCCCAAGCGCGAGGACGTAGCGTGCGTCATCATCGCGCAGCTTCAGCGCGCGTTGCAGCGACGAGTCGGCTACGTCGAACAGCGACGGGCCGCTGTCGTTCCGGATGGCGGTCACCCGGCGCTGCTGGCGCGCGATCGCCCACGCCAGCATTCCGCGCTCGTACCATGCGGCGTGGTTCGAGCGGTCCGCCCGCACAGCTTCGGTGAGCGCGCGAAGCCTGGCGAGCGAGTCGGTCGCCGATTGCGCGCGAGCCGACGGCGCCCCGAAGAGCGTGAGGCCTGCGACTGCGAGAAGCGCGGCGTGCGACATACGTCCTATGCTTCCCGCGGGGCCGCGCCGTGTCAAGCGTGCGCCCCCGCCCCGCGTAGTGGACTGCGTCTGAGTTTCGGAGTGCATGCTCAACGAGCCGACGCAACCGCAGATGGCCGCAACGGGAGGGCACTCCTCGAGAACCAGGCGGTCCGCCCCTCGCCCGAATGGCCGCAATTGCTGCAAACGCCAATGCAGTTGGTTTTCTCTGCGGCCATTGGACGAGGGGAAAGGGCTGCCCGCGACGGAATAACACTGTCCTGTTGCGGCCCTCTGCGGTTACATGCCCCCTGCACTCACCAATTCGGACGCGCTCCACTAGAACAGTGAAGGCTGGGAGGTCGGCGGGGTATAGCCGAAGTGCCGGTACGCCTGCGGCGTCGCGACGCGGCCGCGCGGCGTGCGCTGGAGAAACCCGTTCTGCACGAGGTACGGCTCGTACACCTCCTCGATGGTGCTCACGTCCTCCCCGATTGCGGCGCCGAGCGTGGACAGTCCCACTGGCCCGCCATCGAATTTCTCGATGATCGTCTTGAGGACGCGTGCATCCATGTCGTCGAGCCCGAACTCGTCGACGTCGAGCATCATGAGCGCGCTCGAGGCGACTTCGCGCGTGATGCGCCCGTCCGCCTTCACCTGGGCGAAGTCGCGCACCCGGCGAAGCAAGCGGTTGGCGACGCGCGGCGTTCCGCGCGACCGTCGAGCGATCTCGGACGCACCGTGCGCGTCCACGTCCACCCGCATCACCTCGGCCGAGCGACGCACGATGTGCTCGAGGTCGCTCGCCGGGTAGTAGTTGAGTCGCTCGATGATCCCGAACCGCGCTCGCATGGGCGGCGTCAGCATGCCGAAGCGCGTCGTCGCGCCAATGAGCGTGAATCGCTCGATGGGCATCGTGATCGTCTGCGCCTTGGGCCCCTCGGAGAGGCGAATGTCGATCTTGTAATCCTCCATCGCCGGATAGAGGAACTCCTCGATGATCGGACGCAGTCGATGAATCTCGTCGATGAAGAGGATGTCGCCCTCTCGCAGGTTGGTGAGGGTGCCGACGAGGTCACCGGGTTTCTCCAGCGCGGGTCCCGATGTCGTGCGGATATTGACGCCCATCTCACGCGCGATCAGCTCGGCGAGCGTGGTCTTGCCGAGGCCGGGCGGCCCGTAGAAGAGCGCATGGTCGAGCGGCTCGCGGCGGGCGATCGCGGCATCGATGTAGATGCGGAGGCTCTCCTTCACCTTCTGCTGTCCGATGAACTCGGCCAGCCGTTGGGGGCGGAGTGAAAGCTCGACGACGGATTCCTCGGCGAGGACTTCCGGGGTGGTGATCTCGGCGCGCGACACGGTGCTCCGGATGCTCGGGGTTGTCCCTAATTTAGCCGAAGATATGCCGAAAGTCATCACAGGAGAGCGGTGACAACTTCGTCGCGGGTTGGAGCTTCCACAAGCGCTTACCAGCCGAGGACGAGACCCACGGACAAGTCCCAGTGTTGCTGCACTGGGCCGTGTCTCGTGCCCGGCAGTCGATCGTCCAGCCGATGCTGAACGCCGGTGAGGTCCGCGCGAATTCCGTATCCGACGCGCCGGAAGAGATAGCGTCCGCGCGAGCTGAATGCCTCGATCCCGATGCCCAGGTACCCGGCATTTGGGAGCCATCGCTTCGAGGGCAGCACCGACGGCAGACGACCACCTCGAAAGTCCGCGTCGGGAAGCCCTTGGCCATCGAGCTCCACCTGCCGAACGAGGTATTTCATCCAGCCCGCGCCAGCCCGGGTTGAAATCTGGAGTCGCCCGTCAAGAGCCGAGAGCGCAACGACGCGCAGACCGCCGGTGAACTCGCGGAGTGCGACGGTCCCATGAATGCGCATGTCCGGTGATCCGTCGAGAGGCTCGATCGAGTATGCGACGTCGCCGACGCCCCAGCTCACGGAGTTCTCCACGGACACACGGTTCGCGAAGAAGAGGTTGAAGGTGAACCGCGGTCCATCGAGCGGTGATCCCCACTCCTCGCGGATCCGACCGTTCGCGAGCGAGGGTGCGAGCCCGGGATGCTCCTCGTGAGGCAGGAGTCGGGCGAGCCTCTGTGGGCGACCTTGTCGAAAGGCGCCGGCGCTGGCATCGGTGAACCGCAACGGGAGCCGCCCCGGCGTGATCGTCTTCGACGGCGGCTTGCTGACGAGATGCAGCGCGCCCGTGAGCCACGGAGCGAGCTGCGTCACCGCGACGTTCCCCCCGGGCGTCAGGCCGAAGATGGCGAGTGGAACATTCAGGATCCCCCACCCGCTGAGGAGGTTCGACCAGGGCGTCGTGGGCGACGTCGGCGTGTAGAGGACGGTGGGCTCGAACCGACGATACTCGTTCGTCTGCCCGCGCCGGTTCCACGCATCGTTATGCGTTGGCCCAAACGGACCGAGGTTGCCGAGGTTGGTGTGCTTCAAGCTGCCCGCGCCCGGCGACCCCACGGCGGGAAAGCCCCATCGAATCGGGAGGATCATCCAGCTCCAGCGCAAACGGGCACCGGCGTCAGCGAGTAT
>DASRHU010000024.1:0-46513 GCA_035650335.1 Gemmatimonadaceae bacterium | reverse complement strand
CGTTGGCCCAAACGGACCGAGGTTGCCGAGGTTGGTGTGCTTCAAGCTGCCCGCGCCCGGCGACCCCACGGCGGGAAAGCCCCATCGAATCGGGAGGATCATCCAGCTCCAGCGCAAACGGGCACCGGCGTCAGCGAGTATCAGCGAGTCGATTCTCTCCCAGTCGGGAACGAGCGTGATCTGGGATCGTGCGAAGCTGATGAACGATTTGTCCGTGATCAGCTCACGCCACGGTGTTTCCGTTCCCGCATCAGGCCGAGTGGGTGGTACCTCGGGACCGCGCACTTTCTCCGTCATTCCCAGCGGGCCGACCGTCTGCCAGACACCCGGAAACGGATACGTGGCGTCGGAGTTCCGGTTGAAGGACCGGTGGAAGCGTGGGATCACACGCGTGAGCTCGTCAGGGCCGAGGTTGTTGCCGCCGAGATATGCGATCGGGTGAGTCGCCAGGCGCCCCTGGGCGACAGCAACACGCTGTGTGATCACTCTCCGAACGTAGGTGCGATCCTGCCAGACGCTGATGTAGCCCCCCGAATCGGGCTCCGGCTCGGCCGCGAGCGCGCTCAGGTAGTCGAGCGTCATCATGTTGTGGTGGAAGTAGTAGTCCACCTCGCGAATGACGAGCGAATCGAGCATGAGCGCGTCGTCCGACGCCAGAATCCGCAGCACGTCCTCCTCGCTCGGCAGGCCACGGGCTAGCGGGTCTCCTCCGCGCTCGAGCGCACGTTCGCGCGTGGTGACGCAGACCGTGAGGTGCTCCCAATCGCCTTCGTGGTTGTTCGCGCTGTCGTTGAACGGATAGTAGAACCAGTATTGAATCTCGAGATGGACTCGCGGCGAAGTGTCGTCCTCCGGCGCGTCCTCGAGAAACACGTGCGCGAACGTGTGGGGCGGTGCCGTCGCATGCTCGAAGTTGCGGCGCCACGTCGCCTCATCATCGCCGGGTATGTCCACGAAGAGAACCGTGTCGCTGCGACCGCTCGCCGGTACTACCCTCGTGCGGGGTCGCCTGGGATGGAGCGCTTCGACCAGCGACCGCAGCTTGTGGTCGTCCGCTGCACTGAGGGATGAGGTGTAGGCGAAGTCGCTAGCACCGGCGAGCACGGGCGCTGTCGGCTCGAGGAGGATGGAATCCGATGACGTGCGCCGACCGCCGTGCCAGACATCGAGGTGAAGGTGACGGGGACGGGCCACGAGGTCGTTGAAGTGTCTGGGGACCTCGAAGTTGTTCCGGCGAAGAATCGGTGAGAATCGCTCGGCGATACTCAGTAGCAGCCGGCCACGAGCGTCATCGATGCCGTCGATATCGCGATCCCCGTACGACGGACTCGAGCGATCGCCGTAGAGCCGGAGCCGCTGGCTCGCGTCTGTCTGTGCGACGATCGACGGCGGCGGCGGCAGGTGGTGATAGTAGTCGTCGCGCGTCGGTTTTTGGGCGTGCACGGAGATGACGCCGCACGCCAGGAGACAAACGCTTGCTGGCAGTAGGAACCGCACGCCAGCCTCCGAGAGGAGAACCTACCGCCAGGCTACCGCCGCTCGCTGCAGGGTCAATAAAGGAAAGCCTGACGAGATGCGCGTCAGACCGTCGCTCGGACGCGGCTCAGCGCCTCGGCCGCCCGCTCGAGGGTCTCGACCTTCTTGCAGAACGCGAAGCGCACCATCCGCCGACCTAACGCGGGATCGTGGTAGAAGCTCGACCCCGGCACCGGCGCGACGCCGACCTCGCGAGTGAGCCAGCGCGCGAACTCGTCGTCGGGAAGGGAGCTGAGGTCGGAGAAGTCGGCGAGCACGTAGTACGCTCCCTCGGGGATCGAAAACCGGAAGCCGGCGTCCTCCAACGCCTTCACGATGACGTCGCGCCGCGCGCGGTAGTCGAGCGCGAGGTGGTTGTAGTAGTCGGCGTCGAACGCCATGGCCACCGCGCCGGCGGCCTGGAGCGGCGCGGGGGCGCCGACTGTCAGGAAGTCATGCACCTTCCGAATGGCGAGCGTCTGCTCGACGGGCGCGATCGCATAGCCGATGCGCCACCCCGTGCACGAGAACGTCTTCGACAGGCCGGAGATCGTGACCGTGCGCTCGCGCATCCCCGGAAACGTGGCGATCGGATGGTGCCCGCCCGCATAACGAATGTGCTCGTAGATCTCGTCGGTGATCGCCCACGCGTCGTGCTCGATGCACAACTCGGCGATGAGCGACGTCTCTTCCTTCGTGAACACGCGTCCCGTTGGATTGTGCGGGGTGTTGACGACGATCGCGCGGGTGCGCGATGAGAAGGCGGTCCGCAGACGATCGGCGTCCAGTCGCCAGTCCGGCGCCTCGAGCGGCACGAACACGGGTGACGCGCCCGCCAGAATGGCATCCGGGCCGTAGTTCTCGTAGAACGGCTCGAGGATCACGACCTCGTCGCCCGGATCGAAGAGCGCGAGGAACGCCGACGCCATCGCTTCGGTGGCACCGCATGTCACAGTAATCTCGCGTTCCGGGTCCACCTCCATCGCGTACCAGCGGCGATACTTCTCGGCGATCGCCAGCCGCATGGCCGGTGATCCCCACGTGATCGCGTACTGGTTGATGTCGCCATGGATCGCCGCGCACGCCGCTTCCTTCATCGGCGTCGGCATCGGGAAGTCGGGGAAGCCCTGCGCGAGGTTGATCGCGTCGTGCTGGTTCGCCAGTCGCGTCATCTCGCGGATGACGGACTCCGTGAACGTCGCCGTGCGCGCGGCGCGCAGCAGTCGTCGTGCGGTCACCGTTTCTTCGGATGTTGTGTGCCGATGTCGGCCAGCACCTTCCAGCTTCCGTCCGGCTGATGGCGCCAGGTGGTGAGGTAGTGGCCGGTGGCGTGGCTCGCGGCCGAGTCGGCCCCGCGGATGTAGAAGTCGTAGGTGCCGATCGTGTAGGCGAGCGTGCCGTCGTCGGAGACCTGCGCTTCGATTGGCCGCCACACGAGCATCCGTGTGGTGTCGCCGAAGGCCGCCATCATGTGCTCGCGAATCTCATTGTGACCGCGAGGGGTTCGCCCATCCGCGACCACCTGCATGCCCGCGGTGTCGAACCACGATACCCACCCCTCCACGCGCCGCCGGGCGAAATCGTCGCTGAAGGCGCGGTCCGCCTCCATCACCGACTCACGCCGCTCCTCGGTGGTGAGTGTGTCGTACGGTGTGCCCCCCGAGGACGACGCGGTGCAGGCACCGAGAGCGAACAACGCCAACAGACGCACGGGTGCTCCTTCGAAGGTCTCCGGGGAACGTGCCGTGTGGCGCCTTGAAGATCAAGTCGAACGCGGAAAAGCGGAATCCGGAAGAGACGAGAACGCAATCCGGATTCCGCATTCCGCTTTCGTGTCAGTCCCCGATCGCGGGCTCCGGCTCCCTCACGGGTAGAGAACCCTCGACGGGCGAACGACGCTTCTTCGTCACCCACGCCGCGAAGTCGTCGAGCAGCGTGTACATCACCGGCACGACGAGCAGCGTCAACAGCGTCGAGGTGATCAGACCGCCAATGACGGCGCGCGCCATCGGCGCACGCTCCTCGGCGCCCTCACCGATGGCGAGCGCGAGCGGCAGCATTCCGAAGATCATCGCCGCGGTCGTCATGATGATCGGACGCAGGCGGATGCGCCCCGCCTCGAGCAACGCCTGATGCCGATCGTTGCCCTTGCCGCGCAGCAGGTTCGTGAAGTCCACGAGCAGGATGCCGTTTTTCGTGACCAGCCCCATCAGCATGATGATGCCGACCATCGTCATCACGTTGAGCGAGCCGCTCGTCAGGAGCAGCGCCAGCGCGACGCCGATGAACGAGAGCGGCAGCGCCAGCATGATCGCCAGCGGTTGCACGAACGAGCCGAAGAGTGACGCGAGAATCAGATAGATGAAGATGACCGCGAGCAGAATCGCCTCGAGCACGTACCCTTTCGTCTCGTTCAGATTCTGCACGTCGCCGCCGAACACCATGCGGTAGCCCGGCGGGAAGCCAATCGAATCGACCGCGGCTTTCACCGAGGTCGCGACGTCGCCGACGCCGTAGCCGGGGAGCACGCCCGCCGAAATCGAGATCTGACGCTGGAGCGAGTTCCGCTCGATCTGCTGCGGCCCGATGCCGGCCCTCACCTCGGCCACCTGGAGCAGCGGAATGACGGCCTGCTGGCCGGTGCGCGGATCGATGTTGTTGCTCAGCACCGGAATCGTGGCGACGTCTTCAACCGATGCGCGCATCGAGTCGGGGTACACGACGACGACGTCGTGCGAGTAGCCCAGCTCGTCCTCCCACTGCGTCGCACGCTGCCCGCTGAAGAGCGGCGCGAGCGTCCCCCCGATACTGCCAATGCCGAGGCCCGCCGCCCACGCCTGCTGCCGATCCACGTGCACGTCGAGCTGCGGAATGTCGCCCTCGTCGCTCGACTGCGGCTCGGCGACGCCGGGCACCGTGCGCATCTTCTCGAGAACCTGCGCAGCGAGCAGCTTCAGTCGAGATGGCTCCGGCCCCTGCACGTTGACGGCGATCGGACTGCGGTACCCACCGAAGATCGAGCGCGTTCCCTGCACGTTGGCGCGTATCCCCGGGATTTCCCGGAGGCGGCCTCGCAGCGCGTTCTGAATCTCCGACATGTGCTGAACGCGCTCTTCGCGCGGCTTCAGCTTCACGAAGACGGATCCGTTGCTCGGTGAACCGCGGAAGCCACCGCCGATGTTGAGGTAGGTGAATGCGACGGCGGGATTCTCGCGAATCATGGAGCTGAGCTGCATCCCGCGATCGAGTGTGTACTCCAGTCGCGAGCCCGGCGGAGCGCGGAAGCCGACAGAGAATTCACCGACGTCGGCCTCGGGCATCCACGTGAAGCCGAGCTTCGGCAGGATGAGGAAAGCGATGACGACCGATGCACCGGCGATCGCCATGATCGTCCCGCGCCGGCGCAGCGACCAATCCAGCCACTTCGGATACCGGTCCGCGACCCGCTCGAACCGGTCGTTGAACGCCGACGCAATGCGCCGAATCGACCATCGCGATCTGCGGGGCGGTGAGCCAGCCTCCGCATTCCGCGTTCCGTGTTCGACTTCAGGGTCAGCCCAGACACTCGAGAGCATTGGGTCGAGCGTGAACGACACGAACAGCGAGACGAGCACCGCGAACGCCACCGTCACGCCGAACTGGAGGAAGATCTTTCCGATCATCCCGCCCATGAAGGCGACGGGAATGAACACCGCGACTACCGCCAGCGTCGTGGATGTCACCGCGAGCCCAATCTCGTCCGTCCCCTCCCGTGCGGCGCGATGGTGGTCTTTCCCCATCTCGATGTGCCTGACGATGTTCTCGCGGACCACGATCGCATCATCGATCAAGAGCCCGATGGCGAGCGAGAGCGCGAGCAGCGTCATGGTGTTCACCGTGAACCCGAACACCCACATGATGAAGAACGCCGAGATGATGCTGACGGGAAGCGTGAGCCCGGTGATGACCGTCGAGCGCCACGAGTTCAGGAAGAGGTAGATGATCGCGATCGTCAGCACGGCGCCGAGCAGGATCGTGAGCTCGACGTCGCTCAGCGCCTCACGAATGCGCCGCGAGTCGTCCCGAATGACCGCGAGCTTGATGTCCGGCGGCATCTGCCGGCTGATCTCATCCACCACGACGCGGACGGCGTCGGCGACGTTGACCGTGTTTGCACCGGAAATCTTCAGGAGATCGAGCGCGACTGCCGGATCGCCGTTGAAGCGAGCGGCGCTTCGCTGATCCGCCGTTCCGTCGACGACTGTCGCGACGTCCGACAGGCGGATGGGAGTGTTGTTACGGACCGTGACCACGATGTCGCGGAAGGCGGCCGGCTGCTCGACGCGACCGGTCACGCGTACCAGCCGCTCGATCTGACCGGACTGCACGCGCCCGGCGGGGACTTCCTGGTTCTCGCGCTCGAGCGCTGCCGACACCTGCGTGGGACTCACCGCGTACGACCGCATGGCCGAATGATCGAGCTGGATGCGGATCTGTCGCTCGACACCGCCGACGCGGTTCACCCCGCCCACGCCCGGAATCGCCTCGAGCCGCGGCGCGATGATCTCCTCGGCGATGTCCGTCAGCTCGCGAAGGGGCCGGTCGGAGCTCTGAATCGCGATCGACATGATCGGCCGCTCGTTGGGATCGAAGCGGATGACCACCGGATCCTCGATGTCGCGCGGCAGCTGGCGCCGGATGCGTGCGACCTTGGCCTGCACGTCCTGCTGGGCCTCCATCACGTTCACGCCGAGGTTGAGCTGCACGCGAACCATCGAGCTCCCCTCGAACGACGTCGACGTGACTTCCTTGAGCCCCTGGACGGTGTTCAGCGCCTCCTCGACGGGGCGCGACACCTCGCGCTCCATGACCTCGGGAGAGGCCCCGGGAAACGCCGTCTGCACCACCACCACCGGGTACGTGACGTCGGGGTACTCGTCGATCGCGAGCCGCTGGTAGGACACGACGCCGAGCACGACGAGCGCGACCATGAGCATGGTCGCGAACACCGGCCGCTTGATCGAGACATCGGAAAGGAACATGGTATGTCTCCGCCTAACGGCGCACGGGTTGGTCCGTCGGGTCGACGACGCGGACCTGCATGCCGCGGCCGAGGGTGCCGACGTTCCCGACGATCACGCGATCGCCCTCCTCGAGGCCGGACACGATCTCCACGATGCCGGTGGCGTCATCGACCACCCCGACCTTCACCGGCTTCTGCGCCACGGTTTCGCCCTCGATGGTGTACACGTACGGACTCCCATCCTGATCCTGGCGAACGGCCGCGCCCGGGATCACCAGCGCCTCGGGAATGGAACGACCGACGACGCGTCCGGCGACGAACGTTCCGCCCTTCAGCGCGCCGGAGGGATTCGGAACCTGCACGTACACCGTGATCGAGCGTGTCGCCGGATCGATCGTGGGGCTCACCCGCACGACACGCCCCTCGATGCTCCGTCCGTCGGCGGTGAAACGCGTAATCTGTCCCGTGCGCACGTTGCTCGCATAACGCGCCGGCACTGTTGCCGCCAGCTCGAGCGCGTTCGTTCGGACGACCGTGAAGAGTGGCGTTCCGCGCGTCACGTGCTCACCGCTCTCGACGAGACGGCGCTCGAGCGTGCCGGTGGTTGGTGCGACCACCCGTGTGTCGCGCGCTTCCGTCGAGGCCGCCCGAACCTGCGCTTCCGCGGCGGCGAGCTGCGCACGGGCCGTGGCGACCGCTTGCTCGGCCGATCGTACGTCACGCTCGGGAACGGCGCCCGCCTTGAACAGCTCGCGCGTCTGATCGAGGTTCCACTGGGCCGTCGAGAGCGCCGACTGAGCCGCCGCTCGTGAGGCGAGCGCGCTCTGTCGCAGGCTCTCCTGGTCCGCTGCCTCGAACTGCGCGAGGAGCTGACCCTCGCGAACGTACGAGCCCTCGCGGACGTACACGCCGATGATGTCGCCCTCGATGCGGGCACGGACGTCAACGGTCTCGATGGGACGCAGGTCGCCCGTGAGCGGCACGCTCTCCTCGATGGGCGCACGCCGCGCCGTCGCGACGTCCTCCGTTGACAGCGCGACCGACGGCCCTCCGCCTCCCGGGGCGACGGCGCCGCCGGCGCTTCCGCCGCCGCCGCCATTCGGACCCTGGGCTGCCTGGGCCTGGTCCTCCTTGTCATCCCCGCACGCGACGCTGCTCGCGAGCGCGATGACGAAGAGGGCGCGTAGCGCGAGCGATCTATGGTGCATTTGCGGTAGTCTGTGGTGAGATGGTCTCGCCACCCGGCAGGGGGATCGGACGCCCGAGCGCCCGCGCCAGCTCCGCGGCGGCGAGATAGACATCGACGGCGCTCTGCGCTTCGTCGGTTTGCGATATGAGAAGCTGTAGCTGCGAGTCCGACACTTCGAGCGACGTGCCGATGCCACGAGAATAGCGGAGCGACGCGAGACGGAACGCTTCGTCCGCTTCGGTCACGGTTTGCCGCCGCGCCGCGAATATCGACCGAGAGCGCGCCAGCTCGGCGCGTGCGCGCGCGATCTCGAGCGCCACGGCCTCACGCTCCTGCGCCAGCGCCAGCTCGGCGATCTCGAGATTCGCCTGCGCCAGATCGATCGCGCCCTTCGCGCGCAATCCGTCGAAGAGCGGCCACGAGAAGTTGACGCCCATCGTGCGATCGCCGAACCAGCCTCCGTTCTGGCAGGACCGATCAGCAGGCGCTCCGTCCGGACAAAAGCGTGGCGACGTCTCGCCGCGTCCGGGCGGAAAGCCGCTCTGCGGGAAGGCCTGCACGCCCGACTGGAAGAAGACGGTGATGGTCGGCAACCAGTCCGCGCGTGCGGCCGCGATGGCGTCGCGGCGCGCGCGAGCGGTGAGCTCGGCGGCCCGAACGGAGGCGCGATTCTCGGGGTCCAGATCGGGCTGCGAAGCGGCCGTCAGGATCATCGACACGCTCGAGGAGTCGATCGTCGTCGTCAGCTCGATCGGCGCTTCGGCCGGGAGATTCAGCAGACGGCGAAGATCGAGGAGCGCGATCTCGCGATCGTTGCGCGCCTGAATGACCAGTGGCTCGAGGTTCGCCCGCTCGACCCGTGAACGGAGCACATCGTAGCGCGCGACGCGCCCGGCGTTGAAGAGCTGCTCCGACTGCGTGACGCGTTGGCTCGCGAGGATGAGGTTCTCCCCGCGAATCCGCTCGACACGTTCGGCGAGCGACGCGCTGAGATATGCGCGCAGCACGCCGACGGCGACTTCCGCGCGCGTCTCACCGGCGGTGAGGCGCGCAGCTTCGCGTACGCGACGCGCCGCCCTCCACGAGGCGAACTCGCGTCCGCCCTGGAAGAGCGTCTGCGACAGATTCGCGTTGACGTTGTAGGTGTTCGGCTGATTGAAAACCTGATTGACGGCCCGCGCGCGCGCGTTCGCGAACACGTGGTTGTACGTGCCGGTCAGTCGAAGCTGTGGAAGTGCGCTTGCACGCGACGTCACCACCTGCGCTTCGGTCAACTTGACGTCGGCGTTCGCGCGTCTCACCTCGTCGGCCTCGCGAAGCGCGATCGTAACGGCTTCGGGGAGCGAGAGACGCAGCGTGTCCTGCTGAAGGACAGCCAGGCTGAGAATGGCGACCGTGAGAATCATCGAGATGATACGCCCTGAGAGCGCCCTTCGTTGGACTCGGCCGGGCTTCCTTACCGAGTGCTGACCTTGGCGAGCGCGCGGCGGATGAGCTCGGGCGCCGAGAGACCGCGCCCGCCCTCGTCGAGCGCGATGCGGACCGCCTTTTCCGCATCGACCGACGCGTAGCCGAGCGACACCAGTGCGCGAATCGCATCGTCCGCACCAGCGCCATCCGGCCGCGCGATACCGGCCACATCGCCCTGCACATCATCGAGCTTGTCGGCCAGGTCCAGAATGAGCCGTTCGGCCTTCTTCCGACCGACACGCGGGACCCCCTGAAGGGTTGGCAGGTCCTTTTCACGGATGGCGCGCACGAGCCGGTCGGCCGAGAGCGTCGAGAGCATGCCGAGCGCGAGGGCAGGGCCTATGCCCGACGCGGACAGCAGGCGCTGGAACACGCGCTTCTCGACGACAGTGGCGAATCCGAATAGCTGCCACCCATCCTCGCGAACGACGAGATGCGTGTGCAACGACGTCTCGTCGCCAACCTTGGGCAGCGTCTCGTACACCGACAGCGGGACCGACAGCTCGTAGCCCGTGCCGCCCGCCGTCATGATCTCGACTTTCTCGAGATCCTTCGCGATGAGCTTTCCGCGGACTTGCGCGATCACGCTTTCCGCCGTCGCGTCGAGCGCGTACCGAGCGCGAGCACCGTTCCGCGTCCGAGATCGCCGATCCGTGGAACGCGCGCCGTCATGATGTGCGCGAGCGCGACCGCGGCCGCGTCGGCGGCGTCGCTCGGCTGTGGCGCGGTCTTCAGTCGCAGCAGACGCGTCAACATGAACTGCACCTGTTCTTTCGTCGCCGCGCCCGTGCCGACGACCGACTTCTTGATCTCGGCCGGCGGATACTCGTAAATGGAAACGCCCGCCTGCTCCCCCGCGAGCAGCACGACGCCGCGCGCGTGTCCCAGCACCACCGTTGTACGCACGTTACGGGAGTAGAAGACATCTTCGACCGCGAGCGCTTCGGGGTGATGCCGCTCGAGAAGCGCGCGGACGTCCTCGTAAATCTCGCGCAATCTCACCGGTAACGGGTCGCGTGCGCTGGTGCGGATGACGCCGCATTCGACGAGCGCCAGCGACCCGAACGGCTCTCCGCGAACGACCCCGTAGCCGGTGATCGCGGTTCCGGGGTCGATGCCGAGGACGATCAAGAGACGAATCCGGAATGCGGAGTGCGGATGTCATCTGGACCGGGATGGCTCGGTCGCCGGTATGAGCAGTCCGGCGTCACTGCCATCCGCATTCCGCATTCCGAATTGGTGTCATGCCCCCGCCATTTCACTCACATCCATGTCGAAGTTCGCCGCGACCTTCTGCACATCGTCGTGCTCCTCGATGTCCTCGAGCAGCTTGAGCAGCTGCTCGGCGGTCTTTCCCTCGACGCGGACGATGTTCTTCGGCAGGTTCGCGATCTCCGATTCCTGAATCGCGATCCCCTTCGCTTCGAGCCCGCCCTTCACCTGGTGCAGTGACGTGGGATCGGTCGTGATGATGAACTGGTCACCCTCGCGCTTGAGATCCTCCGCGCCCGCGTCGAGCGCCGCTTCGAGAGCGGCGTCCTCACTGAACCGCGTTGCATCGACGTAGATCTGACCCTTTCGCTCGAACATCCACGCGACCGAGTTCGATGCGCCGAGATTGCCGCCGAGGCGCGAGAACTTGTGGCGAAGGTCGGCGACCGTGCGCGTCGGGTTGTCGGTGAGCGTGTGCACGAGGATCGCGACGCCACCCGGGCCATAGCCCTCGTAGGTGATCTCGGAGTAGCTCACTCCCTCGAGCTCACCCGTCCCCTTCTTGATCGCGCGCTCGATGTTGTCCTTGGGCATCGACGCGGCCCGCGCGGCTTCGATCGCGGTGCGCAGCCGCGGATTCCCATCGGGATCGCCGCCGCCGGTCTTGGCGGCGACGGTGATTTCACGGATGAGCTTCGTGAACAGCGCCCCGCGCTTCGCGTCGGCAGCTGCCTTATAGTGCTTGATCTGCTTCCACTTGCTGTGACCAGCCATCGGGCGCGCGCGAGGAGGGTGAGGCCGGGAAATATAACGAACGAACGCGGAATTCGGATTGCGGATTCAGCGTTTGCGTCCGACGCTCGACTCCGCGGGGGCGCTTCCGACTTCACTCCTCCGCATTCCGCATTGTCCTACTCGGCCATGTCCTCGAACCTGAGCCACTGCTTGTAGAAGTAGAGATCCACGTACATCCCGCTGGGACCGTTCCGGTTCTTCAGGATCGCCAGCTCCGTCGCCCCTTCGGCTCCCTGAAGGGCGGGGTAGAGCTCCTCGCGGAAGAGACCAAGCACGATGTCCGCGTGCTGTTGTGGGGCGCCCAGCGCCCCCAGGTCCGCCAGCGTCGGCCGAGGGTCGGGGCGGGTGGGAACGAGATAGGGAGCGTGCGCGGTGAGGAGCACCGCGATGTTCAGCTCGACCGCCGCGCGCTTCATTTCGCGAACCGCGTGCGCGAGCTGCTCATCCTGCGTGGTCGAGCCGACCGCGAGCGCCTGGAGCGGGTCGATGACGATCAGTGCGGGATCGGCGACCGAACGAAGCTCGAGCGCGAGCGCGTCCACTCCGGCAGGAGGGATCCCGTATACGTCCGGCATGCGATCGCGCAGCTTGACGGCCGCGGCGCCGAGTGCCGCACGCGTCGTTTCGTCGATGGTGCCGGCGCGGATGTCGTCGATGCGAGCACGACCCTCGAGCGACAGCGCACGTTCCAGCACTCGCTCCGCGCTCGCCTCGCCGGTGAAGAAGGTGGCGGCGTGTCCGGCGTGCGCGGCGCGAAGCGCGATCGCCAGGGCGAGGGCCGACTTCCCGACACCGATGTCTCCAGCAAGCACGACGAGATCCCCGCGCCGCAGGCCGCCGCCGAGTACGCGGTCGAGACTCGGAAAACCGGTCGGAATCGTGTCCATGGCGGGGGCGCCATCCGCGACGGCGTCCACGCGTCGCATGACGCGTCCCAGAGGCGACAGATCGGCGATGCGGGTCATCATGAATTGACGAATGGCGCCGTCGTTATGGCACGCAATTCGGCGATGCTGGCGGCGTCGAGCCAGGGGCCCGCGACCTTCGCGAGATCGTTCAGGGCGCTCGCGATGGCGTCCGCGTCACGTGCCGTTGCGTCGATCGCGCGAACGAGCGCCTGTCTGGCCGGTGCCGGCACGGCGAGCGATGTGAGCCACGCCTTTGCCGCCGTCGCGCGCTTTGTCCGCTGCTCCCCGGCGGTGGCATGCTCCCCCAGCGCATCGCGCGACAGCCGCGCGACCATGAATGCCGCGAGCGCCACCTCACGCTCGCCGCCAAGCGGTGCCCGCCCCGCGCGCACGGCAAGGGCGCGGAAGGGGAAGCGGTTCGGGGGGACGGCGAACGGCGGGAGGGAGGCCACCGGGAGAATGTACCGGGTTGCGGGTGCGTTTTTGAGGGGCGAGTGGGTATGATGGCGCCACGAGGCCGACTGCGTACCACAGAGGCCCAGAGGGCACAACGGACGGCGACGGCAAAGGCGCCAAGCAAGGCCGTTGTCGTTCTTTCTCTGTGCTCTCTGTACCTCTGTGGTTACGCAGTCGGGCTCGTGGCGCCACGCTCGTGGGCGCGATGAATGACCAACGGGTTACGACCCCTTCGTCCCGCGTTAGATTCCCGAACCATGCCACCGCCCGCCAAGAGCATCCTGTGGGTGGACGACGAGGCGGATCTCCTCGAGTCCCACCGCATCTTCCTGCGCGACAAGGGATATGAAGTGCATTCGGCGTCCAACGCCGATGACGCCGTGGAGATGCTGCGACGCCGGCCGTATGGACTCGTCCTCCTCGACGAGCAGATGCCGGGCAAACGTGGGCTGGAGGCATTTCGCGAGCTGCGCGATGTCGATCCGCAGCTGCCGATCGTCATGGTCACGAAGAGCGAGGAAGACACGACCATGCGCGAAGCGCTTGGCGTCAATGTCAACGACTACCTCGTCAAGCCGATCAACCCGCGTCAGGTGCTGACGGTCGTCACGCGCATCCTCGAAGGACCACAAATCCGGCAGCAGGCTGTGGCGCGTCAATTCGTCGAGCGCTTCCGCGAGCTCCAGAACGAGCGCGATCACGCCCTCGACTGGCGCGGATGGATCGAGCGCTACGGTGAGCTCGTCGACTGGGACATCGAGCTCACGCAGATCGGTGAGATGGGGCTGCGCGAATCGCTCGAGGGGTTGTTTCCCAACATGCGGCGCGATTTCGCGGCCTACATTCGCCGCGAGTACCCGCGCTGGCTGCGCGATCTCGAGGGGGACCGGCCGCCGCTCTCGATCGACGTCGTCGGTGAGTTTCTGCTCCCGATCCTCGAGCGAGAGCGCGCGGCGATGTTCGTCGTCGTCGACTGCCTGCGCCTCGACCAGTGGCGCGTCCTCATGCCGCTGCTCGCTCCGCTCTTCGAGGTCGAGACGACGCACTACTTCTCGATTCTCCCGACGGCGACGCCGTATTCGCGAAACGCGCTCTTCAGCGGGCTCTTCCCCGGGGAGATCGCGGCGCGATTCCCCGATTGGTGGGGCGATCGCGAGGACGAAACCCTCAACGCGCACGAGCGTCAGCTTCTCGAAGCCCAGCTCGCCGAGGCGGGGAAGCCGTACCCGGTGCGTTACGAGAAGATTTCGACCGCTGCCGACTCGGACGATCTCGTCAGGCGCTTGCCCGGAGCGCTTCCCGCGGAAGGCATTGGCGCCTTCGTCTTCAACTTCGTCGATCTCCTCACCCACGGACGAAGCGAGTCTGCCCTCCTCTTCGAGGTCGCCCGCGACGAGATCGCCCTGCGTCAGATCACGAGACAGTGGTTCCAGCGCTCCGGCCTCTTCACGCTGCTTCGCGAGGCACAGCGCCGGAAGGTACCGGTGTTGCTCACCACCGACCACGGCTCCATTCACTGCATGTCGCCGGCGACGGTGTTCGCGAAGCGCGATGCGACGGCGAATCTGCGCTACAAGTTCGGCGAAGACCTGCGAGCGGAGCGTCAGGAGCTTGCGCTGCTGTTCACGAACGCCGATGATCTCCGCCTGCCGCGCCGCGGGATGGGCGGCAACATCCTCCTCGCGACCGGCGATTCCTTCTTCGTCTATCCGACCAAGCTGCGCGAGTACCAGACGCGATATCGCGGATCGTTTCTCCACGGCGGAGCGACGCCCGAGGAGATGATCCTGCCGATCGCGCTGCTCACCCCCCGGCGGTAGCCACTCGTGGCGCGCAAGGAAGTCTATCGACGGCTGCTCCCCTTTTTGCGGCCGCACTGGTGGCGCATGGCGGGGAACGTGCTCGCCAACGTCATCGCCGCCGGCCTCGACGGCTTCGCGTTCGCGCTGCTCATCCCGTTCCTCAATGCGCTGTTCGGGTCGGAACCGCTCCCGGTCGACGGGGGGTGGGTCACCGCCTTCCTGCGGCGGACGATTGGCGGGCTCGTCGATCCGGCGAACCCGATGGGTTCGCTGCGCAACGTCATCATCATTCTGATGGGGACGATCGCGCTCAAGAATTTCTTCGCCTGGTTCGCCGGCCAGCTCGGCGTTCAGCTCCAGGAATACGTCACGCGCGATTTGCGCGACGCAGTCTATCGTCACCTCCAGCGGCTCCCGATCGGGTGGTTCACGCGGAACAAGACCGGGCAGATCCTCTCGCGAGTGCTGTCCGACACCGCACAGACGAAGCAGCTGATCACCCAGATCGTCACGTCGGCGATGCAGAGCGCGTCCGTCGTGCTCATCTACATTGCCTACCTCTGGGGCATCTCTCGACGGCTGACCGTCATCGCCCTCGTTCTCGCCCCCGCGCTGATCATCGCCCTCCGTCCGTTGCTGTCACGGCTTCGCACGCGCTATCGGCGGCTTCATGACGATCACGGCGAGATGATGAGCGTCCTCCAGGAGAGCGTGAGCGGCATCAGGCTGGTGAAGTCGTTCAGCGCCGAGACGCACGAGGAAAGCAAGTTCGTCGACGCGAGCCACCGGTATTCGAAGGGGCTGGTGCGGACGTCGCGGCTCGCGCTGCTCGCGCAGCCCATTACCGAAACGATGGCGACCGCCATCACCGTGCTCCTCCTCTGGTACGGCGCGACGCTCGTGCTCGACGCGCGCGCGCTCCAGGCGTCAGCGTTCCTCGTCTTCCTCACGCTGGTGATGCGCATGCTGGCGCCGCTCAAGGCGCTGTCGCAGCTTCCGACGGTCGCGCAGTCATCGCTGGCCGCCGCCGACCGTCTGTTCGAGGTGCTCGACGTGCCGACGGAAGTGGCATCCGATCGCGGCACGAAGACCATCGAGCGATTCGAGCACGAGATCATCTTCGACGACGTCTCGTTTGCATACGAAGCCGAGCCCGTGCTCTCGAACGTCTCGTTCGTCGCTCGAAAGGGCAATGTCATCGCGCTGGTCGGGCCGAGCGGGGCGGGGAAGAGCACGCTCGCCGATCTCATCCCGCGCTTCTACGAGCCGACGTCAGGGCGCATAACGATCGACGGGCAGGACACCCGTGAGATCCGTCTCGTCTCGCTGCGGCGGCTCATGGGCATCGTGAGCCAGGAGACCGTCATCTTCAACGACACGGTCCGCAGCAACATCGCCTACGGGATGACCGATCGCTTCACCAGCGAGCAGATCGAGAACGCGGCGCGTGCCGCGAACGCTCACGCCTTCATCTCGGAGCTGCCCGAGCAGTACGAGACCCTGCTCGGCGAACGGGGCGCCCGGCTCTCCGGCGGCCAGCGGCAACGCATCGCCATCGCGCGCGCGCTCCTGGTCGACCCGCCGATCCTCATTCTCGACGAGGCGACGTCGGCACTCGACACGGAATCCGAGCGACTCGTTCAGGAGGCCATCGATCGCCTGCTCGAGGGACGCACGGTGTTCGTGATCGCGCACCGGCTTTCCACGATTCAGCACGCGACGCAGATTCTCGTGCTCGATCGCGGCCGGATCGTCGAGCGCGGCACGCATCAGGAGCTGCTCGGGGCGGGCGGCGCGTACGCACGACTGTATCAGCTGCAGTTCCGCGATGAAGGCAATCCGAAACGGGAAGCGATTCTGACGTGAGCTCGTCCCGCCCCTAGTGCGTCTCCTGTTCTACTATTCCGCTCGGGCGTGGTCGGGCGAAGCGCGGGTCTTTGCCGCGGCCGCGCGCGGCCTCGCCGCCCGCGGGCACCAGATGACCTACGTGTGCTCGCCAGAGGGGGCGGTCGAGCAACGCGTCGCCTCGTCCGGACTGGACGTCGTGCCGATGCCAAGCGACGGGCGGTGGCCCCTCGCGGCCCTGCGGTTGCGCCGGATTCTGGCCGAGCGATTCATCGAGGTGATCTTCGTCCACACACCGCGTGAGCAGAAGATCGCTTCGCTCGCCGTGTTTCTCGCGCGCCGATCGGCCATCATTCGGCGCATCCCATCGGGTGCCGCCGCGTCGGTCAAGGAACAACGCGCGGTCGGCTCGCGGTTGGCGGCGACGGGGATCGTCGTCGGCAGCGAGGAAGACCTTCGCGACCTTCCGGTCCTCAAGCGCGTGCGCTTCGAGCCGGCGGTGGCCCCGTTAGGCGTGAGCGTGGAGACGTATGACGCCATCCGCCCCGTGGCGCGCGGCTCGCTTGGCGCGGTCGAGGAGAGCGCACTCGTGGTGGCGGTGTGCGATCACGGCGCCCGTGCCCGCGCCGCGACGATGCTCCGCGCCGTCGGTCTGCTCGCCCCCAACCATCCCGACCTCCGTCTCACGCTGGTCGGCCCCGGCTCGGATGATGAAGATCTTCGCATGCATGCCGCGGCCCTCGGCCTCACGAAAATCGTGACGTTCGCCGGGGAGCGCGACGACTACCTCGCCGTGCAGCGGACGGCGGACCTCGGATGGGTCGTGGCGACGGGCGATGCCGCGGCCTTTGCCTGCCTCGATTTCATGGCGATGAAGGTGCCGGTGCTCGCCGAGCGCGGACCGCTCGCCGGGACGTACGTCGCCGATGGCATTACCGGGCTGCTGCTGCCGTCGAACGACGCGCCCGCGACGGCGGCCGCGCTCGCTCGACTGCTCGCGCACGACGATCAGCGGCTGGCGATGGGAGGCGCGGGTCGCTCCCGAGCGGCGCGCGAGTTCACCGAAGAGGGCATGATCGACGGGTTCGAGCGTGCGGCGTCCGCGGCGGCCGACAGGTCGCGCTGGAAGAGGACATGAGCCGTCCCACCAGCCTCGCGCATCGCATGGAGTACGCGGGCCTGCGCACGGCCGTGGCCGCGCTGTCGGCGCTTCGATGGCGCCGTGCGTCGTCACTCGGCGGCGCCCTCGGTCGCCTCGGCTACGCTCCATTCGGGGTGCGTCGCCGCGTCGTCGAGCGTCAGATCGCCGCCGCCTTTCCCGAGTGGAACGCGGACCGCGTTGCCCAGGTGGCGCGCGCATCCTACGACCACCTCGGACGCGTCACCGTCGAGACCGCGCTCATGCCCTCACTCGGCCAGGGTGGGGTGCGTGACCTCGTCGCGCGGACGACCGGATGGGACCTCATCGAGGAGGCGGCCGCCCGCCGTCAGGGCTTGGTGTTGATCACCGGTCATTTCGGCAATTGGGAACTCGCGGGCGCGTACGTTGCCGCCCGCGGGATTCCGATCGACGTGATCGTCCGACGAATGTCGAATCCGATCTTCGATCGATACCTCAACCAGACGCGCGCGGATCTGGGGATGACGGTGGTGTACGACGCGGAGGCGGTGCGACGCACGCCGAGGTCGCTGAAGGAGGGGAAAGCCATCGGCTTCCTCGCCGATCAGGGTGTGTTGAACCTCGCGTCTACGTACGTGCCCTTCTTCGGCCGTCCGGCGAAGACGCCGCGCGGTCCGGCCGTGTTCACGCTGCGATATCACGCGCCGACGCTCTTCGTCGCGGCGCGGCGCGAGCCCGACGGCCGCTTTCACGTCTCGGTCGAGCCGGTGCCTTACGAGGAGACGGGCGATCGCGAGCGCGACGTGGACGCGATCGTCGCGTCGTATACGCGCATCCTCGAGAGCTTCGTGCGCCAGACGCCCGAGCAGTACTTCTGGCAGCACCGTCGCTGGAAGCACCAGCCGCCGGAGACACCCGCGCCCCTGCGTGATCCCTCGGCATGACAGGCGTGGAATCGCCGAGGCCGGAGCGATTCATCTCGGCCTCGGAGCTGGGGGAATACGCGTATTGCCGTCGCGCGTGGTGGCTGCGCGCGGTACGTGGAGTGACGACGGAGGGGCAGGGCACTCGGTTCACTGAAGGGCATGCGGCGCACCGCCGACATGCCTGGGGACTCTGGTGGGCGCGGGCGCTTGCCTGGCTCGCCGTGCTCGTGCTCGTTGCCGCGCTCGCGATCCTCGCGTGGAGCACGTGGCGATGACGATGATGCTCGTGCTCGCCGCACTCGCCGTGGCGGCTCTGCTGCTTCTCCTGAGTATCCGCCTGCGGCGCCGATCGGGTGTGGCGGGCCGCGTCGTCGCCAGCGACTCCGTCGTCGCGCGCCCGGCGCGCGCCCTGCGCTCGGCGCGATACGGCATCGTTGGGAAGCCGGACTATCTCATCGAGGAGCGCGGGAGCGTCGTGCCGGTCGAGCTCAAGCCTTCGCGCCAGAGCGATTCTCCCTGGCTGCGTGATGTCGTGCAGCTCGCCGCGTACTGTCTGCTCCTCGAGGAAACGGAGCCGCGATTCGCGGGCTATGGATATCTACGATACGCGCACCGTACTTTTCGCATCGACTTCACCGACCGGGTGCGGGCGGAGCTGCTGCGAACCATTGCCGACATGCGCGCCGACATTGTCGCTGACGACGTCTCGCCGAACCATCACGACCCGCGCCGCTGCGTTCGGTGCATGCTGGTTCGCGTCTGTGGTCAGGCAGTGGTGACGCGAGCGTGATCGCCGAAGTGTGGGCCCGGTTGCGGCGCGACACGCGGGCCCGCATTGGCTTGCTCGTCGTTGCGCTCCTGCTGCTCGTCGCGCTGCTCGCCCCGCTGCTCGCGCGCCACGATCCCATTCGCGGTGATCTGCTGAATCAGCTCCAGCCGCCATCGGGCCAGCACTGGATGGGCACCGACGTGCAGGGGCGGGATGTGTGGGCGCGCCTCGTCTACGGTGCACGAATCTCCCTCGCGGTCGGGCTCATCTCGCAGAGCATCGCCCTCGCCATCGGTCTCACCCTCGGGCTCATCGCCGGCTATTACGGTCGCTGGATCGACGACCTGGTGATGCGCCTCGCCGACGTGACGCTCGCCTTTCCGACACTGCTGCTGCTCATCGCGATGGTGGCGGCGCTCCAGCCGTCGCTGCTGGTGGTGTTCGTGACGGTGGGCATCGTCGGGTGGGCCGGGATGGCGCGCCTCGTTCGCGGGCAGGTGCTCGTCGTCAGGCAGCTCGAGTACGTGCAGGCCGCTCGAGCGCTCGGCACGCCGGACGGGCGCATCATCGCGCGCCACGTGCTGCCGAACGTGATCGCGCCGGTGGTGATCGCGACGACACTCGGAATGGCCGGTGCGATCATGGCTGAGGCGGCGCTCTCCTTTCTCGGCCTCGGCGTGCAGCCGCCGACGCCGAGCTGGGGCGCGATGATCGCCGACGGCCGCGACCTGGCGCAGCTGCGCTCCTCGCCCTGGACGTCGCTCTTTCCTGGTCTGGCGATCGGGATGACGGTCCTCGGTTTCAACCTGCTCGGGGATGCGCTTCGTGATGCGCTCGATCCGCGCGGGCTGTGACAAGGGCGGAACCGCAGACGGCCGCAGAGTTTCACGAGCCGCAGGTTTATGAGCCGCAGATGAACGCAGATGACGCAGATTATTCATCACTCGCGGACAATTCCGTGCGAAGGTGAAGCTCCCCGATGTCGTTTGGTAACGGCTACGGGGTCCCGTTCCGGACGCCGAGGCAATCTGCGTCATCTGCGTTCATCTGCGGCTCACAATGCGCCGCGGCCCTCCGCGGCCTTCTGCGGTTCCGCCCTTAAGGAGCCAGACAACGAGTGACGTACGACCTCGCACACCTTCGCAAGAAAGAGTTTCCCTGGGCGGAACGCGGCGAGCGCGTCTACCTCAACCACGCGTCGACCGGGCCGCTGCCCGCGCGGTCCATTGAGGCCATCGCGAGCTGGGCGGCGATGCGCGGGCAGCCCTGGCGCATCTCGGACGACGAGGAGATCGCTGTCATGCATCGCGCGCGCGAGCTCGCCGCGCGCCTCGTCTCCGCGTCGCCTGACGAGATCGCGCTCACGCCGAACACGTCGCACGGGATCAACATCGCCTCGCGCTGCCTGCCACTTCGTGCGGGTGACGTCGTCATCACGCCGGATCGCGAGTTCCCCGCCAACGTCTACCCCTGGATGGCGCTCGGTCGCGAGGGAATCGTCTACGAGCGCGTTCCATGCACGGCGCTCGGGGTCCCCGATGAGGATGCGATCCTTTCCGCGCTCGACCGGCCACGCGTCCGCGTGCTCTCACTTTCCTGGGTCTCTTTCGCGACCGGATATACTTTCGATCTCGAGCGCATCGGTCGCGCGTGCCGCCAGCGAGGGATCTATTTCGTCGTCGATGCTATTCAGGGTGTTGGCGCGCGCCCGCTCGATGCGCGTGCGTGCCTCATCGACATTCTCGCCTGCGGCGGACAGAAGTGGCTGCTCTCGCAGTGGGGAACCGGCTTCGCGTACGTGCGGCGCGAGCTCGTTCAGGAGCTGGAGCCGCGACAGATCGGATGGCTCGCCGTCCGAGACTCTTACGACTTCAGCAGGCTCGTGGACTACGATCTCACCTGGTACGGTGACGCTCGCCGCTTCGAGGTGGGCACCTTGCCGTATCACGACCTCGCCGCGTTCTGCACCAGTCTCGAGATGCTGCTCGACGTCGGGATCGACCGCATCGCCTCGCACGTCGACACGCTCATCGACAACGCGATATCACGATTGCACGCCGCCGATGCGACCGTCGTGACACCCCACGATCCGGCACACCGGGCCGCCATTCTCACGGTACGCGTGAAAAACCCCGCGCGGGCGAGTGAGCAGCTCGCGCGCGCGGGAATCGTGTGCTCGTTACGCGAAGGGGCGATCCGGCTCTCCCCCCACCTTTACTCGACCAGCGGCGACATGGACCGCGCTCTCGAGGTCCTCCTGCCGGAGGTCTGACTCAGGCGACCTGCACCAGCGCGTATTCGCGCGCACCCTTCCGCAGCAGAAGGTGTCCTCCGTTGAGCAAGCGCTCGGACCCGACCGTCTTGTCCGACGCCGACAACCGGTCGCCGTTCACGTAGAGTCCGCCCTGCTCGAGCAGACGCCGCGCCGCCCCCTTCGAGGCGACCAGCTTCGCGCTCGCGAACAGGTCGAGCACGTCCATCTGCTCGCCATCCGCCGAAATCCTAACGAAGGGGATCTCCGCGGCCAGCGCCTCGAGGGCCTTCCGCGACAGCTTCTTCGGATCACCCTTCCCGAACAGGAGGGCCGACACCTCCTCGGCCACCTTCGCGGCTTCGTCCCCGTGAACGCGGGCCGTCACGTCCCGGGCCAGCGCCTGTTGGCCGGTCCGGTGCTCGGGATGTTCGGCCGTCTCACCATCCAGCCCTTCGATCGTCTGTTTGGGGAGGAGCGTGAAGTAGCGGAGGAACTTCCCCACATCACGGTCGTCGACATTGATCCAGAACTGGAAGAACCGGTACGGCGACGTGCGGTCCGCGTCGAGCCAGACGGCACCCGCTTCGGTTTTGCCGAACTTGGCGCCGGACGCGGTTGCGAGGAGCGGGTATGTGAGAGCGTGCGCCGCGGCACCGGTGACCTTGCGGATCAGCTCGATCCCCGCCGTGATGTTGCCCCATTGATCACTGCCGCCGACTTGCAGCGTGGCGCCCTCGCGCCGGTGCAGCTCCAGATAGTCGTAGGCCTGGAGCAGCATGTACGAAAACTCGGTGTAGGAGATGCCGTCTTCCATCCGCGCCTTCACCGATTCCTTCTGCATCATGTAGTTCACGGTGAAATGCTTGCCGACATCACGCATGAATCCGATCGCGCTCAAGGGCAGCAGCCAGTCGGCGTTGTTGCGCATGCGTGCCGCGGCGGGACCGGTGAAGTCCAGAAATCGTTCGAGCTGCGTGTGAATCTGTGCGGCGTTGTCTTCGACGATCTCGGGCGTCAACAGTTGACGCTCCGTTCGCTTTCCGCTCGGATCGCCAATGAGTCCCGTGCCGGCGCCGACGAGCGCGATCGGACGGTGGCCGGCGCGCTGGAGATGAACGAGTCCCATGACCGGCACCAGGTTTCCGACGTGGAGGCTTGGCGCGCTGGGGTCGAAGCCGCAGTAGGCGGACACCGGGCCCGCGGCGAGGGACTCCCCGAGACCTTCGGTGTACTGATGAACGAGCCCGCGCCACGCGAGCTCGACGAGCACCTGTTTGTGATCTGAGACCATTTCTGAAAGATAGAGACTCGGGTCACGCGCGTCAGTAGCGCGCGTTGCCGCGACCTAACCGCGAGTATAGCTTCTCCGACCATGGCCGCTTCGCCGTTTTCGCGCCGCTTCTGGCGCGCTCGTCCCCGCCTCGCGCGCGCTACCGGCCTTTCCGTTTCCTTCCTCGTCGCCTTCGTCGCCGGCCTCGCGTACGCGGGGTGGGCGCTCGTGTGCCGCGGCGGCGCGTGCCCGTCCATTCAGATCCTCGACGAGTGGACGCCGCAGCAGACCTCGAAGCTCTACGCGGCCGACGGTCGCTTCATCGCCGAGATCGGGCTCGAGCGGCGAACGCTGGTCAAGCTGAACGAGATCCCCAAGCACGTGCGCGATGCCTTCGTCATCACCGAGGACAAGCGCTTCTACGACCACGCCGGGATCGACTGGGTACGCGTGATTGGCGCCGCTGGCCGGAACGTCCTCAGCGGCTCGTACGCCCAGGGATTCTCGACGATCACGATGCAGCTCGCGCGGAACGTGTTCCCCGAGCGCATTTCGCGAGAGAAGACGCTGACGCGCAAGCTGAAGGAAGCGAAGGTCGCGCGGCAGATCGAGGCGAAGTACGACAAGGCCAAGATCCTCGAGCTCTATCTCAATCAGATCTACCTCGGCAACGGCGCCTATGGCGTCGAGACCGCATCGCAACGCTACTTCGGAAAGTCGGTTCGCGACCTGAACCTGGCCGAGGCGGCGACGCTGGCCTCGCTGCCGAAGGCACCCGAGCGATACAACCCACGGCGGTATCCCGAGCGCGCCATTCAGCGCCGCAATACGGTCGTCGAGCTCATGCGCCGCGAAGGGATCGTCAATCAGGCGGACGCGCGTCTCGCGCGTGCCTTCCCGCTGCAGCTGGCGCGGCGCGAGGAGGCCGGCGACATGGCGCCCTACTTCGTCGAATGGGTGCGCCGCCAGCTCGATGACCAGTTCGGCTCCAAGCTGTATCGCGACGGCCTGCGCGTGTTCACCACGCTCGACATCGACATGCAGTCGGCCGCCGAGCGTGCGCTCGAGCGCCAGCTCAAGGCGGTCGAAAGCAGCAAGTACGCGCGCTATCGGCACATGACGTACGAGAAGTACCTCGCGCAGAGCGCGACGAACGAGAACGGCGAGGCGGCGAATTCACCGTATCTGCAGGGCGCGTTCATCGCGATGGATCCGCGCAACGGCGCCATTCGGGCGATGGTCGGTGGCCGCGACTTCGATGACTCGAAGTTCAATCGCGCAACGCAGGCGCTTCGCCAGCCGGGCTCCACCTTCAAGCCGATCGTGTACGCCGCCGCCGTACGCAATGGACGGCCGCCGTCCTACATCGTGCAGGACGAGCCGATCATGGTGCCGGAGATGGGCGGCGAGGACTGGACACCGCAGAACTACGATGGCCGGTTCGAGGGACCGATGCCGATGCGTCGCGCGCTCTACATGTCGCGCAACCTCGCGACCGTGGCGCTCGGCATGGAGCTGGGGGAGGGCACCGTCATCGACATGGCCCGTGGCTTCGGCATCACCACGCCGATTCCACCGTATCCCTCGATTCATCTCGGTGCGGCCGTCGTCTATCCGCTCGAGCTCGTCGCGGCCTACAGCGCCTTCGCCACGTTAGGCGTACGGGCCCAGCCCAATGCCATTCTTCGCGTCGAGAACGCGCGGGGCGATGTGCTCTGGGAGCCGACGCCGACGCGCACCGAGGTGATGTCGCGCGAGGAAGCCTGGCTGATGCTCGACATGATGCGGGATGTCGTTCGCCGCGGGACCGCCTATAGCGCGGTGTGGGGATCGGGATTCCGGGTCCCCGCCGCCGGCAAGACCGGCACCACCAACGACGGCACGGACGTCTGGTACATCGGATACACACCCGACCTCGTCGCCGGTGTCTGGATGGGGCTCGATCGTCCCGCGAAGATTCAGTCGAACGCGCAGGGCGGCATCCTCGCCGCGCCGGCGTGGACCGCGTTCATGACCGAGGTCTATCAGAAGAAACCTTCGCCACCCGATTGGCCGCGGCCGGAAGGGCTGCTCATTCGTGAGGTGGACCGGTCGACGGGGCTCATCCAGAACCCGTTCTGTCCGCGCGAGCTCGTGAGCACGGAGTTCTTCATCCCCGGCACCGAGCCGGTGCGCGAGTGCGACGTGCATTCGCCGTACACGATGTTCCAGACGGACAGCACTGGTGCGCCCATTCCCGGCGCGCCGGGTCCGACGACGCCGGGTACCGAAGGGCGCGTGACTCCAGGTGCGGTGCCAATGCCGCAGCCTGCGCGCCCGGGCGATACGTCCCGGATCCGGCCGCGCGATTCCACCCGCATCCAGGATCCCTTCAAGCTGCCCGAGTGAGCCGAACGTCATGAGCTGGCTTCCTCGTGATTGCCACGCGCATACGACGTTCTCGGATGGAATGCTGACCGTCGCGGAGCTCGTCGAGCGCGTGCGCGCGCGAGGAGTGCTCCCGAGCGTCGCCGATCACCTCTCCGGTGACGTGGTGTACGCCATCAAGGATCTCGACGAAGTCACCGACTATCTCGACGAGCTCGACGAGTACGATGTGGGCCGGGGAGCGGAGTTCTGCTGGCACGATCCGCTGTGGCGTGGGCTGCCCCCCGAGCTGATGCAGCGCTTCACACACCTGATCGGCTCGCTGCACGGAGTATTCTTGCCGGGAACGGATCAGGTCGTCCACGCCTTCCGGCCCGTCCCGGCCGGTCTTACTCCTCAAACGTACATGGACATCCACATCGACAACGTCGAGCGCTTCGCCCGCGAGATGCCGGTGGACATCCTGGCGCATCCGACGCTCGTCCCGGCCGTATTCCGCCGGCTGCCGCCCGAGGAGTTGTGGACGGAGACGCACGAGGATCGCCTGGTGCAGGCGCTGCGTCGCGCCGGCATCGCGTTCGAGATCTCGACGCGATATCCGCCTCACGACCGCATCGTCAGGCGCGCGTTCGCCGCCGGCCTGCGCCTGTCGTTAGGTTCCGACGGCCATACCGCGGCGCAGGTCGGCAACATTGCCACGCCGCTCGCCCTCGCTCGCACCATCGGCGTGCGCGACGAGGACCTGTACGACCCTCTCGTACACGGGCGGCGGATGCCCGCCTCGCGCTGACTGTGCGGGTCTTTCGCGCGCGATGGGTGGTCCCGATAACGGCTCCCCCCGTGCGCGATGGCGCTGTCGCGGTGCGCGATGGTCGATTCGCCTACGTCGGTCCGTACTCTGCCGCGCCTCGTGGCGAGCGCATCGACCTCGGTGACACGCTCCTTCTGCCTGGTCTCGTCAACGCGCACACGCACCTCGAGCTGACCGCGATGCGCGGGTATCTCGAGGATCTCCCCTTCGTCGAATGGATCGGGCGCCTGCAATGGGCGAAGACGAACATCCTCACGCCGGAGTCGATGCTCGACGCGGCGAAGCTCGGGATCGCCGAGGGGCTGCTCGCCGGGATCACGACCTACGCCGACACCTGTGACTCGGGAGTCGCGCTGGAAGCGATGCGGCAGATGGGCGTTCGAGGCGTCATGTACCAGGAGGTGTTCGGACCCGACCCCGCCACCTGTGACGAGGCGATCGCGTCGTTGCGCGAGAAGCTCGATCGGCACCAATCCACGGCGTCGGCCCTGCTTCGAGTCGGCGTCTCCCCGCACGCGCCGTACACGGTTTCGGATCCGCTGTTCGAGGCCGTCCGCGACCTGGCTCGCGCAAAGCGGCTGCCGATGGCCATCCACATCGCCGAGAGCGCCGAGGAGGACGCATACGTTCGCGATGCGACTGGTCCCTTCGCCGAGGGCCATCGCGCGCGCGGATTGCCGGTGCGGCCGCGCGCCGACACGCCGGTTGCACTGCTCGACCGTCTCGGCCTGCTCGCGATGCAGCCGCTGCTCATTCACTGCGTCCGCACGCGCGAGGCGGATGTTCGGGCGATTGCCACCGCCGGGTGCGCGATCGCGCACTGTCCCGCCTCCAACGCGAAGCTCGGACATGGCGTTGCCCCGCTGATGGAATGGCTCGCGGCCGACATTACCGTCGGCCTCGGGTCCGACTCGATGGCGAGCAACAACCGAATGCACTTGCTGGAAGAGGCGCGTCTGGCCGCGCTGGCGCAGCGCGGCCGTGAGAGTGGTCACGCGCCGCTGTCGGCGTCGAGAGCGCTGGCGATGGCGACGATGGGGGGCGCGCGGTGCATCGGACTCGATGATGAGATCGGATCGCTCGAGACGGGAAAAGCCGCTGACTTCGCCGCGTTCTCGCTCGATGACTTCGCGGCGATCCCTGACACCGACCCGGTTGCGACCGCGGTGTTCGCGCTCGGCGGCGCGCGAGCGGTCGCTGTAGCGGTCGCGGGCGAAATGCGTGTGGTAGATGGTCGGCTGGTGGCGAGCGACGACGGAATGGTCGAGCGCGTTCGCGCGACGGGACAGGCGCTTCGGGCCTCGGCCGTTTCGCGTGGAGATCGAAGACGATAGATTGGGGCACGCGAATCCCTCACCGACAAGGACTGCCATGGCGGATCGTAAGAGCGGACCCACCTCCAGAATCTGGCGCGACGGCCGGATGGTGAACTGGGAGGACGCGACCGTCCATGTGATGAGTCATGTCGTCCACTACGGGTCGAGCGTGTTCGAGGGGATACGCTGCTACGAGACCCCGAACGGTCCGGCGATTTTCCGATTGCCCGACCACATCCGCCGTCTCATGGACTCGTGTCGGATCTACCGCATGGAGATCCCACATTCCGCGGAGACGCTGGTCCAGGCGTGCGTCGACACCGTCGCGGCCAACGAGCTGCGCCATTGCTACCTGCGACCGGTTGTCGCGCGCACCGGCCAGAACATGGGAGTGTACCCGCTCGGGATCCCGGTGGAGACATTCGTGATCGCGTGGATCTGGGGTCGCTATCTCGGTGAGGACGCGCTGACGACTGGCGTGGATGCGTGCGTCTCGAGTTGGCGTCGCCCCGCGCCGGATACGCTTCCGACACTCGCGAAAGCCGGCGGGAATTATCTGATCTCGCAGCTCTCGAAGATGGAGGCGCGCCTCGATCATTACGTCGAAGGCATCATGCTCGACTCCTTCGGCTACGTGTCCGAAGGGAGTGGCGAGAACTTCTTCCTCGTGCGGGATGGAGTGCTGCTGACGTCGCCGCTCGCGTCAGGCATCCTGCAGGGAATCACGCGTGACTCCGTGATCCGCATCGCGCGCGATCTCGGCATCGAGGTGCGGGAGCAGCTGCTGCCGCGCGAGGCGATCTACGTCGCCGATGAGGCGTTCTTCACCGGAACCGCCGCCGAGATCACGCCGGTCAAGTCGGTGGACCGCATCCCGATAGGCGAGGGACGCCCCGGTCCCGTGTGCCGCGCGATCCAGGATGAGTTCCTCGGCATTGCCACCGGGCGGAAGCCTGACCCGTACGGGTGGCTGACAATGGTACCTGAAGCGGCGGTGGCGACCCGGTGAGGGGGTTGCGGCACGATTTTCCCCTCGTCAGTGTAATAGGGAGTATCGGCGCCGTTCGTCGTCCGGCACCGAGAGGCGCGGCGTCGCGCGTGTCGTCGTGTCACTCCCGCCCCAAAGACGGTGGCGGGAGTTTCCGTATGCGCCAGCGGAGGTTGGCGTGATCCAGGGATGTTTGGCGTTGAATGCCTCGTTCGAGCCACTGACCATGGTGCCCATGCGTCGGGCACTGCGGCTCGTTCTCGATGGCAAGGCAGAGATCGTCGAGGCTGACGCCGACCGCGTCGTGCGGTCCGAGCGCCTGGCGATGCCGCGGCCGGCAGTGATCCGGCTGACGCGGTTCATTCACGTGCCGCGTCGTTTCCGGCGCCAGGTGACCAACACCTTCCTGTTCGCCCGTGATCATTACCGCTGCCAGTACTGCGGTCGCGGACTCGCCGAGCTGAAGCCGCGGGAATCGCTCACGCGCGATCACCTCATTCCGTTGTCGCGCGGTGGGACGAACGACTGGGGGAACGTCGTGACCGCCTGCTCGCCCTGCAACACGCGCAAGGGGAACCACATGCCGGAGGAGATCGGCATGCACCCTCTGACGGCGCCCGTGGAGCCGCATTTCGTGCACCTGAGCTGGGCCGTGCGACGCCTCACCCCGACCCAGGCGCACTACATCAAGCTCTTCTACGGCTCGGCAGTTCTGCATCAGCTCGAGCTGCTGGAGACGCGAGGCGCACGGCACCGGGCGGCGGCCATTGTGCCGCTGCATTAGGAGTCAGGAGTCAGGAGTCAGGGATCAGGGAATGAAAGGCAAACGGCGGCGCTTTCGCGCCGCCGTTTGCTCATCTGATGAGCGCCGCAGGCTGCGAAGCAGCCGCGGCGCCTTACCTTCCCTGACCCCTGACTCCTGACTCCTGACCCCTCATGACGGAGCTACATCAAACCGTCCCGACCGCCCCTCATAATGCCGCTTCTCCGCGCCTAACAGCTTCGCCACCACCGTCCGCACTCCGCGCGTCACCGCCGTTCCGGGATTCCGCTGCCCTCGCACCGCGGGGCGCAGCTCGCCGCGCAGCCACTGCTCCACCTCATCGAGATCGTTCACGGAAAGCATCTCCACATCGAGCGACACGTTGTAGTACACGCGGTCCCGGCGACGCGGCGGGAGAATCGGGGCCTGCTGCGGACGCTCGATGATCGCCTCGACCTCCGCGAAGTGCTCCGTGCGGCCGAGCGGAGTGGGATTTCCGTCCGCGTCGATGCGCACGATCTCGTAGCGGCGCTCGAGCGGCTCGTAGCGAACGATGACGTCCCACTCCGCCGTTCCCTTCAGGTCGTCGAACCACCCGCGTGTGGACCACACCTCCACGCGCCAATGAAGGCGCGCGGGAAATCCGTTGCGAAGGAGATCGCGAAGACGCGCATCGGAGAGCACGCGCAGCGCGCGTACCTGCGGGCCTTCCGTGGCGCGCGTCTCGCTCGGCGGCACCCTGATCTCGACCCGCGACGAACGCTGTGCCAGCGCAGGCTCGCCGGACAGCAGCAGGAAGGCGCCCAGGAAAAGGAGCGGCCGCACGTGCTAAAAGCGGTGACGCAAGCGAACGAAGAAGTTCGCCGGGATCTTGGGGTCGGATACCGACTTCGCGATGAAGAACCCGATCAGCTCGAAGTCGATGCCCGCACCGACGTCGGTGCGGAACGTTGACGGCGGAGGAAGCACGCCGCTCGGATACTGGAGGTCTCCGCTTCGCGGTCCGACGAGCCATCCACGCCCCGCATCGAAGAACACGACCCACTCGCCTTTCCGGTCGAAGTGCACCCGCCAGTCGCGCTTGTCCTCCTCCTCATCGAAGCCGCCTTCACTGCTGAAGCGGAAGGCGAGCGCCCCACGATACTCGATCTGTCCGACCACCATCCGCTCGCACAGGCCGGGTCGACCGGGCAGCGCCAGGCCACCGCAGAGGAGCACGTCCTTCGGCGGAGGACGCCGGAAATCATATCCGGGCAGGGCGCCCGCGCCGCCTAACGCGAAACGACGCTGCAGCGGCAGCTCGTCCCCGCCGAGCCAGCCACCGCCCACCAGCCGCACGTTGAGCTGGCCGTCCGGGGACACACGGTTGTACCGCCGCGCATCGAAGAAGAACCGGCTGTACTCCACACGGGTCGGATCCGTCGCGGGTGCGCGCACGTCCGCTGGCGTCGTGGCGAGGCGAGCAGCCGCGCTTCGCCCATGCTCGACGTCGGCGACGATGTGCCATCCCGACGAAGGATCCTCCACCTCCGTGCGCGTGTCGTACGTGGCGCGAGCGCCAAGCACACGGAAACGACCTTCATCCGCCACAGGGTTGGGACGCCATTGCTGCCCGCCGCGGAACAGCGTGAAGGGATCGCGCTCGGGAAGCGAGCTCCACCGCTCCTCGCTGTACGATGGCGTTATCGAGAACGCGTCTCCGGCTCGCAGCGTCACGTATGCACTTCCGCCGTGGCGAGCCCAGTAATCGCGGTAGTCGCGATGCAGGAAGAACGAGGCGAGTCCGACTTCCGCCTCGCGCAGCTGCCACGCCTCCACCGGCGAGACGATGTCGAACGCCCTCGCGCCGATCGCGACGGTTCCCCTGCGACCGAACGCGACCTGCGTCGTGACATCGTGACCGACGTTACGCGACGTCCACTCCCAATGATCCACCGACCGCAGAATGCCGAACGCAACCACGCGTACCTCTCCCCATGGCGTCGTTCGCTGGATGCTCGGTCCGCCCTGGACCGCCAGCCCTTCCACCCGGTTGTACGATCCGCCGGTGGTGAGCGTCAGCTTGCTCGCCGACTCTCTCCGGCGTCGTCGCCACCTCGATACCCAGCTTTCGTCCTCGTCGATCGTCTGGTCCGTTTCGGCGATGATGCGCTCATCCTCTTCGCGGAATCGGAGTGGCTCGCGATAATGCCGTACGGTGCCGCCGATCGATGCCCGGTCGATCCCCTCGATGTAGCCGCCGACGACGAACACACCGCCGTCAACGCGCGCCGTCGCCGTGAGCGTGAGATCGCCATTGACGAGGATGACGTGTCCATTCACGCGCCCCGCGATGTCCACCGGCCCACGCAACACCGCGACGTTGCCGTTCACGGTTTGTCCGGCGGCGATGACGAGGCGCCCGCTCACCCGCATGGCCGCGGGCTGGTTGTACAACGCGGCGATATCCTGCGCGACCTCGACGTCCAGGCCCGTTGGGGCGCGAGGACGTTCCCGTTGCGCGGTGTCGGGCACCTGGGCGTGAGCACGCACCGCGAGAACGGCCGCGAATGCAACGAGCGCGAGTGAACGCATGTGATCTCCGCGAATGAAGCGCCGGCGGGAAGACGAGCGGCCTCGGGCGAGGACGACTTCCATCTCGCTCTGCAACCTTACCCACCGCCCCAGCCGATGTTCAGACGGCGCATCCGGCGGTACAGGTTCGGCCGGTCCGTCTTGAGCCGGCGCGCAGCCTCGGCCACGTTTCCGCCCGCCATGGAGAGTGCGCGCGTGATGAGCGTGCGCTCGTATTCGTCGAGCATGTCGCTCAATGGACGTTCGAGCGCGGACGCGTCGGGAAGGGGTCCCTTCGGTGCCGCGGGCGCACCGCCATCGACGGGCAGCACCTCACGTACGTGGTCCGGCTGTACCTCCAACCCCGCGTGAAGAATGGCGAGACGCTCGACGATGTTGGCGAGCTCTCGCACGTTTCCTGGCCAGCGATGGCGCACGAAGAGATCGAGGGCGCCCTCGCTCCACGTCGGAGCCGGACGTCCGCTTCGTGCGCGATAGAGCGCCGAAAAGTGCCTGACGAGCTGGGGAATGTCGTCGGGGCGCTCGCGAAGCGGAGGGATGTGCATCGGGATGACGTTCAGCCGAAAGAACAGATCCTCGCGGAAGCTGCCTTTCGCCACGGCGCGCTCGAGGTCGTGGTTCGTTGCCGCGATGATGCGTACGTCAACCGGGATCGGCTTGCCGCCTCCCACGCGCTCGATCTCCTTCGCCTCGATCGCGCGCAGCAGCTTGGCCTGCGCTTCGGGTCCCAGATCGCCGACTTCATCGAGAAAGAGCGTGCCCTCGTGCGCGAGCTCGAATCGCCCGATGCGTCGGTCGGTCGCTCCGGTGAAGGCACCACGCTCGTGCCCGAACATTTCGCTTTCGACGAGATCGCGCGGGATCGCCGCCGAGTTGACGCGCACGAACGGCTTGTCACGGCGCGCGCTGCCCTCGTGGATCGCCGCCGCGACCAGCTCCTTGCCTGTCCCCGACTCCCCGATGATGAGGACGCGGGCGTCGGTTGGCGCGACGCGCTGAATGAGCTCCCGCACGTAGTGCATCCCCGGACTGTCGCCGACCATCCGCCCGGCGATGCCGAGATCCTCGCGGAGCGTCCGCGCCTCACGACGAGCGCGTCGCAGCTCGAGCGCCGAGCGCAGGGCGAGCAGCACCCCTTCCGGCGTGAGCGGTTTCTCGAGGAAATGAAACGCGCCGAGCTTGGTTGCGCGGACGGCATCGCTCAATCCGGCGCGCCCACTCATCATGACGACGGGGACGTCCGGCACCTTCTCGCGGAGCCGCGTGAGCGTTCCCATCCCGTCCAACTCGCCAGGCATCATGAGATCGAGAAGGACCGCGTCGGGCTCGTCGTCGATGGCTGTGGCTGCGCCGGTCGCGCCGTCGGCCGCTTCGCGGACGGTGAACCCCTCGGCGGAAAGGAGCGCGCCCACCATCCGCCGGATGTTCGGCTCGTCGTCGATGATCAGGATCGTCGACATGCCGATACCGTCATTGCGGCGGCTCCGGTGCGCTCGGTCGCGACGCGGACCGCTCGGAGAGGAGCTTCGTCATGAAGCGCTGCCCCTCGGACAGTCGCTCCATCTCGCTCGACATCGAGTCGATCGTCCCCTCCAGGCGAGCGATTCGCTCCTCCAGTCGCTCGAGACGCTTGGGGTCGCCATCGCCGCGTCGGTCCATGAGACGAACGACGATCGCCGCGATCAGCGCGACCGTCGCCATGAACATGACGCCTGTGATCACGCCGGCCTCCGCGGCTCCGCGAGTCGGTTGGCGTCGGCTGCCCGTTCGGTCAGGAGCTTCGTGGTAAAGCGCTGTCCTTCCGAGATGCGCTCGACTTCGATGGCGATCGCATCCACCGCCTGCTCGATGCGCTCGAGGCGCGACGTCACCTCCGGCGGGATCTTCGTCTTCGCCTCGTGGTCCATGCGTCGCGCGAAGGCGCGCGCGAGAGGCGTCCCGACGGCGATGGTCGCCACCATCGCGAAAAATCCGAGCGGCACGAGGATTCCTGCATCCATAACGAGCGATCCTCCAGTGTGAAGAGTGTCGTGCTACTCGGGGCGTTCCGTGTGAGCGCGCGCCATTTCCGGGAGCGGGCTGGTCCTGAGCCGGTGCCATCGTGCGTCGGCGGGCATCAGCTCTCCTCAGGGCTTTGAACGGGGATCACGAAACGAATCTCGGTGCCCTGACCTTCCGCGCTGGCCGCGTCCACCGCCCCCCCGTGCGCGAGCACCGTCTGCCGAGCGATCGCCAGCCCCAGCCCCGTCCCGCCGATCTTCGATGTTACGTACGGCTCCCAGATGCGTGACAGCTGCGCCTCCGGGATCCCGCATCCCGTGTCGCGCACCGCCACCTCGACGGCCTCGCGGCCATCCATGCGCGTCTTGAAGACGCGCACGTCCACCTCGCCACCTTCGCGACACGCCTCGACGGCGTTGATCAATACGTTCGACAACGCGCGGGCGAGTGCATCGTGATGCCCCCGCACCATGGGTAGCCCGTCGCCGACTTCGAGGCGCAGCGGAACGCGTTCGGCAACGACCGAGCGCGCCGTGTAGCGGGCGAGCTCGGCCATGTCCACGTCGGCCGGTGGTCCTTCCGGGAGCCGTCCAAACTGGGAGAAGCTGCGCGCCATCTCCTCGAGCCGGGCCGACTCCACCTCGAGTACCTCGACCGGCTCCCGCAGCCGATCGGGTGCGTCTCGCTTGAGCCGCTCGACCGCGAATCGAATGGGGGTGAGCGGATTTTTCAGCTCGTGCGCCACGCGCCGGGCGGTCTCCCGGAATGCCTCGACGCGCTCGGCCTCACGTTCCTGCGCCCGGGCGGTTTCGAGCTCCCGAGCCATGCGTCGCATTCGCCGGCGCAGCGTGTCGAACTCGGGTGCGCCGCGCTTCTTCGGGATACCTTCAGGCAAGGGCTCCCCGCGTCCAATCAGGTCCGTCCATCCGACGAGCTCGTTCAAGGGTCGGCTCATTTGGCGGCTGAGGTGACCGGCAACCCGGGATGCGAGGAGGACTAGTAAACCCGTTCCCACCAAGGCGAACAGTGCCATCACCGGGACCACGCGCTCGGCAAGGAACCGAAAGCGCCTTGCCTGAAGAAGTGACGCGGCGAGCTCCTGCTCGTGTGCCTCGAGGGCCGCCTGCTGCGCCGGCGTCAGTGGCGCCCGACGGGCCTGCTCGATCGCGGTGCGACCCGACTCGGCGACGCGTTCCCATGCCCGGGTACCGCTCACGAGGGGCACGGCGCGACTCGCCGCAACCGTCCCCGCCAGCATGACGACGCTTGCGGGAACTACCGCGAAGAGGAGAAGATAAAGGAAGAGCCGTGATCGGAAGCTCAGTCGCTTCACGCCCACACCTACGGCGGGTCAGGGGGGTAGTTTCACTCTGCGACACTCGCAATCTATGGCGAGTCGAGGGTAGAGGAACCCGGCGCAAAGGCCCCCTTTCGATTATGTGCTATCACGTCGCGATCGCCTGCGGCGTCTCCCTTGCATAGGGCCTGGACAGTGCCTGCGGCGAAGATGCCATGCAATTCTGGATTGGGCTGCTGATCGGCGCGATGATCGGCGCAAGCGTCGGACTGCTTGCGCTGGCCTGGCTTCACGCTGCCCGTCGGGCGGAGGAGCCCTTGGAGCGCGCGCCCGCGGCGCGGCCCGCGAAACGCGCTGGCCGATTGCGCGCCTGGGAAACTCGCGTGATCGACCTGCCTCGCTCGGTGTCGCTGACATCGATCGATGCCGAGGCCTTGCGAGTCGCCGCGGCGGCGCTCGAACAGATCGGCAATAGTGATGAGGCGCGTCAGTTGCGCGAGATCGCCAGCCGGGCGGACATTCCCGAGGAAGCTCGTCCAATGCGCCGGGGGTGAGCGCGGACGTTTGCCTCGCGCCGCACGGTGAGCATCTTCTGCCGCGTCCCTCACCCGACGCCGGCGCCATGAAGACGCACACCACGTATCTCACCTTCGAGACGAAGCATCGCCAGGAAATCATCGACATCACCGCCGAGGTCGAGGCGTGTCGCGCGGCCGCGGGGATTCGCGAGGGATTCGTGCTCGTATCCGCGATGCACATCTCGGCGTCGGTGTTCGTGAACGACCACGAGCCGGGCCTCTGGAAGGACATTCTCGACTGGCTCGAGCATCGCATCGCCCCCTGGGATCCGGACACCTATCGCCACAACTCCGGCACCGGCGAAGACAACGCCGCGGCGCATCTTCGGTCACTCACGATCGGCCACGAGGTGATCGTGCCGGTGACGAACGGGAAGCTCGACTTCGGTCCCTGGCAGCGGGTGTTTTACGGGGAGTGGGACGGGCAGCGGAAGAAGCGTGTGATCGTGAAGGCGATGGGTGTGTAGGGGCGGGCCAAGGGCCAGGGGCCAAGGGTGTGGAAAGGCGCGGCGCCGCTTCGCGGCAGCCGCGCTCATCTGATGAGCAAACGGCCGCGCAACGCGCGGCCGTTTGCCTTTCAATCCCCTTGGCCCGTGGCCCCTGGCCCTTGGCCCAGTTGGTCCATCACCGCCCACACCAGCAGTGGCACCATGATCTCGTGATGCCCGGTGATCTCGTACCCCGCGCCGCCTTCCAGCGTCGGGCGCTGCACGACGTTCACCCGCGGCCGGTAGTGACGAAGCATGTCGAAGTCGCACGTCGTGAAACGCGTCGGCCGCCCATCACCGAGATTGCGGGCGACCGTCAGTGCCTTGAGGAAGACCTCGGGCATGATCACGGCGCTCCCGAGGTTGAGCACGACTCCACCGTCGTGCAGCGACGGCATCGCCGCCGCGAGTCGACGAAAGTCGCGGTGACTCGTCTCGCCGATCGCCGCGCCATCGGTGGCAGGGTGCTGGTGGATGATCTCGGCGCCGATCGCCGCGTGGACGGTCACGGGGATCCCGAGCTCGTGCGCGCCGACGAGGAGCGAGAGCTCTGGGTGCGCGAGATCGGAGCGCGACACGAGCGCACGAGCGAGCGCTTCGCCCATCCCCCAGCTCGCGGCGCGCCCTCGCGTGAACGCCTCGTTCATCTCGCGCCCCGTCTCCTCGGCCATCCCGAAGGTTCCATCGCGCAGCCCCGACGCGACGTCCTCCGATGTTCCACCCCAACGCGCAACCTCGTAATCGTGGATCGCGGCCGAGCCGTTGAGCGCGAGGTGCGTGATGACGCGCTGACGCAAGAGCTCGAGCAAGACCGGCGCGATCCCCGTTTTCACGACGTGACCGCCCGCCATGACGATCACCGCACGACGCCGTGCTGCGCTGGCTATCGACTCGACGACCCGTTTGAAGTCACGAGCGGCCAGCACATCGGGGAGCGAACGCAAGAACGCGCCGAAGGAGCGGTCGGCACCTGGCGGCCCGGCAAACTCTTCGGCGCGTACCTTGTTCGGACGTTGCGCGATGGGGACCGTGCGGACCCGTGAGAGGTCCGCCTCGCGCGTCACTGCGTCTCGCTGGCTGTCCCCGGAGTGTACGATTTCAGATAGAGGCTGAGGGTGCCGAACGACAGGCTCGATTTGAGCTGGAGCATGATACGCCGGTCATCATCCGACAGCCAGATCTCGGCGCGGCCGTTCTCGGAGAAGATGCCTTTCGACTTGATGATCGGTTGAACGACGATCGCGTCGAAGCGCCCCGCCGGCACCTTCACCGATTCCTTCCGAAGCACACGCACACGAACGGGATTGCGATCGGGCTTGAAGTACCGAGGAAAGTCGTAGGTCTGCCCGACCGTCAGCGGCACCGTCCGAATGAAGTAGAGAAACGATCCATCGTCGAGCGGATCGCGAACGCTTTCCCGCTCCTCGCTGTCATTCTCCGTGTACTTGATGCGGTCGGGAAAAATCTCGAAGCGACGCTCCCGGTCGCGCCGTCCCTCCTGGAGATCCTGGACATGCCGCAGCGACGAGAACGTCTCCGTGTCGATCCAGCTCTCGAGGCGATCGTTCACCTTGTAGAAGAACGTTCCTCCCTTCACGGTGAACGCGGTATGCCACGCCTGCCGTCCGCGAATCTCCTCGACCCCCATGACTTCCATGCGGCCGCCACCCACCTTGAGCTTGCCGAACTTCACATCGTACTCGAGCCGCTCGCCGACCGAGAACGGCACCGGCACCTGCGGTGTCAGCTCGGCAGGGGCGGTGAGTGCGACGACGATCGCGAGGACATCAGCCTGCAAAAAGGTCTTCATGTCGTTGTGGGTGCGGCTCGGCGGGCGCGATTGGCCCGTCCGAAACGGTAAAGATCCAGTGCACCGGCAAGAGGCCGAACGCGTGTAGCCCGCGGGCGCAGGTCGTACCGCGGCTCCAGCGACACGACCTCGATTCGCCGTGCGAATCGCGCCGCCTTTGCCAGAAGCTCCACGTTCGCGGCCCAGCCATCCGCTCTCAACAGTGCTCCCTCTCCGGCCTCCTTGAGCAGATCACGGACCACGGCAATCCGGATGAGACGGTAGGTGCCGAGCGGATCCGTTACTCCTGATACACGCACAAAGGGACGAATGAGCCATCGCCCAAGGCGACGGAGCCGCCTGACGGGAACCGGCGTGTTGGCCGCCGACGACGCGTACTCGCCGATCACCAGGTCGGCGCCCCCTTCGTGACGTTTGATCAGTTCCGGAAGATGCTCCGGCTGATCGGTGAAATCGGCCTGCATGAGGATCGCCGCGTCCCGACGTGGGTACCGGGTTCGCTGCGAAGCCGCACGCAACAGCGCTTCCAACGCGGCCGCATACCCGCGGCGCTCGTCGTGGCGCAGGATCGTCAACGGCAGCACCTCACGGTACGGCGCCAGTGTCTCGGCCGTGGCGTCGGTGCTTCCGTCGTCCAGCACGAGGATCTCGTACTCGCGCGGGTAGTTCTCGAACACCTTGCGAATGCGCCAGAGCAGCAACCCAATCGTCGGCGATTCGTCATAGGCGGGAATGCAGACGTAGAGCATTGTCCGTAGTGATACCTCGCCCCGGGGATGGCGTTCCTGAAAACGCCAGGGTGTGTGGCGTCATGAAACCTGACGCCCTCCGAACGGCTTGGCAAACGGTCCGTGCTTGCCCGCCTCAGGTGCGATGGTTAGCCTCCCACGTGTCCCCTCAACGACCTTTTTTCCGGAGATGACATGCGCCGCCTTGCGACGCTGATGTTGCTTGCCGCGAGTGCCTGCTCGCAGGCGCCCGCGATCGATTCCAGCCCGGCCCCCGCGACCGCTCCGCCCACGTCGGCACCTGCTCCGGTGCCCGTACCGCCGATCGATGTGGCGGCGCTGCGCGCCGATCTCACGCACTTCGCCTCGGACGAGCTTCTCGGACGCTTGGCGGGAACGCCCTCGGCCCGGCGCGCCGCCGAGTTCATTGCCGAGCGCCTAACGGCAGCCGGTCTGGAGCCGATGGGGGATAGCGGGTTCTTTCAGCGGGTCCCGCTCTCACGGCAGGTGTTCACGCCGACGACGAAGTTCCTCGTGACTTCGCGAGGCCGCGCGACGGAGCTGAAGGCGGGCGAGGATCTCGTGCCCCTGCTCCGACTTGGCGAAGGCGTGCCGCTTCCGCAGCTGTCGGCGACCGGCGACATCGTCTTCGCCGGGTACGCGATGACGTCCCCGCAGCTCGGGCGGGACGATCTCGGCAAGCTCGACCTCGCCGGCAAGGTCGTGGTCTTCGTCGGCGGTGCGCCGGCGAACGTGGATTCCGCGACGCGCGCACGCCTCGAGGCGCCTGAGCAGCTTGGCCAACGCATGGGCGCGATCCTCATGCGCGGTCCGGCCGCCATCGTCATCGTCGCGACCGGGAAGCTCGACGATGACTTCGACGCCATGGCGAGTGAGGTCATGCACGGCTCGCTCGAGCTCTCGTCGAAAGAGACGGAGGAGCAGCGTGTTCTGCCGATGGTGATGTTCGCCCGCGCCCGCGCGGGATCACCGCTACTTCCGGCGCGCTGGCCTGCCGACGATCAGCCACAGGCACTCGGCCGGCACCTGACGGCGAAAGTCACGCTCGGGCGGGCTCAGGCGGCCAGTCACAACGTCATCGCCGTGCTTCGTGGCAGCGATCCCGCGCTGTCGAAGACCTACGTCGCGCTCGGCGCGCACCTCGACCACATCGGGGTGCAGGCCGCGGCCGGCGGCGACACGATCGCCAACGGCGCCGATGATGATGGATCGGGGTCGATGGCGCTCGTATCGATCGCGCGCGCACTGGCGACCTCGCCGGTGCGTCCGCGCCGCTCGGTGCTGTTCGTCTGGCACACCGGCGAGGAGGCGGGCATGCTCGGCTCCGAGTGGTTCGTGACCAACCCCACCGTTCCCGTCGATTCCATCGTCGCGCAGCTCAACGCCGACATGATCGGGCGGAATGCACCGGATTCGCTCATGCTCGTCGGCCCGCGAGCGGCGCCGAATGGTCAGAGCCGCGTGCTCGGCGCGCTCGTGGATTCCGTCAACACCGCATTGAGCCGACCGTTTTCGATCAACCGGGAATGGGACTCACCTGACCACCCCGAACAGATCTACCTTCGGAGCGATCACTACAGCTATGCGAAGCGCGGAATTCCAATCGTGTTCTTCACGACGGGACTGCATGCCGACTATCACAAGGTGAGTGACGAGGTGTCGAAGATCGATTTCGACAAGCTGTCGCGAGTGTCGGACTTGATCATGCGTTCGGCGCTGGCCATCGCCAATCGCTCCGATCGACCGCGCGCGACGCGGTGAGACCGGCGGATTCGCCGGAACGCGCGGGCCTTCAGTGGTCCGCGCGTTTTTTTTGTTGGCACCCGAGCCTCGCGACTGCTAACACGACGTTTTACCCCCTTGTGGCCGCGATCGTCACACGAAGAGACGCCGTCGTGTGCACACTGTGGCACGTTCGGTGTACCAGTGTGAGACACCATGTGAGTCCGGTACGGATGGAGGCACGTGATGATCCTCGCGAATGTTCGGGAATCCCTGACGCGTGATGATGCGCAGTTGGCGGTGCACCTTCTCGCGCGCGCTGGTGTCGGTCGGCCCGACGACGCCGAAGCGAAGCTGCGTGACGAAGGCATCGACTCGGTGCTCGACGATCCGCGCCTGCTCGGCGCGCTCGTGCAGCAACCGCTAGGCGGCCGCGCGTCGCTGCCGTTGTTCTGCTACGTCGTCGTGCGCCACGCTCTGCGCGGTGTGGGCGAGGAAGACCGGACGTTGGCCGACTACGTCGCCGCGATCCTGGTGCATTTCGGGATCAGGGACCGCGCGACGCGAGTGGGTGCCAGCGACGACGAGGAGTATGACACGCTGGCGTCGTTGCTCGAGGATGCCGAGCGTTCCGATCCGCGGCGGGCGTTCCTGGTGCGTGCGCACCTGGGGAACTATGCGCTGTGGGTGAGCGGCCTCTTTCCGGATTACATCGAGCATCGCAAGTGGCGCCGCGGTGGTCCCGATCTGGACTACTACGCCGAAATGGGACGGCGTGGGTTCCGCCTGGCGGCCGACCACCGGTTGGCGCAGGAGAACGGTCTCGCGCAGCTCTATCTCGTGGCGGCGGAGCGTTTCGAGCGCCTTCGGGTGGCGCTGAATCAGATCAGCGACACGCTGCTCTTTCCTGACGTGCACACCCCCGACCGGTTGATGCGGCAGGTCCGCGACGAGGCGCGCTGGCGCCTGCTGAGCTAGCCGAAACACCGGCGCTTGCGCGTCGACGGTCGCCGAGTATCGTACACGGGCGACCATCGGACCCGAGGGTGTTATGCCAAGCTACGACTACCAGTGCCGGAAGTGCGGGCAGCACTTCACCACGCGCGAAAAGATCTCGGAGCACAATGCGCGCGCGGCCACCTGTCCCCAGTGCAAATCCCAGGAAGTCGAGCGCGTGATGTCGAGCTTCTACGCGAAGACTCCCCGTAAGTCGTGACGTCGCGCTCCCCGTCATCGGCGCCGCGATGTTCGAGCGGTTGAAGGAGACGCTGCGCGATGCCCTGAGCCGCGCGTCCTCTCCCCAGGGGCGCGCGGCTCTTGCACAGATGCGTGACGCGCTCGTCCAGGCCAAGGTCGGGCTTGGCGACCTGCGGCACGGCATCGACCGAACGCGCTCGCGCCTCGAGGCCGAGCGGGCCGAGCTCGAGACGGTGCGGCGGCGCGGGAAACTGGCGGCGGGCATCGATGATCGGGAGACGGTTCGCATCGCGGAGCAGTACGAGCGCAGACACGGCGAGCGCGTCGCCGTGCTCGAGAAGAAGCTGGCCGCACAGGAGGAGGAGCTGGCGCTCGCCGAACACGAGATCGATGAGATGGCCGCGCAGCTGAAGGCCGCGCATGCCGGTGTCATGCCGCCCGAGGCGGCCCCAACCCCGGCCATGCCGGATCCACTCGACGAAGAGCGCGCCGCGGCCGACGCGCTGCGCCGGGACATCGACCGCGCCGCGCGCGACGCGAATGCCCAGCGGCAGCTGGAAGAGCTCAAGCGCCGGATGGGGAAATAGCGGGTGCGGATCGCGCGCTGGTGGAGTCTGCCGGTCGTCATGCTGCTCGCCGGGCAGGCTCGAGCGCAGAGCATGCGCTGCAACGGGGAGATCATCTCCGACGTCTCGATCGTCGCGCATCCGCCTTACGAGGAGCTCGGGACGCGCTGGTGGGAAGGGCCTCTCCGATTCGCGACGGAGCTCCACGTCACCACGAAGCCGGGTGTCGTCCGGCGGTTTCTGATCGTGAAGCCAGGGCGCCCTTGCATCGAGCTGGAGCGTGCCGAATCCGAGCGTATTTTGCGCGCCCAGCCGTTCCTCGCCGACGCCAGCATTGCCGTCATTCCGGACACGGCGGGCACCGTCGCCTTGCTGGTCGAGACCCGCGATGAGCTCACGCCGGTCATCGGCGGCTCGACCTCGGGCGCGCGCCTCACCGCGCTCAAGCTGGGTGAAGCGAATTTTCTCGGCAGCGGCACGTTCATTCTCGGCGAGTGGCAGGACGGCAACACGCGTGACACGTACGCGGTGCGGGGCACCGATCATCAGTTCCTCGGACGGCACTACGTGTTCACCGCGTCGGCGGCGCGGCGGGATCACGGGATGAGCGACTGGACGACGGACCTGTCGCATCCTTTCCTGACGGATCAGCAGCGCTTCGCGTGGCGCGCCTCGGCCGGCGCAATCCGCGAGTTGTTCGAGTTTCATCGCGTCGAGGGGGATCGGGTGCCGTTCGCGTTCCAGCGGGAGTTTCTCGACGTCGGCGCCGTCGTTCGCATTGGAGTGCCGGGACGCCTCAGCCTCTTCGGCGTCTCGTTCTCCCAGGAGGAGGACACCCCGTTTCTTCCGCCCGAGCCACTTCCAGGGGTCCCTTACGATTCGTTGGTGTCGCGGCACGGAGCGCGCCGCAATGCCCGCGTGAACGGGCTCTGGGGGCTGCGCAACGTGCGATTCCGCCGCGTCGAGCGCTTCGATGGGCTCACTGCCGCCCAGGACATTCGCCTCGGCTTTCAGCTCGGCACGTTGATTGGGCGCAGCCTCTCGATTCTCAACACGACGGACGATGACTACCTGATCGCCGCCGACCTCTACGCGGGGGTCGGCGGCGAGAGTGGCATCGTGACGTTGAGCGCCCGCGGCGAAGGGCGTCAGAATTACGACACGAACAAATGGGACGGAATCCTCGGGAGCATGCGACTCGCGGTGACACAGCGGGTGATGTCGACGCACACGACGACGGCATCGCTCGAGTGGTCGGGAGGGTGGCGTCAGCGCATTCCGTTCCAGGTGCGGTTAGGCGGCCGGAGCGGGATGCGCGGGTTTCGGCGTTCCGAGGAGGCGGGCTCGCAGCGCGCCGTCGTCAGGCTCGACCACCGGTGGTACATGGGACAGCTGCTGCGCCAGGCCGACGTCGGCATCGCGCTGTTCGGTGACGCCGGACGAGTCTGGAAGGGGGACGCGCCGTATGGGGTCGACACGCCCCTTCGTTACGCGGCCGGGGTGAGCCTGCTCGCGGCCGTGCCGCCACGCTCCAAGCGCACGTGGCGCCTCGACATCGCGATGCCGATCGGGGGACAGCCCAACTCGAGCTGGGAGCTTCGGCTCTCGCACAATGTGGCAGGGCGCGACTGGCGCGAGCCGAATGACGTGAGCCGCAGTCGCGAACGGTCCGTTCCAGCCAGTGTGTTCACCTGGCCGTGAGACTTCGCCTAACGCCAGATGAACAGCTTGCCGATCACCTCGCCCAGTGCCTTGCCGACGACGCCCAGTGGGCCGAGCACGATCCGCCGGTTCAGCGTAATCGAGAGCTGTGAGAGCGCGACGGAGCTCTGTAGCGCCTTGAGCTGACCCTCGAGACTGTCGAGCTCCGCCTGAACGCGAGTGAGCTCGGCCTGCGCGGCGACCGCGTCGGCGACGGTGGTCGCCCGGTTCAGCAGCTCCCGAAGCTTCTCGCGGGCCGCGCGAAAGCTCGTGACGCGTGCCTCGAGATCCACCGATTGCTCGGTGACGTCCTGCGCGGACAGGCTCCGGTTCGTGACTTTCCCCAGCAACGCGATCGAGTCCAGCGCCTCACCCAACCTGGCGGCCGGGACCCGCAGGATCACCTGCGCGGACTTGTCCTCCCGCGTCGTCGCGTTCTCGACGTACCCCTCGAACACGTCGGCGAGGCGCGTCGCCCGCTCCACGGCCGGAGCGATCGTCTCGACTTCCACCTCGATCGACGCACGCCGAACGACTACTCGTGCCTGCTGCTGCGTTCGTGCGACGGTCTCGCTGACCGTGACAGCCTGCAATGACACCCTCGGCCGTGCCGAGGTGCAGGCCAAGGCGAGGGCGAGCGCAGCGATGAAGAAACAACGCATCGTGTTACCGGGTCGGTGCACTCGTGGTCGCGATCATTCGGCGAATGGGGATCACGAGCAGCGCCAGCACTGCGGCTCCCACCATCAGTCCAGCCGTCGTCATGATGAACAGCCTCGGTATCTGATCGAGCTGCTCGGGGTCAATGTGTCCGCCAGCGAGGCCCGCGATCAGGTTGCCCACCGCGGTCGCCAGGAACCAAATGCCCATCATCTGGCCCACGTATTTCCTCGGCGAGAGCTTCGTCATCGACGACAGGCCGACGGGGCTCAGGAGCAGCTCCCCGAGCGTCTGGAAGAAGTAGCTGCCGACGAGCCACCAGGGAGACACGAGCGTGCCGGGTCCGCCGGCGAGGATGGCCTTCGCGGGCCAGATCATCATCAGGAATCCCAAGCCGGCGAGGAAGAGGCCGAGGGCGAATTTCGCCGGACTGGAGAAATCGAACCCCCGCCGCGCGAGCGTCATCCACATCGCCGCGAACACCGGCGCCAGCAGCACGATGAAGCCGGAGTTGATCGATTGGAACCACGTCGCCGGCACCTCGAATCCGCCGATCTGGCGGTCGGTGAAGTCTCTCGCGAACAAGTTGAGCGACGTCGGCGCCTGCTCGAACGCCGCCCAGAAGACCGCGGCGCCGAGGAACAAGACAAAAATGACGACGACACGCTTCTTCTCGTCGCTCGTGAGACCCCCGCCGATGAAGATGTAGGCGAAGTACAGCACGGCGGTTCCGACGAGGACGTAGGTCATCGATTCCGCGATGGCCGCCGCGCTCACCGCCACCACACCGGTCGCCACGAGTACGATGGCGAGCGCCAGGAGAGCAACCCCGATCGCGAGCGTGAGCTTGACGTTCCGCTCCTGGCGCGCCTGGCGCGCCTGGTCGGGATCCCGCGTGGGGTGCATGCCAATCGAGCCCAGCGTCTTCGGCGCGCGTAGCGTGTACACGATGAGGCCGAGCAGCATCCCGACGCCGGCCGCGCCGAATCCCCAGTGCCAGCCAACCTTCTCGCCTAACACACCGGTCACGATTTGGCCGACGGTCGCGCCGACGTTGATGCCCATGTAGAAGAGCGCGAATCCGGCGTCCCGGCGGGCACCGCCTTCCGGATACAGATCGCCGACGATCGCCGAAATGTTCGGCTTCAGCAGCCCCGTCCCCAGCACGATCAGGATGAGGCCGAGGAAGAAGGGAAGCTGCGTGCGTGCGAAGGCCGACGTCGCGATGGCGATATGTCCGGCGGAGATGAGCGCCGCGCCCCACTGAATCGCGCGGCGCAATCCAAGCAGGCGGTCGGCGATCCAGCCACCGGGCAGCGACGCGAGATACACGCTGGCGGCGTAGATGCCGACGATGGCGGACGCGGTCGTGCGATCGAATCCGAATCCCCCGGTGGCGAGCGCGGCCGTCATGAACAGCACGAGGAGTGGGCGCAGCCCGTAGTACGAGAAGCGCTCCCACATCTCCGTGAAGAAGAGCGTCGACAACCCTCGCGGGTGCCCGAAGAAGCTGCGATCGCCCGAGGGTGGCAGGTCGAGCGTGGTCGCGCGCTCGTTGACGGATGACGTCACGGAAAGTCCTCGGTTCGGGTGAGGGTCAGCTGTGCGGGGTGGCGAGCGCCAACGGAACGTAACGGTCGGGCGCGTTCGTCGCGCCGGCGGCACGCTGCTCATCCCAGCTGATGCGCGTCGGCGGCTGCTTGATGCACGCGACGAGGTGCCCCTCGGCTTTCATCTCCAGCGGCGGCCTGATCCGCGTGCAGGCGACGTCCTTCGCGGGATGGTGACACCGGGGCTGAAACGGGCAGCCCGGTGGCGGGTCCGCGGGTGACGGCACATCTCCCGTCAGCACGATACGCGACTTGCGCTTGCGCGGATCGGGAATCGGAACCGCCGAGAGAAGCGCCTGCGTGTAGGGCATGAGGGGCTCGGCGTACAGATCCTCGCCCGACGCGAGCTCGACGATGTGTCCGAGGTACATCACCGCCACACGGTTGGCGATGTGCTCGACGACCGAGAGATCGTGCGCAATGAAGAGGTAGGTCAGTCCGCGGTCGCGCTGCAGATCCTGTAGCAGGTTGATCACCTGAGCCTGGACGGACACGTCGAGCGCGGAGACCGGCTCGTCACAGACGATGAAACGAGGCTCCACCGCGAGCGCGCGCGCGATGCCGATGCGCTGACGCTGGCCGCCAGAGAATTCGTGAGGGTAGCGGCTCGCGTACTCCGCGCGAAGGCCGACTTCCTCGAGGAGCTGCTTGACACGCGCCTGTGCGGCCGCCCCCTCCGCGATCCGATGTATCGTCAGTCCCTCGCGCACGATCGCCCCGACGGTCATGCGCGGATTGAGCGATGAAAACGGATCCTGAAACACGATCTGCATCTGGCGTCG
>DASRHU010000023.1:0-16283 GCA_035650335.1 Gemmatimonadaceae bacterium | reverse complement strand
GAGGAGCCACACCGCCGCCGGAAGCGCGAACGATACCGCGTCGATCGGGCGGATCATCGCCGCGATGCCGAGCGCGAGCCCGAGCACCAGTGCGGCGACGGGATGCGTGCCATCGTCCCTCACGGTGTGCGCGAGCGCGGCGATGGCGACCATGAGCCACATCAGCGCGGTCGCGTGATTCATGTACGTCGCCGACATGAACGCGACGAACGGCGCGAGCGCGAAGAGCACGAGCGTCGCTACCCGCACCGTTTGCCGAGGCTCCGCGATTCGCAGATAGGCGCCGAACGCGACGACGGCGACTCCCCCCGCGATCGGCACGATGATCCACGGCACGCCGAGCACCTCGCCGACGGCGAGCATGGCCGAGTGGCCGGGCGGAAAATGCGAGAACGCTCTCCCCTGTGTCTCGACCAGATGCATCCCGCTGAAGAATTCGGGATGCGAGGCGACGGGCTCCGTCAAGCGCCCTTCGCCGAAGACTCGCGCTTGCCACACCTGGAAGATTTCGTCGATCAGCAGCGGGCGCGCATCGAAGACGAGGTGCGCGATGACGGCGTAGACGATGACGCCCAGCACCGCGATCGCCGCGAGCATCAGCACGAAGCGACTGTCGAGCGCCGTGGCGACGTGCGTTCCCATCCCCTCCCGCCAGAGCAGAGGGATGCGCCGCGACGCGATCGCCAGGATGAGTCCGATCCCGACCGCCAGCGCGCTGCCGGTCATCCAGGTCGAGGCCACTGGTGCGTACCAGCTCGCCTGGTGCCCGCCGGCGATCCAGTTCGCCAATGGCAAAAAGGCGAGGACCGCGATCGCGATGGCGGCGGCGACCGCGAACGGGTCGAACCGGGCTGAAGATTGGGGGGGTGAGTGCATGCGCTGGTGGACGAGTCACGCACGATGTCTGCAACGGCGCTCGCCCGCGCGAACGCTTCCACCTAGATTGAGCCCTGACGCGGCGGACGACGAACCGAGGCCATATGGCTGGTGAGCTCTCGATAGGCAGGGATGACACGTATCAGGGGCGACTCGCGAGGCTGGAGGCGCTCCTCGACGCGGTTCCCGCGCCGCTCGCCGTGCTCGAGGCGGCGACGGCGAGACTGGTGCTCACCAACCGCCGCTTCGTCGAGCTGACCGGCATCGCCGCCGGCGCGCTGCCGGGGGCACCGCTTCGCCAGGCATTCCCCAATGCCGACGGTGACCTGCGCGAGGCCGTTGCCGACGCCATCCAGGGGAAGATCCACAGCCCTCTGCGCCTCACGGTGAGGCGAGGAGACCGGATCCGCGTGCTCGAAGCGGCGATCCGCCCGCTCGGTGAGGATTTGCCGCCCCAGGAGCTCGTGTTCGCGGCGGTGGACGTCACCGAGCGCGAGCAGCTTCGCGAGGACCTCGCGCATCTCGTCGGGCAGCTCACGTCGATCTTCGGCGTCATCCCCGATGCGGTGCGGGTGTATGACGTCCACGGGAACGTCGTCCGCGCCAACGCCCAGGCGATCAAGGACTGCGCGCTTGGCGCCTCGGCTACACTGGCTGCCCAGATCGAATGCGAGCAGCCGCGCACCCTCGACGACGTGCCGGTGAAGCTCGAGCATCACCCTACGTATCGCGCGCTCCGGGGCGAGGCCGTGCGCTCGGAAGTGCTGCGCGTCATCCGCGCTTCGTCAGGGCCTCGCGTCATCGAGGTCAGCGCGAATCCGCTGCACGACGACATTGGGGAGGTGCGGGGCGCCGTCACCGTCATCCGTGATGTGACCGATCGTCTCGCCCTCGTGCGCGAGCTCGAGGAGAAGGCCCGGCAGATCGACCAGCTGTACGCGCGCGCCTCGACCGAGACGGAGCGGCTCGAGCGCATGGTCGCCGAACGGACCGCCGAGCTGCTCGCGATCCAGGAGCGGCACGCGCACGAGCGGAGGCTGGCGGCGATTGGTCAGCTGGCGGCCGGCGTCATGCACGATGTCAATAACGCGCTCAATCCGATCATGGCGGCCGCGTACCTTCTCGATCGCCACGCCGATGACCCTAACGCGGTGCGGGAATACGCCGCACGCATCGCCAAGGCGGCGGAGACAGGAGCTGCAACTTCCGCACGGGTTGGGCGGTTCATCCGGCAGGACCCGATCGACGAAGGCACGCAGGCGCAGCTCGATCTGGGAACGCTGGCGAGCGAGGTCGTGGCCATGATGCGATCGCTCTGGGCGGAGCGTCAGGCTGGCGGCCCCATTCGTCTGGAGCTTCGCCTGGCGTCGGCGCCCGCCGTCGGCGTTGCCGGCGAAGTGCGTGCGGCAATCATGAACCTGATCAACAACGCGCTGGATGCGACTGCAGCGGGCGGGGCGATCACCATCGAGACGCGGACGGATGGCGTCGATTCCGTCGTCGAGGTGAGCGACACGGGCGTGGGAATGACGGAGCACGTCCGCGAGCATGCGTTCGAGCCGTTCTTCAGCACCAAGGAAGCCACGGGCAGCGGACTTGGTCTCGCCGAAGTATACGGCATCATGCGGCGCCACCGCGGATCGGCGGAGATCGTCAGCGAGCCGGGCGCCGGCGCCATGGTGCGCCTTCGCTTCCGGACGCAGTCCGTGACGATGCGGGACACGCCGGCAAGTGTTCCACCGCCGCGGTCGCGGCGTCGCATATTGCTGGTGGAAGACAACGAGGCCGGTCGCGAGTTCTTCCGAATGGTGCTCCAGTCGCACGGCCACGAGGTGGAGTCGGTCGCCACGTACGGCGAGGGTCTCTCGCGCCTCGAGGCGGCGGCCGCCGACCCGTTCGAGGTCCTCATCAGTGACATTGGGCTTCCTGATGGAAGCGGATGGGACCTCGTGCGAAAGGCGCGGGTGCTCTGCCCGCGCATGCGGATTGGGGTCGTGACCGGATGGGAGGGAAACCGCGAGGGCCCCACCGAAGCCGATTTCGTGCTGCGCAAACCCGTGCCGCCCGCCGAGCTGATCGCCCTCGTCGGCGTTGGCGCTACCTGAGGGTCGCCTCGTGTCACCTGAGCCAGTCATCCGCCCGCCCGATACGACCGCTTCGATCCGCGTCCTCGTCGCGGAGGATGATGAGAATGCTCGGGCGCTGCTCGTCGATGTGTTGCGCGATCTGGGGCATGACGTGGTCGCGGAGGTGGGAACGGGGGAGCAGGCAATCGTCAGGGCTCGTGAGGCACACCCGGACGTCGTGCTCCTCGACGTCCACATGCCGGGACGATCCGGAATCGAAGCAGCCGAAGCGATCGCGCACGAGGTGGATTCCGCCGCTGTCGTGCTGTTTACCGGCGACGGCGCACTCACCCTGACCGACCGCGACGTCGACGCCACGGCGGCGATCGCGTTTCTCCGCAAACCAGCGCCTCCGCCCGTCATCGACTCCACCGTACGGCTGGCCGCGCGGCGCGCCCGCGAGCTCACGCACGCACGACGCGCCGCTATCGACGCCAAGCAGGCGCTCGAGAACCGGAAAATCATCGAGCGCGCCAAGGGGATTCTCATGCGACGGACGGGGTCGTCGGAGCAAGAGGCGTATCGCATCCTCCAGCGCTCGAGTCAGGACCGCGGGGAGCCAATGGTCGACATCGCGCGCGCGGTAATCGAGAGTGAGCCAGGACGATAGCCAGGGAGAAGGCGTCCACAGCGCGGAAAGTGCTGGGCGCGCGACCGCTCACTCCGCGCACCCAGCGACCCATCGCCCACACGTCGTCATCCTTGGCGGCGGATTCGGAGGAGCCGAAGCCGCTCGGAAGCTCCGCACTGCGCCGGTGCGTGTCACGCTGATCGATCGCACCAATCACCACGTCTTCCAGCCACTCCTCTACCAGGTCGCCACCGCCGGCCTGGCGCCGAGTGACATCGCGTCGCCCATCCGCTGGATGCTGCGGCATCAGCGCAACGCCACGGTGCTCATGGAAGAGGTCACGGCCGTCGATCCTGAACGCCACGTGGTTCGCGTCGCGAATGGAGGCGGAGAGATCGCGTACGATTATCTCATCGTGGCGACCGGTGCCCGCCATTCGTACTTCGGCCACTCCGAATGGGAGGCGCGTGCGCCCGGGCTCAAGAGCCTCGAGGATGCACTCGAGATGCGGCGGCGATTCCTCCTCGCCTTCGAGGCCGCCGAGCGTACCGATGATCCTGACGAGCGCCTCGCGCTCCAGACGTTCGTGCTCGTGGGTGGGGGGCCGACAGGCGTGGAGCTCGCCGGCGTGATGCAGGAAGTCGCCCGCGGAATGCGCAAGGACTTTCGTCGCATCGACACGAGCAGGACACGCGTCGTATTGCTCGAGGGTGGTCCGCGCGTGCTCCCCTCGTTTCCCGAATCGCTCTCGGGGCAGGCGCACCAGGATCTTCTCGACCTCGGCGTCGAGGTGCGCGTCAATGCGCTCGTCACACGGATCGAGCCCGATGCGGTGTGGGTGGGGGACGAGCGCATCCCGACGCGCACGGTCTTCTGGGCCGCGGGCAACGAAGCCTCACCCATCGGTCGCTCGCTCGGCTCTCGCGTGGATCGCGCGGGACGTCTCGATGTGAATCCCGACCTCTCGCTGCCGGGTCATCCGGAGCTATTCGTCATTGGAGATCTGGCCATCGTCAGGCAGGGCGGCAGGCAGGTTCCGGCGGTGGCGCCGGCCGCCATCCAGATGGGCGCCTCTGCCGCACGGAACATTCACCGCGATCTTCGCGGCGAGCCGCGGGTATCATTCCGGTATCGCAACAAGGGAGATCTTGCCACGATCGGCCGCTACAAGGCGATCGCCGACTTCGGCAAGTTCCACGTCACCGGACGGCTCGCATGGTGGTTCTGGCTGCTCGTGCACATCATGTATCTCGTCGGATTCCGCAACCGGCTGAGCGTATTGCTCCAGTGGGCATACGCCTACTTCACGTATCAGCGCGGCGTGCGGTTGATCACCCGCGAGTCGCGGCTCTGTTGATTCGTACGTGGGCCGCCGTCGCCGCCGTCTTCTTCACGGCATGCAGCGACGCGCCGTTGGGGCCCGGGAATTCGGGAACGCCGGTGGCGCGGGTCATCATTGCACCCGACAGCATCGCCCTTCCGCGCACTCAGTCGATGCAGCTCGTGGCCCTCGTGCTCGACGCCTCTGGTAACGAGCTCGAGGGCCGCGCCATCGCCTGGTCCAGCTCGGCCGCCACTCGAGTCACCGTGACATCGACGGGGCTGATCACCGCGTCAGAGATTGGGTCGTCGCTCGTCCGCGCGATCAGCGAGGGAAAGGCGGATTCGGTGAAGATCATCGTCACACCATGAGTGGTGACGAATGACGAATGAGGAATGTCGAATGACGAATGAGGAACGATGAACGAGGACCGAGGAATTCGATTGACCGGGCTTTACCCAATCGAATTCCTCGGTCCTCATTCATCGTTCCTCATTCGGCCTACTTGACGACCGCCTCTTCCTTCGCCGCCTCCGGGACACGCACCGCGAGAAGCGCCGTCATCGAGACGAGGATGGCCGAGGTCAGGAAAGGAATGAACGACCCTGCCTCGCCGAGTCGAGCGTGCGCAATGTCCCACGCCGTGCCGGCGAAGAGCGCGTAGAGCACGCGGGTGATGTTGCCCACCGTCTGCTGAAGACCCATGTACAATCCGCGCTCATGATCTCCAACGACCTGGGAGAGCATGGCCGTGACGCAGGGGAAGAGCAGCGTCGCGCCGAGCGGGAGAAGCGCCGTGGCGAGCGCCAGCGTCGCGATGGAATGTGTCAGCGGCATCGCCAGGAAGCCTAACGTCAACGAGACGATTCCCATGCGCGTCGCCCGCGCCTCGCCAACGCGGTCGATGACGCGGCCCAGCAGACCAATGCGGAAGACGACGTTGAGCACGCCCAGGTAGGTGAAGAAGGAGCCGATCGTCTTCTCCGTCACGCCGTGCCGCTCCATGAGAAAGAACGGCATCACGCCGGACAGCGTCAGCCCGTAGAACGCCCCGATGGCGATGGCGTACACCCAGATGAATCGCTTCGCGAAGTCCGGGTTGGGATGGGAGAGCGCGGCTGCGCCCTCCTTCCCGAGCGTTAGGCGGGTGATCAGGGTCACGGGCCAGATGGGCGCAATCCGCCACACGGCCTTCACCGTAGCCCACCGTTCGCGACGCGCCTTCGCCTTTCCCGCCGCTCCATGCGACTCGCCGAGGAAGCGCATGGCGAACGCGATGTTCACCAGGCACAACACGGCCGCGATCAGCCCCGGTGCGTGGCGCCCCCAGGTGGAGGCCGCCGAGCCGAGCAACGGGCCGAGCATGACGCCGACGTTCGTTGCCGCCGACAGCCATCCAAGCCCCTTCGCGCGATTCTTCGGCTCGACGACGTCGGAGACATACGCCTGGATGACGCCGACCGTCCCCCCGCCCGCACCCTGGATGATGCGCGACGCGAACAGCAGCCAGAGCGAGTCCGCGTACGCGAACACCACGTAGGCGATCGCCGATGCGGCCAGTCCGCTGATGAGGGCGGGCTTGCGCCCATAGCGGTCGGAGACACGTCCCCATAACGGCGCGCTCACGAGCTGCGCGATGAGGAACGAAGATCCGAGCCACGCCATCACGTAGCCGTTGGCTCCCAGCTCCTTCGCATAGAACGGGAGGAGCGGCAGGAGCATGAGGACGCCAACCATGTCCATGAACGCCGCCAGCATGAGCACGGCGAGGTTGGCGGGGATGGCGGAGGGAAGCTTCACGACCAGGGGATCGAGGGCGATCGGGGGCGCTCGAAGGCGGTCAACGGGCGGCCGGACCGCGACCGCGGCATGGAGCGCCCGTCGATCGCCGTAGACCGCCGTCGATCGCCCTCGCCCGCGTTAGGCATCACCCTTCCCTAACGCCGCCGGCGGTGTTGACCGCGCCACGAATCCACCGACCGCGACGATCGTGAGGACGTACGGAATCATCTGCACGAACTGGCTGGGAATGCCCTGCATCCCTTGAAGCTGGATCTGCAACGTCTCGGCGGCGGCGAAGAGCAGGCAGGCGATGCCGGCCCGCACCGGCTCCCACCGTCCGAAGATGATGGCTGCCAGCGCGATGAACCCGCGTCCGGCCGTCATGGAATCGGTGAACTGGTGCTGGTCGAGCGCCAGGTAAACGCCGCCGAGCCCGGCGAGGATCCCCGAGAGTGCGACGGCGAAGTAGCGAACACGTCGAACGGGGACGCCGAGCGTTTCCGCCGCCACGGGATGCTCACCGACCGCGCGAACCCGAAGCCCGAACGGCGTGTAGTGCACCAGCCAGGCGACGAGCGGAATGCTCAGCAGGCCGAACCAGACGAGCGGATTCCGCAACAGCGCGCCGGTGAGCGCGCCCCCATCGCCGGTGACGCCGAACCCGGCGACGCGCGGTGAGTTCGATGAGCTGTCGAACGCCATCAGCAGGAAGAAGCGCGTCAATCCCACCGCCAGCAGATTGATCGCGATGCCGGTGACGATCTGGTCCGCCCGATAGCGGATCGATGCCACGGCGTGGATGAGCCCGAACACCAAGCCGCCGCCAATTCCACAGAGAACCCCGATCCAGGGACTCCCGCTGTAGTAGCTCCCGAGCGTGGCCGCGAACGCTCCCGTCAGCATGAAGCCCTCGAGCGTCAGGCTGACCACACCGGCACGCTCCGCGACGACGCCTCCGGACGCCGCGAACAGGTACGGGATCGCGATCCGGATGGTCTGCGCGACGAAGGCGACGATCTCGCTCATCGCGCCGCTCCTGCGCGCACACCCTGGACGAGACGGCGGACCTCGGGCACGGCGGCCGCGACGGCCAGAATCACGACGCCTTGCAGCACTTCCACCATCTGCTTCGGCACCAGCGCGTGAATCGCGAGCCCGCCCTGCGACAGCGTCGCGAAGAGAAACGCGGCGATGACGACACCGAGTGGGTGATTGCGGCCGACGAGCGCGACGGCGATCCCAAGGAACCCGGCGCCGCCACTGAAGCCCTCCTCGTAGTAGTGCTTGTAGCCGAGCGTGTAGTTGATGCCGCCAAGTCCGGCGAGCGCGCCCGAGATCATGAATGCCTTGATCCACACCCTGCCGACCCGTACGCCGCCATACTCCGCCGCATCGGGCTGTAGGCCGGCCGCGCGCAGCTCGAACCCGCCGCGCGTTCGAAACAGCATCCAGCCTACGATCACCGCCGCCGCGATGGCGATGAACAGTGATGCATTCGCCGCCGAGCCGTGAAACGGCGAGATCCAGTCCATCAGGCGAGGCAGCGTGCCTGCCCGCATCTCGGGCGTGTGCAGCGTCTCGGGGACGTGGAGATGCGACGCGACGATCCAGTTGAGAAACGCGAGCACGATGAAGTTGAGCATGATCGTCACGATCACCTCGTGCGCGCCGAAGCGAGCCTTCATCACGCCCGGTACCGCACCGACGAGCCCGCCGGCGGCGAGCGCGGCGCCAATGCACAACGGAATGGCGAGAATGCCCGGCGTTCCCGCCGGAAGCACGAGACCCACCACCGCCGCCGCGAATCCACCGGCGGCCAGCTGCCCCTCGCCGCCAATGTTGAATAGCCCCGCACGCAGCGCGAGCGCGACGGCGAGACCGGTACACAGGAGCGTCGTCGCCTTGTAGAGCACCTGCCCGAATCCGTACCAGTTACCCCACGTTCCGCTCAACATCAGGCGGTAGACCGCGCCCGGAGACTGCCCAACGAGCAGGATGAGGATGTCTCCGACGACCAGCGCGACGAGAAGCGCGACGAGTGGCGGGAGCAGCGCCTCCTCCACTCGCTGGCGCGCGGCGATCGTCGTCACGCGGCTGGTCTCGTCGTGTCGGTAGCGCCAGTCATCAGCGGGCCGAGCCGTTCCTCGGACGCCTCGCGGCGCGGCAGCGTCGCGACGATTCTCCCGCCGTACATCACCGCCACCCGATCCGCCAGCGCCAGGATCTCGGACAGCTCCGCGGAGACGAGCAGGATGGCTTTCCCCGCCTCACGAGCCGCCCGCAGCTGTGCGTGGATGAACTCGATGGCGCCGACATCGACACCGCGTGTCGGTTGCGATGCGAGGAGAACGTCGTACGTCCCACCCATCTCGCGCGCGATCACGACCTTCTGCTGATTTCCGCCCGAGAGCGCGCGGGCGGGCAGCTCGGCATCGGGTGGGCGGATGTCGAACCGTTGAATCTCGTCGTTCGCGTTCGCCTCGATGCGGCGGCCGTCGAGAGCCCAGGCGTGCCGCGCTCCCGTCGCGTAGTGGTGCTGGTCGCCGAGAATGAGATTGTCCGCGACGGAATACTCGAGGATGAGCCCGCGACGGTGACGGTCCTCCGGGATGTGAGCGAGACCAGCCTCCGTGCGCTCACGGACCGATGCGTGCGTCACGTCGCGCCCGCCGAGCGCGATCGTCCCCGACGCCACCGGGCGCAGACCGGCGATGGCTTCGATCAGCTCGGTCTGCCCATTCCCTTCGACGCCGGCGATGCCGAGGATCTCCCCGGCGGCGATGTCGAACGAGACGCCGTCCACCGCGCGGCGACCGCGATTGGTGACCACGAGGGAGCTGACGGACAATGAGGAACGAGGACCGGGGGACCGAGGGGTTTCTTCCAATGAAGTCCTCGGTCCTTCGTCCTCGTTCCTCATTGTGACGAGAGCCACGTCACGTCCCACCATTGCGCGGGCGATCGCCTCCGGCGTCGCCGCCCCCGTCTCCATGCGCGCGACCGTCTCCCCCTGCCGCATCACCGTGATGGCATCGGAGACGTCCATGACCTCATCGAGCTTGTGGGTGATGAGCACGATCGTCGCGCCGTCATCACGCAGGCGACGCAGCACGCCCCAGAGCTCCTTCACCTCGAGCGGGGAGAGCACCGCGGTCGGCTCATCGAGGATGAGAATGCGGGCGCCGCGAAACAGCGTCTTCAGGATCTCGACCCGCTGCGCCTCACCCACGGACAAATCGCCGACGAGTCTCGCGGGGTCCACGCGCAGGCCGTACTGGTCGCCGATGCGCTTCACGTCGGTGATGGCGCGGGCGATGTCGAGCATTGCGCCGCGCACCGGCTCGCGGCCAAGCACTACGTTCTCGGCCACGGTGAGGGTGCGAACGAGCATGAAATGCTGATGCACCATGCCGACGCCCGCCTTGATCGCGTCGGCGGTGGACCAGCCCGTGACGTCTCGCAGATCGCCGCTCGGGGTCCCGACCTCGACGGTTCCGGCGTCGGGGGCGTAGAGGCCGGCGAGGATGCGCATCAGCGTGGATTTGCCCGCTCCGTTTTCCCCGACGAGCGCGTGAATCTCGCGTGTGCCGACCTCGAGCCGGGCGCCGCGGTTGGCGCGGACAGGACCGAACGACTTCTGGATGCCATTCATTCGAATGGCGGGCAGCGACGCGGTCATCGCGTGCTCGGCACTCGAATCCGCCCCGCGATGATCTCCTCCTTGAGCTGCTCGACGCGCGCGATCACGTCGGCGGGGATCAGGTCGCGGTTGTTCTGGTCGTAGATGTACCCAACGCCGCCTTCCTTCAGCCCATACGAGTAAATCCCGCCCTGAAACGTGCCTTCTCGCACGCGACGGATCGCGTCGAACGTGACCGCATCGACGCCCTTCACCATCGACGTCATGATGTGGCCGGGCGCCTCGGCGTATTGGTCGGCATCCACGCCGATGGCGTACTTTCCCGTCTGTCGTGCGGCCTCGAACACGCCGAGCCCGGTCGATCCCGACGCATGAAAGATCACGTTCACGCCCGACTGGTACTGGCTGAGCGCCAGCTCCTTGCCCTTTCCAGGATTCCGGAATGCCTCGGGGGTTACGCCCGCGTACTGCGCGATCACCGTGCAATCCGGGCACACGTGCCTAACGCCGGCCCGGAACCCGGCCTCGAACTTGTGAATGAGGGGAATGTCCATCCCGCCCACGAAGCCAATGCGCTTCGACCCGCCGGCGAGCACCGCGATCGCGCCGACCAGGAACGAGCCTTCCTCCTCGCGGAACTTCAGGGCGGCGAGGTTTGTTGGTGGCTGGACGGCGTTCCCCTGTGCGTCGACGGTCACCGCGTAGTCGACTCCGGCGAACTTGACCTCGGGATATTCGACGGCGAGATCGGTGAGGTCGTCGGTGAAGATGAAGCCGACGCCGATGACGAGGTCCATTGCTTGCGCGGCGAGCAGGCGGAGTCCCGCCTCACGATCGCTGCCTTCACCGGGCTCGATGAAGCGGATGTCGGCACCGAGCACCGCCTTGGCGGAGTCGGCGCCCTTGTAGGCCCCATCGTTGAAGGACTTGTCGCCGCGTCCGCCGACGTCGAAGACAATGCCGACGTCCACGCCTGCACCGTCACCCTCAGCGGCGGCGCCACGAGGCTGGACGAAGAGCAGAGCAATGTGCGCGACGAGGAGGACGACGATGAGAATGAAAAGGCGGGACATAAGGGGGTAAAATGTGCTCCTTGGTCGAGGGGAGAGGGAAGAGCAACAGCGGGGAAGAGGGCGGAGCCACCCAAGGGGAGCGGGAAGCGGGAAGAGGGAAGAGGGTGTTGTGCCATCATCGCGATAACGGGCCGGGGTGGGCCGGCGGGTATTGGGTGCCCGTCCCCTCTTCCCACTTCCCGCTTCCCCCTTCCCTGAAGTGGCTCTTACCTCGTTAACTCTTCCCTCACTCCCTCGATCTCATCCCTCTACCCTCAGGCAGTAAGGCATGACGGAACGTGTCCGCACCCGCTTCCTCGTCGTCGGGAGTGGCGTGGCCGGCCTCCACACCGCCTGGCGCGCCGCTGAGGAGGGTGACGTCACCCTCCTCACCAAGCGCTCGCTCTTCGATAGCGCCACCGCCTACGCGCAGGGCGGCATCGCCGCCGCACTGGGCGCTGGCGATTCGCCCGCGCTGCACCGACGCGATACGCTCGCCGCCGGCGCGGCCCTCTGCGACAGGGCGGCCGTCGAGGTCCTGGTCGAAGAGGGTCCGGCGCGCGTGCAGCAGCTGTTCGCGGCGGGTGCGCGGTTCGATCTCGCTCCCGGTGGTCGTTTCAAGCTTGGGCGCGAAGCGGCGCACTCGCGCAATCGCATCGTTCACGCGCACGGCGACCAGACGGGGGCCGAGGTCGCCCGCACGCTGATCGAGCGCGTGAGCGCCAGCGACCGAGTCAACGTTATCGAAGCCGCTCGAGTCCTCGATCTGATCGTGCGTCGGGGCGAGTGCATTGGAGTCCGCGCGAGCGTCGCGGGGAAGCCGGTGGAGATCGTCTCCGACGGAACCGTCCTCGCCACCGGAGGATGCGGACAGGTCTATCGCTACACGACCAATCCTGTCGTCGCCACGGGCGACGGTTACGCGATCGCGTGGCGAGCCGGCGTGCGTCTGGTCGACATGGAGTTCGTGCAGTTTCACCCGACGGCGCTGGATACTCCCGAGAATCCCCTCGCCCTCATCTCCGAGGCGGTTCGCGGAGAGGGGGCGATTCTGCGCAACGATCGCGGCGAGCGGTTCATGAAAGGGCGGCACCGGCTCGCCGAGCTCGCGCCACGCGATGTCGTCGCGCGTGAAATCTTTCGCGAGCAAAGGCCGTCACGCGCGGGCGGGAAACCGCGCCGTGTATTCCTCGACGCGACGAAGCTCGGGGAGCGGTTCGTGGAGCGCTTCCCCGGCATTTTCGCGCTGTGCCAGGCCCGCGGTATCGACCCGCGCCGTGACCTCATCCCGGTGACGCCCGCCGCCCACTACATGATGGGAGGGATCGTCACCGATCTCGCCGGACGCACGAGCATGAAGCGGCTCTACGCGTGCGGCGAAGTGTCGAGCACCGGCGTTCATGGGGCGAATCGGCTCGCCTCGAATTCGCTGCTCGAGGGACTGGTCTTCGCGGAACGAGTGGCGCGCGATCTTCACGAGGTGGAGCGTCTTCAGCGCGCGCCGAGCCCGGGGTCCTGGGAGGTGCCGCCGCTGCTCGACCGCGGCGCGGCGCAGGTGGCCGCGGATGACGTGCGGCGCACGATGTGGGAGCATGCGGCGATCCACCGTGACGAGGGTGGGCTTCGGACCTGCCTCGACGATCTCGCGTCGATCGAATCGCGTCTCCCACAGGGAGCGACCGAGGAGCTCAACCTCGTGCAGTGTGCCCGCCTCATCGCGCAGTCGGCGTTGATGCGCGACGAATCGCGGGGTGGCCATTACCGGGGGGACTTTCCGAAGGCGAGGCGCGCCTGGACGGGGAAGCACATTCTCTGGTGACGCGGTGCCTTGAGAGCGGGCCAAGGGCCAGGGGCCAGGGGGAGGGTCAAGGATTGCAGAGCTACCGTAAACCCTTCACCCTCCCCTTGGCCCCTGGCCCTTGGCCCCTGGCCCGCTCTCTCTCCTTGCCGAGCGCTCTCGCCCCGGGTACGCTCCTCCCATGAGTCACGATTTACAAGCCGCGATCCGTTCCATGGCCAGGGAACGCAACGCGGTGATTCTCGCTCACAATTACGAGCGGCCGGAGGTTCAGGACGTCGCCGATTTCGTTGGCGACTCGCTCGGGCTTTCGCGGGAGGCCGCGCGCACGTCCGCCGATGTCATCGTCTTCTGCGGCGTGCACTTCATGGCGGAGACCGCCGCCATCCTCTCGCCGGAGAAGATCGTCCTCCTCCCGGACCTCGCCGCCGGCTGCTCGCTCGCGTCCACCATCGATGCCGACCAGCTGCGCGCCTGGAAGGCCGAGCACCCTGGCGCGATCGTCGTCTCGTACGTCAACACGACGGCGGAGGTGAAGGCGGAGTCCGATTATTGCTGCACGTCCGGCAACGCGGTCGAGGTCGTGAACTCGATTCCGGCGGACCGCGAAATCCTCTTTCTACCCGACCTCTTTCTCGGCGCGCACGTGCGACGCGTCACGGGGCGCGAGAACATGCACGTCTGGATGGGCGAGTGTCACGTGCATGCCGGGATCAGTCCGGAGAACATCCGCCGCCAGCGCTCGATGCATCCGGAGGCGGAGTTCCTCATCCATCCGGAGTGCGGCTGCTCGACGAGCGTGCTCGAAGCGATGTCGGCAGGGGATGTGGAGACCGACGGCGTCCACATCCTGTCCACGGAAGGGATGATCCGGCGGCCGGCGCAATCGCCCGCCCCCGAGTTCATCGTCGCGACCGAGGTCGGGATTCTGCATCGCCTCCGAAAGGAGAATCCGCAGAAAAAATTCTACGCGGCGAACGAGCGCGCGAGCTGCGCGTACATGAAGGTCACCACACTGCCGAAGGTGCTCCAGTCGCTGGAGACGCTCACCCACCACATCACCGTTCCCGCGGACGTCGCGGCGCGTGCGTACCAGGCGATCGAGCGCATGGTTTCGATCGGGGGCCCGGTCCCCACGCCCCTGCTGCCCGGCGAGGACGATCCGGGCGAATGACATGATGAATCAAGAGCCGTCCGACCGCGCCCTGCCGCCGCGCCGCGTCACCCCGCTTGCCGTGACGCCCGTGCAAATGCCTGACGAGCTCCTGTTCCCGCTCACGCGCCCGCAGGTGGAAAAGGTCGTGCATCGCGCGCTGCTCGAGGACGGTGCGTACAACGATGTCACGACCATCGCGACGGTGTTATCGAACCGCCGCGCGCGCGGCACCCTGGTCGCCCGGCAGTTCGGCGTCATCGCCGGGATCCCACTCGCGCTCGAGGCGTTTCGGCTCGTCGATCCCAAGGTCTCGATACGCATCGATGTCGAGGACGGCATTCGCGTGGACGCTCACCACCCCGTCCTCTTCGTCACCGGCCATGCGCGGGAGATTCTCTCCGCCGAGCGCGTTGCCCTGAACTTCGTCGGCCGGTTGTCCGGCATCGCGACCCTGACGGCGAAGTATGTGGACGCGGTGCGGGGGACGAAGGTGCGCATCGTCGATACGCGAAAGACGACCCCGGGATGGCGAAAGCTCGAGAAGTACGCGGTTCGCGCCGGGGGCGGACTCAACCATCGCATGGACCTCGCGACCGGCGTTCTCATCAAGGACAACCATCTCGCCGCGGTCGACGGCGACATCGCGCTCGCCATCCGGCGCGCGCGGGAGAAGGCGCCGGCGGGCATGCGCGTCGAGGTGGAGTGCGAACGGCCGGAGCAGGTGGAGGCCGCGGTCAAGGCCGGCGCGGACATCGTGATGCTCGACAACATGCACGTTACGACGATTCGGGAATGCGTGCAGCTCGTCAACGGCCGGGCGATCGTCGAGGCGTCGGGCGGGGTCACCCTCGAGACCGTTCGCGCCATCGCGATGACCGGCGTCGACTGGATCTCCGTCGGCGCGCTCACCCACTCGGCGCCATCGATGGATGTGGCGCTGGAGTTCGATCCGGCGTGAACTCGAAGGGTGTTGAGGTGGTCAAGGGTGTCGAGGCAGAGGTCGTCCAGGTCGTCGAGGTCGTCCAGGTAATCGAGGTGAATCAACGAGCAGTGATCTCGCGGTGATCCGAAGAACACCTCGACACCCTCGACGACCTTGACGACCTTGGCTTTGACCACCTCGACACCCTTGGGTCTGATCGCCACCGCCCTCCTCCTCGGTGCCGCGCACTCCTTCGCGCCCGATCACCTCGCGGCGGTGGGGCTGTTCGTGAGCCGCGGGCCGCGGTGGGGGCGGGCGCTGGCGATCGGTGCACGGTGGGGGATCGGACACTCCATCGTCATCATGCTGGTGGGTGGCGCGCTGGTGCTCACCGGGTGGCGTTTCCCACAACACTTCGCGCCCGTCGTCGAGCGGCTCGTCGGCGTCACGCTCATCGCGCTCGGCGTTTTCGCTTTCGCGCGAGCGATGCGCATTCACGGGCACGTGCACCAGCACGACGGCGTTGCACACTGGCATCTGCATTCCCACCGCCGGTCCGCTGAGCACGATCACGCCCATCATGCCGCACTCGGCATGGGTGCGCTGCACGGGCTCGCGGGAACCGGAGCGCTCGTGATCGCTCTGCCGCTCGCCGCCACCGAGTCCGCGCCGCTCGCGTTCGCGTACCTGCTGACCTTCGGCGTGGGAACCACCGTGGCCATGGCGCTCTTCGGCGCAGCCGCCGGGTGGGCCGCGCGGCGCGCAGCGCACCGCTCGCTGGCATTGATGCGCCTGACCGCCTCGCTCGCGGCGGTGGCAAGCATCGCCGTGGGACTCTGGTGGGCGACGGCGGTTCGATGAGCGACCCCACGCCTGACGAGCCGCCACCGGAGCCCGAGGACATCTGCGACGTTTGCGGCTCGGTGGACGTCGTCTGGATGCAGTGCAAGCTGCTGTGCCGCAACTGTGGATCGATCGTGAGGTCGTGCGCGGATCTGGCCCCGGGCTAACGCGCCGCGCTCTCTCTCAACAACTCGCC
>DASRHU010000022.1:0-25349 GCA_035650335.1 Gemmatimonadaceae bacterium | reverse complement strand
CATTCTCATGCCAATCATCGGGGCGGTGATGCCAGCGGGGGACTGGCGTGCCTACACGCTCGATGTCGGCCCGGTGACCTTTCTGATCGGTGATTTGATGGGGGCGATCATCGACTTCCTGATCATCGCGTTCGTCGTCTGGCGAATCAGCAAGGCGTTCATCCGGCCAGCGCCGGCTCCGGAGAAGCCGGCGACACGCGAGTGCCCCTACTGCCGATCAACGATCGACGCTCGCGCGACTCGCTGCGCGCACTGCACCGCACCCCTCGAGAAAGCGGCGTGAGGGGGAGAGACGAATGCGGGATGCGGAATCCGGATAGCTCCGGATTCCGCATTCCGCATTCTCCTAGAAGCCCAGTCGCACGTTGATGTCTACGAGCACCGGCCTGGGCGCATCAATGAAGACGATGCGCTCGGGCTCGCGGCGCACGACGATCTTCTGAAGACGTCCCTTTCCTCTGCCGCGCCCGCGGTTGCCGAGGCGGTAGTAGATCACCCGGGTATCCTCGACGATGTCCACTCGCACGACTTCATAGCCGTGCTTGACGAGGATCTCGCGCGCGACGATGATCGCATCGTTCGTGGAGACATACTTGACCTTCTGCTTGTTCGGGGCGCCGGAGGCCGGCTTTCCATTTCCTCTGCTGTTTCCTTGGGCCTGCGCCGTGCTTCCCATCGCCCAGAGGCCGGCGGAGGCGATGGCGATGAGCGCAAATCGCGTGGAGCGACGCATTCGGTGTTTCTCCGTGAAGGGTGATGGTCGCCGCGCGGGCGGACCTCACGTTCACGACGCGTTGGGGCGGGAAGGGGCAACTGACTTCTAACAGGAATGAGGACGAAGGACTGAGGAATTTTGTCTGGAGGGTTTTCCTCGGATCGAATTCCTCGGTCCTTCGTCCTCGTTCCTCGTTTGCCGTGCGCTAGAACCTGGCTTCGAAGAGCACGAGCCGGGCGCTGCCGTCGGGGCCAACCGACGCGCCGAGGAAGAATTTGTCGACCTTGTTGCCGGGGCGAGTGTGGTGGTACTGCTCGATCTTCCGGCCGGTCAGAATTCCCACGAAAGCGCCCAGCACGAGGTCGCTCATCCAGTGACGGCGAAGGTAGAGCCGGCTCACCGTCGGCAACGTGGCGGTCGCGTAGAGCAGTGGCGGCACCCACCGCATGCGCCCGGGCCAACGGCGCGACATCTCGCCGTGCACGACGGCGGCGACCGCAAAGTTCGCGGACGCGTGGATCGACGGAAACGATCGATACTCGAACTGTTTGAATCCCTGGAAGAGATCGAAATTCGTCGGATCATCCGGGGTGACGTACGGTCGCGAGCGACCGATGGAGCCCCGAACCAGCGTCAGGAACACCGACGAGAGCAAGACCGCTTCGGTGGAGTGGAAGGCCATGTCGGCCAGAGTTCGCTTCTTGGCGATGCGGCCCGTGAGGTAGAGCAGGGCGCCGGCGAGCATGACCTGATCGTCCTTCGCCAGATTCGCGATCTCGGCGCCGCGACGAATGAAGTCGCTTTCCTGGATGTGCTCCTTCTGCATCCAGCGGTCGATGTTGTCATCGACCTGGAAGAGCAGGACCGAGGTGAGAACGAGCGCGCCGGACCAGGCCAGGTCGTTCCGAGTAAACAGAGGATCCCGCTCGACGGCCGACGTATCGCTCTGAGCGATGCTCGTGGTTGAGAGACTGAGGCTGAGCAACAGCGCGAAAAAGGCCCGTGACACGCGTTCGTCCTTGTTGGTGCCTCGGACGCCTAATGCAACGGGCGTTCCGCGCGGCCACGTGCCTCCGGCGTCCCCTCTCCCCAACGAGGACGACGGGCCAAGGACGTTCGATCGGGAATCAACTGCCCCCTCGAATGTCCTCGGCCCGTCGACGTGGCGCTTCCTTCCGACTACTGCTGTCGTCCCCTCACTTCCTGCTCGGCCTCCAGCCAGTCCTCGACCTCGCCGCCCGGGCGGTCGCCCCGCTCGAGATACAGCTCGTACGCGCGGGCGCGAATCGCTTCATCGTCGGGAGTCTGCTGGCCATCGGCCGCGGGCGTAGCTTCGGAACGCACCTCTACATCGCCTAACGGCTTCTTGCGGACCGGCTTTCGTGGAGCGTCTGCCATGACGATACCCTTACCTCGCCGTCGATTCCGAGCTTCTCGAGGCCCGGCCACGACTGCTGCGACTCGATGCACCCCTCGAGCTCGCCCGCCCGCCCTCGACGAACGACTGTCGGCTCACCTCGCGTTCGCCACGGCGTGACGTGGTCTCTTCCTCGGGGTTCTCGGGGATCGCCGCTTCGAGATTGATCGAGCTCTCGGCGATCTGAGTGAGCAGCTTGTCCGTTTCTCCCTCCTCGTCGAGCGTCTGCTGAAGCAGACCCGCCTGGCGCTCGAGGCCCAGGATTCGAGCATACGTTCGCGCGGTTCCGTACACTGCGATCTCGTAATGCTCGACGCTCTGCGCCTTCGCGATCAGGCCCGCGTCGAGCACATCCGGGTCCGGCCGTTCCTTGATGAGCTCCTGGCCTTCCTGAATCAGCCCTTCCATCCCGACGCACTTCTTTCCGCGCGGGCTTTCATCGAGCTCCTCGAAGATGCGCTCGAGTCGCGTGATCTGCTGCTCTGTTTGACGAAGGTGATTCGTGAACGCCTTCGCGAGTTGCGGATGGGTTGCCGCCTTGGCCATGCGCGGAAGCGCCTTGATCAACTGCTTCTCGGCGCTCCAGAGATCCTTGAGCTCATCGATGTACAGGTCCCGCAGCGTCTCCATTTCCATGTGTCCCTCCCCGCCCCAATGGGTCGCGATGTTGGTCGTCGTTCCGTTCTCGCATGTCGGGCAAGTTCGACGCCGCCGGACGTCAATCGCGACGATTGATTACAGGGCTGCGCTAGGTGGAGCGGTCGACGACACCGCTGCCTTTCACGGAGGGAGTCTCCTCGTCATCGCGCTGGAGCAGCACCTCGAGCTCGCGCTCGCGCAGATCGAACGGATATCCCGCGCCGACGATCCCGACGCGAAGATAGCTGAGCGTGAGCGGTGCGCCTTTGGCCGCCTCTTCGGCGTTGTCGAATCGAACTCCGCGCCCGTCCACGAAGTACACGGAACCGCGACCGACGACCTCGCCCAGGTGACCTCGGACGATGAGCGCGGTGTCCTCATCGATCCCGAGTCCCATCAGCTCGGGATTCTCGGCCACGCGACGAAAGAGGCGCTGCAGGCGCCCTCGCTTCGAGAAGTGCGTGTCGACCAGGGCCGAGAAGCCTAACAAGCCGAAGCCCGGCCCCAGGTAGAGCGGAACTTCCTGACCCTCCTCATCCGTCTCGCCGCCGGCAAGCATGGTGTCGGAGAGCGCGGCGGCCCCGGCACTCGTCCCGCAGACGACGGCGCCGGCCGTGAACGCTTCCTTGATCGCCCGACCCACGCGAGAGCCGGAGAGCGTCGCGACCAGATGCACCTGGTCTCCGCCGCCGAGGAAGATTCCGCTCGCCTCGAGCACCATCCGAGCGAGCTCCGGATCCTGTGCGCGTTGTCGTCGATCAATGATGGGGAATTCGACGTTCGTCGCCCCGACGGTGGCGAAGGCGTTCTTCCATTCGATCGCTGAGCCGACGGGGTCCGTCGAAGCTGTCGTGAAGCCGACGATTTTCGCTCCATCGCGGGCGCCACTCAGTCGCAGGAAGACGTCGAGCGCCGGTCCCGCCGGATCCACCGCCCCGCCGATCAGGATGAGGACTCCCGCCTTGCGGTCATCGCGGCGCGAGCCGCGTCCGTTGGCCCCATCGCGTGCGCGGGTCGCACGCCCCCGAGGCGTCACCGTTTCGCGGGGAGGCATGTGTCGGGGTGAAGCTCCTCGAGGGTGAACATCGCCAGCGCCGCGGCGACCTGCGCAGCCACCGGGGCGTCCTCGCGCACGGCACCGGCGTCGCAGGTTCGGTCGAAGGATTCCAGCACGATTCTGCCATCGCGCACCAGCCCCTGCGCGCGTGACACACGTTGATCACGCCGTGTGATGTCATCGTCGGGAGCGAAGATCACGACGCGACACTCGCGCTCCCGCGCGTAATCCTGAAGCTCCCATTCCTTCGCCGGCACGACGACGACCCCGTCGCGGACGACGGCGTCCGCGACGACACCGACAAGCTGGCGCGCACGCTCTTCATCGCGATAGCGATCCGGTACGTCGGAGAGATCGGTGTCGAGGATGATCGCCATGTCCGACCGCGAATACGGCAGCCCCGCGTGCAGCAGGTATCCTGGCGCGACATCCACGACCAATTCTCCATCGCTCAAGCCGCGTCGCAGCATCTCTTCCCGCGTCTCGTGCCGCGGACCGCCGCCGGTGATCGCGCAGAGAATGCGCTGCCGCAACGGCGGGGTGTCCGGTGTCTTCAGCAATGCGGCCAGCTCACGCACCGCGTAGTCCACCGAATCGAGCGTTCCCGCGAACGCGCGCTGCACGACCTCGAGCGCCAGAGCGGCGGCGCGCAGTCCCGCGTTCGAGTGGCAATGCTCGAAGACGAGCGTGTATTCGCCGGGCTCGTCTCCACCTCGCGTCTTGCCGTAGCCCACATCACAGCCGGCCATCGCCTGAAGCTCGAGCGCGACGTGCTCGATGATGTGCGGCGCATACGTGCCGGTGCGGAGCCGCTTCAGGAAGCCGCCCCGCTCGCCCACGCTGCAGCGATGCTCGATCAGGTCAGGCATTGCACGTTCGAGTGCCGATGCGACGCCCGGCACGTCGGCGGAGGAAATGTCGTCGTAGCGTCCGACCACGAGATCCATGCGTGTGACCGGTCGCTGTGACCAGAAGTTCGCGCCGCGCAGGGCGTGAAGCGCCGTTATGCGGATCTCCGTTTCGGGGGCCGGCCGCCCGTGGTTTCCTTCGATGCGACCGTCAGGCATTGGAGAGCGTCCGCGCACGTTCGAGCACGCTTCCGACGTCATCCGTCAGCACGACCGCAAGGTCGTTCGACTCCAGCAGCGACACCGCGCGCTCCAGCGCCGTGATCTCGGAGGTGATGACCTCGATGCGCTCAGCGGGCGTGCCGCCTTCGCGCAGCCCTTCGACGATCAGCGCAGCCGTCTCGCCCGGGTCCCGCCCTCGCCGATCTTCATCCTCCTTCACGATCACGTGGTCGAGCCCCGCGGCCAGTCTTCCAACCGCGCGGATGTCCTCGTCCCGGCGATCGCCAGGCGCCGCGAGCACGCCGATGCGCCGTCGTGCCGGGAGCTCGCGCACCAGCTCCATCAGCCCTTCGACCGCCGCGGCGTTGTGTGCATAGTCGATGAGCAGACGCCCACCTCGCACGCGAATCAGGTTGAGGCGTCCGGGCGTCATCGAGGGCGACGGGAAGAACGAGAGCAGACCCGCGCGGATGTCATCGTAGCGAACACCCTGAACGTACGCGGTCGCGATGGCGGCGAGAATGTTCCCGCGCTGAAAGCGCGCGCCGCCGCCGAGCATCAGCGGGACATCGCGCACCGGGGCAATCGGAATGCGCAGGCGCCCTCTCCGGATCACGAAAACGTCGTCTTCGATGAGCGTGGCGATCCCGTTCCGCGAGATGTGCTCCTCGATCGCCTCGTTCTCTCCGCTGCCCGCGACCGAGAACAGAACGACGTCCCCGGGCGTTCGCTCCCGCATGGCGTACACTCGGGGATCATCGGCGTTGAGCACCGCGTGGCCGTCCCGGCGAACGACGGCCGCGACCACGCTCTTCACTTCCGCGAGCTGCTCCAGCGTGTGTATGCCGCGGAGTCCCAGGTGGTCGGACGCCACGTTGAGCACCACGCCGACATCGCACTCATCGAATCCGAGCCCGGCGCGCAGCACGCCGCCGCGAGCAGTCTCCAGCACCGCCACGTCGACCGTGTCGTTGGACAGAATGATGTTGGCGGAGAACGGACCCGTCATGTCCCCTTCCATGACGAGCCGGTTGTTGAGATACACGCCGTCGGTGGTCGTGAGGCCGACCGTGCGGTCCGTGTGCCTGAAGAGGTGGGCAATGAGCCGCGCCGTCGTCGTTTTCCCGTTCGTGCCGGTGACGGCGATGATCGGAATCGTGCTCTCGACGCCTGGTGGGTACAGCATGTCGAGGATGGGGGCCGCCACGTTCCGGGGCTCACCCTCGGCCGGATGCGTGTGCATCCGGATCCCCGGCGCGGCGTTGACCTCGATGATCACCGCGCCGTTGTCGCGGAAGGGAACGGACACGTCGGGGGTGATGACGTCGATGCCCGCGACATCCAGCCCCACCGCGCCGGCGGCCATCTCACAGGCGGTCACGTTGGCGGGATGAATCTCATCCGTTCGATCGATCGAGGTTCCACCCGTCGAGAGATTCGCCGTCGGGCGCAACGTGACGACCTGGCCGCGCGCCGGTCGTGAATCGAGCGCGAGTCCGCGCTCCGCGAGGTAGCTGACGGTGTATTCGTCGACCGGCAGCGCGGTGAGGATCTTGGTGTGACCAACGCCTCGCCTCGGGTCGCGGTTTTCGATGTCGATGAGCTCACGTATCGTGTGCTCGCCGTCGCCGACCACGCGCGCCGAGACCCGCTCGGCGACCGCCGCCACCTTTCCGTTGACGACGAGCACGCGGTGGTCGCCCCCCTCGGTGTAGCGCTCCACGACCACCGAGTCCGCGTACTCTTTCGACACGGACCAGGCGGCGCGAACCGCCGTCTCGTCATCGAGACGGGCTGAAATCCCGCGTCCGTGGCTGGCATCGAGCGGTTTCAGGATCACCGGGAATCCGATGCGCAGCGCGATGTCTACCGCCTCGTCGGCGTTCTCCGCGACGTCGCCGACCGGAACCGGCAGCCCGATCGCGCCGAGCACCCGCTTCGTCTCGTCCTTGTTCTGCGCGATCTCGACGGCGATCGCGCTCGTGTTGTCGGTCATCGTCGCCTGAATGCGACGCAGATTACGTCCGAGACCGAGCTGCACGAGCGAACGCGAATTCAATCGTCGCACGGGAATTCCGCGCCGGCGTGCCTCTTCGACGATGGCATCCGTGGATGGACCGAGCCGGACGTTCTGCCAGAGACGTTGCAGCGCGCCGATGAGGGCGTCGATGTCCACGTCCTGTCCCGCGATGCACGCCTTGATGATTCTCACCGCTTCGCGCACGGCACGCAGCCCGACCTCTTCCTCCTCGTACGCGACGATCACCCACCACACACCCGGGTCGCCGGATGCGACGACGCGCCCAAAGGTGACGTTCGTTCCCGCGCGTGCCTGGAGCTCGAGTGCGACGTGTTCGAGAATGTGCGGGAGGAGCGTGCCTTCGCGCAGTCGTTCCACGAAGCCGCCTGGTGCGCCCCGCGTGCATTCGTGCTCGTGCAGGGTGGGCAGGAGACTCGTCAGGCGCTCCGTGAATCCGGGCAGATCCGCCGACGACACGTCTTCGAGCGCGCCCAGCGCGACGTCGCAGGCGATGACCGGGGCGAGGCGCCAGAAGTTCGGGCCGCGGAGCGCGCGGATGCGCGTGACGCGCAGCTCGTCCGGACGTGCGATGACGTCGACGTCCGCGGCGCCGCTCGGCGTGGTGTCCATATTGAGCGTGTCGCTCAGGACCTGCGGGGACCCCTCGACACCGCGGGTGTGCGTTGGGCACTCCCACCGCGGACCGTCACGCGATCGCGCGACTCGCCGCCATCGGTTTCCGGCTCATCACAGTCGATCCGTCGGCGGGGACGGCCCTCGGTCCGGTCACTTCCAGCGACTTCAAATGGCGGCCGCGCAGTCCTTTTGCGCGATTCCGATGCCTCTGCCATGCAGCACCTAAGTCACGAGGGGTTCGACGGTTGGGAAAACGACTCATCTGCCTCCCGAATGGCAGAAAACAGGCCACGTGACGCCGCGCGTTTCCGTCTCCGATGGGGTGAACGGAGCGTGCAAGCGGACCTGCTGGCACGGCTGGGCAAGACGTTGCGCCGCAATGCCTTGAGGCGTCCTCTCAGTGGCACGGTGTTGCTCCTCGGCCGTGCGCTCCGCTGCGCCTCGACGTCGCGCCGATCGCACTCGCGCGATGCCGGGCGCATCCTCGTTCGCTCCGCCTGGATGTCGAAGACGCCGACACCCGCAACCTTGCGCGCGATGCCGCGCGCCGTGACCCAATCGGGGCCACGCCTCCACCGCCTAACGCCGACGGTGCCGCGGCGGGCGCTGCGCGTCACGGTGGATGAGCAGGCGAACGGCGAGATCCTGCTGTGGCAAAGCACGATTCGCCTGGCGCTGCTCGGCCTCGCCCAGGCGGTGGCCGTCGGGATTCAGGTGCTCAAGATTTCCGCCGTCCCGCTGGGCAACCTGGCCATCCTCGCGGCGTTGTACGCGATCGTGGTCCTGGCGGTGAGCGCGCTCGTCAGGCAGCTCGGCGGCGCGCGCGACTGGGTGATCGGAGCGGTGGTCGCGGCCGACATCCTCTTCCTGTTCGGCGCGGTATTCCTGGCGGTGCCTCCCGTGCACTATGCGCGAACGCTCCTCGTCGCGCTCATCATTCTGCATCTCACCGAGTTCCACTTCGGGCGACGGCTCGCCGTCAGCGCGCTCGTGCTGATGTCGGTGCTCTATCTGGCGATGGTCATGGTCGCCATCGCCGAGGGCGCTACCCTGCGGTGGATCCACGAGCTGTCATCGCTGGCCGTGTTCGTCCTCGCCGCGGGCTCGTTCGTCTTCCAGTATGGCACGTTCAAGAGCCGCCTCGCGCGCCTCGCGCGATTGTTCGAGAACGCGGAAGGGGGAGATTTCGCGGCGACGTACGACGTCGAAGCCGATCGGCGGCCGGACAGCATCACCCACCTCGGCCGGTCGTACAATCGGCTGCGCACGCAGCTCGCGCAGATGGTTCTGACCGACCCACTCAGCGGATGTCTCAACCGGCGCGGCTTCGAGCAGCAGTTCAAGCGGGAAATCGCGCGTGCGGCTCGGCAGGGAACGAGCATCGCGCTCATCGCCGTGGACGTGGACATGTTCAAGGTGATCAACGATTCGTTCGGGCACCTCGCCGGCGACGGCGTCGTGCGCGATCTCGGATCGCTATTGCGCGAGGTGGCACGAACCGGGGATCTGGTGGCGCGCACCGGCGGCGACGAATTCGCCATCCTTCTTCCGGACACGGACGCCGACGGCGCGTTCCATTTGGCGATGCGAGTCCGCGATGTGGTCGCGTCGCATCGATTCCCGTCAGTCGGCGGCCACCACCGCATCACCGTGAGTCTCGGCGTCGTTGCCGATTGGGCGCAGGACGCCGACATCGCGCACGACCTGCATTCCCGCGCCGACGAAGCGCTCTACGCGGCGAAGGACGCTGGGCGCGATCGCGTCTGCCTCTGGACGTCAGACCTCCGCGCGGTGGCGGTCACGGCGGCCCACCATCGCGTGACCCAGCCGCTGCGCACCGGCGAGCACAAGGTCGAAACCTAGGCGATTTCCATCATGCCGTCGCTCACGAGCACGGCATCGCCGGCGACGCGGACGGCCACGACGGCGCCGTCACGCTTCTCGGCCTCGAGCTCCAGGATGCTCGGCCGCCCCATCTCGAATCCCTGCTCCATCACCCAGTGGAATGAGCCGTTCGGCGCAGTCTCACGCGCGGCGAGATACCCGGCGAGGGCCGCGGCGCATGAGCCGGTCGCGGGATCCTCGGGCACGGAAAGGCCCGGTACGAACACGCGGGCGCGGAGGTGTGATCCCTCGAGCTCCGGGTCACGCGCGACGACCATGACGTCGGGCGCCCAGTAGCGGGAGAGCGTCCGTTCCCAGACATCCATGCGAACTTTGGCCGCGGCGACGGCGGCGCGATCTTTTACCGGGACGATGAGGAAGGGAAGGCCGCACGAAACGGCCTGCGGCCCGTTAGGCCCGCCGAGCAGCTGCGACGGCTCGAGCGACAGCATTTCGGCGAGCGTGGTGCGGGCTGGCGGTGGGGGGCCAATCTCCGGAAGCCTCGCCACGGAGAGTTGGGCGCTGGTCGCCACGCCGTCGCGTGCGCGAACTACTACCGGGACGGGTCCGACCCCCTCCTCGAGCATGATGCGCGTCTCGTCACCGGTGAGCGGAATCTCGCCGATGCGCGCGAGGACCACGGCCGTCCCGATGGTCGGATGCCCCGCGAACGGCACCTCCGCGCCCGGCGTGAAGATGCGCACCCGGCGAGCGTGTGCCGCGTTGTCCGGCGGATAGACGAACGTGGTTTCGGAGTAGTTGAACTCGCGCGCGATCGCCAGGAGTGAATCCTCCGGAATCCCGCGGGCGTCGGTGACGACCGCGAGCTGGTTGCCGGTGAACGGCCGCGCGGTGAAGACGTCGGTGGTGATGAAGCGGAACTTCATTGGGGGTCAGGAGTCAGGAGTCAGGGGGATCAGGTTGCAGGGGGCAGGAGAGAATGCCCTGAACCCTGCCTGTGCGTTCCCCCCCCGTTTTCGCGTTAGGCTTCTTCAACGCAATGCCAAACAGCCCGAGGATCGGCCAGGGAAGGTGATGAGTTAGAGGTCGAGGGGGACCTTAGGGACTGCCGTCGACCGCGGTTGCAGTTCTCTCCTGCAACCCATACCCTGACACCCCCTGACCCCTGACCCCTGACCCCTGACCCCTGACTCCTAGCTCCTATTCGTCACCGAGGAAGGGATAAGTAAACTCAACTGGGGGCGCGAATGTCTCCTTGATCGTCCTCGCACTCACCCAGCGCACCAGGTTGAGCTTGGAGCCGGCCTTGTCATTCGTGCCCGACGCTCTCGCACCGCCGAACGGCTGCTGCCCAACCACCGCGCCGGTCGGCTTGTCGTTGATGTAGAAGTTGCCGGCCGCGTTGCGCAGCGCCACCGATGCCTGACGAACGGCGGCGCGATCGCGCGCGAAGATCGCGCCCGTCAGCGCGTACGGCGAGGTGCGATCGACGACGCGGAGCGTGTCCTCCCACTTCGAATCGGCGTACACATACGCCGTCAGCACCGGGCCAAAGATCTCCTCGCAGAGGAGCCGGTAGCCGGGGTCCTTCGTCTCCACCAGCGTCGGCTCGATGAAGTATCCCTCGTCGCCGCGCGTCACGCCGCCCTGCACGATGGTCGCGTTGCGCTTCGCATCCTCGAGGTACTCGCCGATCTTCGTGAACGCCTTCTGGTCGATCACCGCGCCCATGAAGTTGCGGAAGTCGCGGACGTCGCCGACACGAATTTGTTTCATCATGGCGACCGTGCGATCACGCACCTCCGGCCAGAGCGATTCCGGAACGTACATCCGGCTGGCCGCGGAGCATTTCTGTCCCTGGTATTCGTACGCGCCGCGCGCGATCGCGACCGACAGCGCGTGCGGATCGGCGGACGGATGCGCCACGATGAAGTCCTTGCCGCCCGTCTCGCCGACGATCCGTGGATACGACTTGTAGTTCCCGATGTTCTGCCCGATCGTGCGCCAGATGCTGTTGAACACACCCGTGCTGCCGGTGAAGTGCACGCCCGCGAGCTCGGGACTCGCGAGCACGGCCTCGGTGATCGGTGCGGGATCGCCAGGGAGGAAGTTGATGACACCGGGCGGTAGGCCGGCCTCCTCGAGCAGCCGCATGATGTAGTAGCCGCTGAGAATGGCCGTGCTCGCGGGCTTCCATACGACGGTGTTCCCCATGAGCGCGGGCGCCGTCGGCAGGTTTCCACCGATCGCGGTGAAGTTGAAGGGAGTCACCGCATAGACGAAGCCCTCGAGCGCGCGATAGTCGAGCTGGTTCCACATGCTCTTGTCGCTGAGCGGCTGCTCGTCGTACAGCTCCTGCGCGAAGTGTGCGTTGAACCGCCAGAAGTCGATCAGCTCGCAGGCGGAATCGATCTCGGCCTGATGAGCGGTCTTCGACTGGCCGAGCATCGTCGCCGCGTTGAGCGTCGAGCGCCACGTCGTCGCGAGCAGCTCCGCCGCCTTGAGGAAGACGGCGGCGCGATCCTCCCATGGCCAGTTGGACCATTCGCGCCACGCCTCACGAGCCGCCGCAATCGCCATCTCGGCGTGCTTCGGCGTCGCCTTGTGGTATTCGGCGAGCACGTGCGTGTGCGCATGCGGCATGACCGTTCGGCCGAGCTCGCCGGTGCGAATCTCCTTGCCGCCGATGAAGATCGGAACCTCGATGCGCTCCGACGCCATCTTCGCCAGACGCGCCTTGAGCTCGGCGCGCTCGGCTGAGCCCGGCGCGTAGGACCGAACCGGCTCGTTGACCGGTTTGGGAACGCGGCGGTTGCCGCTGAAGCCGACGAGACCGGCGCTCGCGCCGATCGGCGGTTGTGAAGGTGTCGCGGGAACCGGCGCCTGCTGTTCGCGCGCGGCGGCGGCCTGGGACTTGGGGGGATTGGCGACGGGTGCAGACATGACGACCTCTCGACGCTCGACGTGTGCGCCGCGCTCGGCGGCTTCGTTCAAAGATACCCAGTGCCGGGAGTGGGGCCAGCCATTGCTCCATCGCTGGCAGTCCCTCTTGGCGCAGATCGACGCAGATTCTTCGTGGCGAGCGCAATCCGGCCTCGCGCCCTGCCAGCCTCAGGAAGCCTGCTAACTTCATCCCCGTGCAACCACCGTCACTCGATGCGAGCGCATGAGCGCGACCATGACAAAACGCGCCATCATGGCGGGGATGCTCGTGATCGCCGCCTGCGTGCACGAGCCAATCGAATGGGAGGCGCCACGAGACATCGATGGAACGATTGGCGCGATGACGCGACTGGCCATGGATGCCAGCGGCACGGCCCGCCTCGTCGAGGAGATGTCTCCGGCCGTGCCTCTCCCAGCTGACGCCTGCGCCGGATCGATGGCCGCGACGCGGGCGACGGGTGCCGAATGGTATGCCGCGTGGTTTCTCGCGCGTCCGGATAGCAGCGTCGTGCTCGTGGTCGCCCGCTCCACCGACGGCGGCGCGACGTGGGGCGCACACGTCATCGCCGACGCGCGTGACCGCGGACGTCGCGGATGCTCGCGTCCGCGCCCGGCGATTCACGCCGACACGATGAGCGCGTACGTGCACGCGGCCTACTTCATCGAGCCGGACGAAGGCGCAGGGGTGTGGTACACCCACTCGATGGAGCAGGGGTCAGTCTGGCATCAGACGATCGGGATTCTCTACGGCGAGGAGCCGGTTGCCGCGAGCATCGCGAGTGTGCGAGACACGGTCCTCGTGGCGTATGAGCACCCCGGCTCCGGCGGGACGCGGATTGGCGTGGCGATCTCTCGTCAGGCAGGCCATACGTTCGGCGAGCGCCTTCGCGTCGTCCGGGGAAGCGGCGTCGTGCGGCAGCCCTGCATAGCGCTCGCCGGCGGTCGCGTCGCCCTCGCCTGGATGGAGCGCCCCGTCGCGACCAATACCGCGGCGGGCCGCGCGCGGCTGCGCGTCGGACGCTTCCGGTAGATGGCGCCGTGGGTGATGCACCAGCGCTGGACGAACGTGTTGTTCGCCCACTGGTCGGTGGCTACCGAAGCGTTGAGGCCGCTCGTGCCATCCTCGCTCGAGATCGACACGTTCAATGGCGAAGCGTGGGTGGGCGTCCTGCCCTTCCACATGAGCAACGTTCGGCCGCGTGGGATACCGCCGCTTCCCGGAGTGTCGGCGTTCCACGAGCTCAACGTGCGCACGTACGTGCGACGCAATGGCCGCCCCGGGGTGTGGTTCTTCAGCCTCGACGCCTCCAATGCGCTCGCGGTGCGCGCGGCGCGCGCCGCCGTCAGCCTGCCCTATTTCGACGCGTCCATGCTGATGCGCGTTCAGGCCGACGGCTCGATCCACTACCGGAGCGACCGCACGCATCGCGGCGCTCGTCCGGCGGGCTTCGAGGCGACGTATCGCGGCGAGGGTCCGGTGCGACCCGCCGAGCCCGGTACGCTCGAGCACTTTCTCGTCGAGCGATACGTGCTTTTCTCCGAGGCGCCGACCGGAATGATCGACGTGAAGATCGCCCATGAAGCGTGGCCGTTGCAGCGCGCGGTCGCCCGGATCGTGCGCAATACCATGGGCGATGCGGCGGGGATCACGCTGTCCGGAGATCCTCGACACCTGCATTATGGCGCGCGGGTGGACGTGCGGACGTGGCCTCCCCGCTCGGCGTAGGCGGCGCCCCCTGGAGACGGCAAAGATGACAGAGTTCGGAATACAGATTTCAGAATACAGCTACCGTTGGCGACGTCTCTGAGTTCTGAATTCTGTATTCTGAACTCTGTCATCTTTGCCGTTCAGAGAAACAATCCTGGCTACCATGCGATACTTCGGAGCTCACACGGTCGACAAAGGCGGGATTCACATGGCGGTGGCTCGTGCGGCCTCTGCGGGAATGACCGCCCTCCAGGTCTTCACCGCCAAGCCGCGCTTCATCAACGACAAGATGTCGATCCGGCCCGAGCGCGTTCAGCGCTTCAAGCAGGCGCTCGCACGGACGAAGATTCAGCCTCGCAACGTCCTCGTGCACGCCCCATACTCGTTGAGCGTCGCCAACGCTGACGCCACGAAATGGGCGCGGGCGAGCGCGGGCCTCACCAAGGAGCTGGAGCGCTCGACGGAGCTGGGCGCCGGCGCGGTGTGCTTCCACCCGGGAAACGCCGGAGATGGAAATCGTGAGGCGGCCGCCAAGCGTGTGGCGAAAGCGATCGTCGCCGCGCTGCGCGCCGTCGATGGCGAAACCCGTCTGCTGGTGGAGAACACGGCCGGCGCGGGCCAGCAGATCGGCCGCACCGCCGCCGAGGTGGGAGCCATCCTCGCGCACGTGCCCGAGAAGCTCCGGGTGCGAACCGGCTACGGACTCGACACCTGCCACCTCTTCGTGTCCGGCTACGACATCACCGCTTCGTCGTCCGCGCTCCGGGGCGTGCTCGACGAGTTCGAGGAGGCGTGTGGCGAGCCGCCTTCCTTCTTCCATCTCAACGACAGCCAGGGGGAGATGGGCTCGAACCTCGATCGTCACGTGCTCATCGGCGATGGCGCGATCGGGAAGGAGCCGTTTCGGTGGCTGCTCAACGACGAGCGCTCCGCGGACGTGCCACTGATTCTCGAGACGCCGCAGCAGGACTACGAGCCCGACGATGACGATCCCACGCCCGACCCGTGGGACGCGAAGATGATGAAGCTCCTCCAGTCGCTGGCGAAGTAGCCGCTACTCAGTTCGACCGAGCAGAACGACGTCGCCGGTGGGCGATGGCACCCCTCCCGCCGGCTCTTCGGTCACGGCCACGGCGCCTAATGAGTCGGGCGCGAGCGCGTACGTCGCGGTCACGATCGCGCTACCTCTCCGGGACGGCGCGAAGACGCCGGCGCCGATCTTCCGGTCGCCCGGCGTGATCAGCCACAGCTGGTACGTCCGTCCCGCGGGCGGCGAAGCGAGGCCGTCGGCGATGAGCGTCCAGCCATCGGTCGCCTGATTCCAGAACATCCGCGCCCTTCCGCGTCCCTGCGGAGTCGACACCAGCTCGATGATGCGCACGTTCGGGCCGGTCAGCCCCGCCACGAGCCGCTCCTGGCGCTCGTTCCGTTCGCGCTCGGCGGCGAGCTGTCGGCGACTCTGCAGCAGGAGTCCCCCGCCAATCACCAGCAGGGCGGCGACCGAGGCGGCGAGCAGCATGAAGCCCTTGCGCCACCGATCCGATCGCGGCGCGGCATCCGCGACCGCGGCCAGGCGCAGCGACCGCGGCTCGCGATCGGGGAGCTGCCCGGCGGCGAGCCTCGCACGCGCCTCACGATCCGCCGCCGTTCTGGCGATGAGTCGCGAGCGGACGCCGTTGCAGCGACGGGCGTCGAAGGGCCGGTCGGGCGCGGCCAGCGCGAGCGCCGCCGCTGTGGCGCGGAACGCCTCCAGCTCCTCGCTGCACTCCGGGCACGCCGCGATGTGCTGCAGCACGGACGATCGCTCGTCAGGCGTCAGCAGATCGATGGCCTGCGCCGCCAGCAGCTCACGCACCTCGTCGTGTCGCATCGGGTTACTCATGGTCACGCTCCCGCAGGATGCCCAGCCGCTCGCGTAGCTTCTCCATTGCGAGTCGTACACGCGTTTTGACCGTTCCGAGCGGCTGCCCGGTTCGGTCCGCGATCTCCGACTGGCTGAGCCCCCGGAAGTACGCCAACTCCAGCACGTCGCGCTGCTCGGAAGGCAGCTGCATGAGCGCCTGCCTCACGAGGGCACGTCGTTCGGCGACCTCGGCGCCCAGAGCGGGGTCGTCGCTTCGCCGGGCGGTGGACTCCACCTCCGCGCGGCTCGTGTCCGAGAGCTCGCTCATGGCCTGCTCCTGTCGCCGGGCGCGCGCACGCAAGCGATCGAGGGCTCGACTTCGCGCGATCGTCGTCAACCACGTGGAAACCGCTCCGCGCTCGGCATCGTACCGCGCGGCCTGGCGCCATGCCTGCCAGAACGTCTCCTCCACCGCCTCCTCCGCCTCATCATCATCTCCGAGGATGTGCACGCACAGCGAAAACACCAGCCGTGACCACCGGTCGTACAGCTGGGCGAGCGCGAGCTCGTCCCCGCGGGCGACCCGCGTGAGAAGCGCACTGTCATCGTCCCCCGACGGGCGCGCAGGAGCCATCATCACGCGCGTCGGGAACGAGCTGGCGGCAGCAGGCACGGCACTCCAGGAGTGAGGCTCTTCATATACGACGCCGCCGGCGCGTTTGGATCTGCGAAGACATGCCGTATTTGCCAAGGGTCAAAAAACCACACAGATCCATTTCGCCAGAGCGCGCGTATCTCTGCCACAACCACTCTACGGAGATACGCCATGCGTTTCACCACTCTGTACCTCGGCCTCGTCCTCGTTGCCGCCGGTGCGTGCGCGTCCGGCTCGATGGAAGGCTCCGACACCATGTCCTCCAGCAAGGCGACCGTTCCGCAGGCGCAACAGTCGGCCTCCGCGCCCCTGACGGATGCGAACATTGCCGCGATCGTCGTCGCCGCCAACAGCATCGATGTCGAGAACGGCAAGCTGGCCATCGAGCGCGCGACCGACGCCGAGATCCGGAAGTTCGCGCACACGATGATCACCGATCACACCGGCGTGAACAAGGCCGCGGTCGATCTCGTCACCAGACTGAAGGTCACTCCGGTGGAGAGCCCGACGAGTCGCGCACTGGTGGCGAGCGCCAATGAGACGCGCGCTTCGCTGGGCACCCGGAGCGGGCTCGACTTCGATCGCGCCTACATCGCGAACGAGGTGACGTATCACCGTGCCGTGCTCTCGGCGGTGGACGACGCGCTGATTCCCAGCGCGCAGAACCCCGAGCTGCGGTCGCTCCTGGTGAGCGTACGGCCCGCGTTCGTGGCCCACCTCGAGCATGCCGAGTCGCTCCAGCAGCGACTGGCCAACTAATGCGACGCTCTCCGGCTCCGCGCGCGATCGCGCGCGGAGCGACGGTCGCCCTCGCGCTCGTGATCCTCAGTGGAGCGGGGAGGACGAAGCCGCGCTCCCACGTCGTCAACATCGCCGGCTTCCAGTTCGCCCCGGCGCAGATCACCGTCGCCGTCGGCGATACGGTGACCTGGTCGAACCACGACATTGTCCCGCACACGGCCACGGCGATGGACGGCGCCTGGGATTCCGGCACCCTCGAGGGGACGGCGCGGCGGAGCGTCGTCGTCCGCGCGAAGGGCAAAGTCGATTATCGGTGCACGCTTCACCCGAGCATGATGGGAACCGTCGTCGTGCGGTGAGCCATCGCCGGGCCGGCGACGCACTGCGCATCGCTGGGGAATACGTGCGGTGCGCAGTGCGTTCACGTCGATTTTCACCCTTGCGTCTCCTGCAAGCCTCTTTACTTTGAGGCGCGATGGAGTCCGTGGTCGTAGGGGAGAACGGATCCCTCAACCTCTCGGGAGAGAATCGATGCCCGCAAAGAAGAAAGGCGCGAGAAAAGGCGCGAGGAAAGGAGCACGGAAGGGCGCGCGTCGCAAAGGCGCAGCGAAGAAGGCCGGTCGGCGGAAGGCCGCACGGAAGTCGAGCGGTCGCAAGCGCGCTCCAAATCCGGCATTCATGAAGCCCATGCAGCCCGACTCGGCGCTCGCCGCCGTCGTCGGCGATCGCGCGATGCCACGCACCGAGATCACGAAGAAGCTGTGGCAATACATCAAGCGCAACGGGCTTCAGGATCAGAAGGAGCGTCGGATGATCAACGCCGACGACCGTCTGCGCAACGTGTTCGGTGGAAAGCGGCAGGTGTCGATGTTCGAGATGACGAAGCTGGTCAATCGCCACATGAGCTGACCGGTTCTCCATCAGCTCCAGAGCCGGGGGGCGTGCCGCGTGCGGTACGCCCCCCGCTCTTGTGCTTCCCCGTTCGCGAGGGAGTATTTCCCGGGACGGAACACTCCCACTCACACCCGCGGCATGACGGCAGTGGCGGCACAGAAAGCGCGCGCCGAGCGCGCACGCACGCCGGAGAGCACGGCTCCTGGCGCGAAAAAGAAGAAGGGCGGGGCGCGCCACCTCCTCAAGGAGCTGCTGATCGCGCTCGCCATCTTTTTCACCATCAAGATCTTCCTTCTCGAGGCGTTCCGGATTCCCTCCAGCAGCATGGAGCCGACGCTGCTCGTCGGGGATTTTCTCTTCGTCAACAAGCTCGTCTACGGGCCGCACCTGCCGTTCACGAACATCAATCTCCCGGGGTACGCGGATCCACGGCGCACCGAGATCGCCGTCTACCGCTCGCCCGACGTGCGTGACGGGAATCCGACCGTCGTCAAGCGGATCCTCGGTCTGCCGCGCGACACGCTGCACATGCGCGGAGGACTGCTGTATGTGAACGGTACGCCGGATACCGGCGCCTACGTAAACTCCACGCCCGGTCGTCCCGGCGGGGATGAGGCACATCCCGATTTCGTCTGGCAGAAGCGCTTCGAGGTGAGGGGCTCGCGATTCGGCGAGCCGCCGGCGGTAGCGACGCACGATGACTGGGGACCGATCGTCGTTCCCGACGAGCACTTCTTCTCGCTCGGCGACAACCGCTACAACTCGAAGGACGCGCGCTACTACGGGTTCGTGCCGTACGACAACCTGCGAGGGCGGCCGCTGTTCATCTACCTGTCCGTGGACTTCGGCGCCTGGCGCATTCGGTGGGGGCGCTTCGGCAAGCGGGTGAAATAACGAGTGACGTCGCCCTCGCTCGGCTCGTGGGTGCGAGGGCTTTCGCTCCTCGGCGCGGTCGCGCTCGTGGTGGGCAACATGGTGGGGACGTCGGTGTACACGCTCCCCGCTCTCCTCGCGCGCGAGACCGGGCCGCTCGGAATCCTCGCCTGGGTCGTTACCGCCGCCGGCTATCTCTTCGTCGCGCTCGTGTATGCCTCGCTCGGCCGACGCTATCCCGAGACGAGCGGCCCCTACGTCTTCGCGCGCGAAGCCCTCGGTGAGTTCGCCGGCTTCCAATCCGTGTGGGCGTACTGGTTCAGCGCCGTCATCGGGAATGCGGCGATCGTCACGGGCGTCGTCGGCTATATCGAAGGCTTCTCGAGCACACTCGCGGGAAGCGAGCTCTATCGTTTTCTGCTCGCGCAGGGGCTGCTCTGGGGCCTGTGCGTCGTCAACGTACTTGGCATCAGGCTCAGCGCGCGCATCCAGATCTCGGTGCTATTCCTGAACGTCGTGCCGCTACTCCTGTTTTCGATCATCGCGCTGTTCTACTTCGACGCGGCGAACCTCGCGCCCTTCGCGCCGCGTGGCTGGGGCAGCCTCGTCACCGGCGTGGCGCTGATCGTGTGGGCGTACTCCGGGATCGAGTCGGCGACCGTTCCAGCGGAGGAGATTCGCGGCTCACCGCAGACGATCTCGCGTGCGACGATGCTCGGCTACGCCGTTGGCACGGCGGCGTTCCTGCTCGCGGCGACCGCGGTGGCGGGAGTGATTCCGAACGCGGAGCTCGCGACCTCCGCTCGTCCGATCGCGCTCGCCGCGGAGCGCACGATCGGTCCATGGGCGGGGACGATCATCGCGTTCGCGGCGATCGTCGCCGGGCTCGGGACGCTGAACGGATGGATTCTGATGGCTGGGCGCATTCCGGTTTCGGCGGCGCGTGACGGGATCTTCTTTTCGGGGCTCGGGCGACTCCATCCGCGGTTCGGCACGCCGCACGTGAGCCTCATCGTCGCGACGCTCATCGGCAGTCTCGCGCTTGGCCTCTACTTCACGAAGACGACGCTCGGCGTCTTCGACACGATCGTGCAGCTATCGGTGCTGACGACGCTGCTGCCTCACCTCTATACGGCGGCGGCAGAATGGATGCTGCGTCGCAAGGGTGAGCTCCCATCGACGATGGGCGGGCTCGGCGGCTCACGGTTCATCGCGCCAGTCGCGTTCGCGTTCGTGCTCTGGTCGATGTACGGCATCGCTCCGTCGATCACGCGCTGGGCGTTCCTCGTCATCCTGGCGGGGATTCCGCTCTACATCTGGTTCAAGACGCGCCGCTGAAGAGCGAATGCGGAATTCGGAATGCGGATTGCGTGTAAGACCCTCCGCTGTGCAAGATCTCATCGGGATTCCGGATTCCGCATTCCGCATTCGGGAGATTCTCTCCATGCGCAACACGCTCTACCTCGCCGCTGCACTCTCCATGCTCGCCTGCGGCTCGCGTCGCGCTCCGCCGCGCCCGCTGGCCGAGTATCTCACGCCGTACGGTCCGCCGACGCGCCCCTTCTCTCCGGCGGTGCGAGTGGGGAATCTTCTCTTCCTCTCGGGACAGATCGGCGTCACCGCCAGCGGCGCGCTGGTGCCGGGTGGCATCGAGGCGGAGACTCGCCAGACGCTCGAGAACATCCGCGATGTACTGCAGCGAACGGGCTCGTCGCTGGATCGGGTCGTCAAATGCACGGTGATGCTCGCCGACATGCGTGAATGGGATGCGATGAATACCGTCTACACCTCGTTCTTTCCGCGGAACAAGCCTGCGAGGTCGTCCTTTGGCGCAACGGGGCTCGCGCTCGGCGCGCGAGTGGAGATCGAATGCATAGCCACCGTCGACTGACGATCCTCGCGGGCGTCCTCCTGTCCGTGGGGACGGCGTGCCAGCGTGACACCGGCGATACGCCCGATCAGCGCCGTGCGGATACCGCGACGGCGGCAGATCGGGCCTCGGATGCGTGCGCACCTAACGGGCGCGTGCCGGCGGTGGCCTCCGCTGGAATCGGCGTGGCGCGCATCGGCGCCCCGATCCGCGAGGTCGGGCAAACGTGTACCACGCGCGACACGACCTTTACCCTCGGCGAGGGCATCGAGGAAACCGGCGCCGTCATCGAGTTCGCGGGACATCGCGTGTTGAGCATCGTGGCCAGCGGCTCCATCACCCGTCTCATTGTCGCCGATTCGGCGTTCAGGACCGAGCGCGGCCTTGGCGTCGGGAGCACGGTGGGTCAGCTGCGCGAAGCGTACGGCCGGTTGTGCGGCGCCGTTGGGGAGGGCACTGTGGCGGTCTGGCTTGCCGCGTTGCCGAACGTCTCGTTTGGTCTGGACACGCGGCTGTCGAGCCTCCCTGGTTCCGGAAGTCGCCTCGGCGATGATCCGTCGGTCATTCCGGACACCGCGCGCGTCACGAGTCTCTGGGTGATTCCGGAAGGCGTGCCCTGCGGCGGGTCGTAGCAGGGTCGGTAACCGCAGATGGCCGCGGAAAGCCGCAGAAACTGCAACGGCAAAGGCTTTACCACGGATTCCACGGATTCGGAGCGACGAAAACGACACGGATACGGCACACTGCGACGGCTTTGGAACCGCAAACCGAGGCGCCACTTCACCCGTTAGGTTCTCAGAAAGTTCTTCACAGTGGCAGTTAATCCGCGCCGTTTCGCCGTTCAAAAAGCGGTGGTCATCCGTGATAAGCTGTTGATGTTGGCGTAGCAGTTTCTGCGGCCATCTGCGGCCATCTGCGGTTCCTGGGCCGCTACCGCCAATTACAGAAGCAGGTCACTAGCAAAAACATGTCACTCTACGAGTCGGTCGTTCACGTCGAGAAGATTCAGGGGACGCATCGGCGAGCCTCGTTGCCCACGGGCCAGACGATCGACTTTGGCGTCCACGGTCCTGTCGCGAAGCACTTCCGGCTCGAGGCGGAGTCGTTTCCGCTGCCGGTCGATTACATCGTCGCCTCCACCGCGGGGTGAATGCTCGGAACGCTCAACGGCGCACTGGAGGTGCGCGGGATCAAGCTCCCTCCGGAGGCGATTTCGGCGACGGGGACCGGGGTGAACGAGCTCGTGAACGGCATCGTCAGGCTCACCGAGATCCGCATCCATTATCGACTGCGCATACCATCGGGGACGCGCGAGCCAGTCGATCGCGCGCTCTCGCGACATCAGGAAAAATGCCCGACGGCGGTCTCGCTCGCCGCGGCCGTCTCCATCAGCTGGACCGCTGACGTCGAGGAAGCAGAGCCATCATGATCCTCGCGCCGCTGGTGCTCGCGAGCGTGGTGGGCGCCCTGCTCGCCCCACCGGACACGGTTCGCGGTGCGATCCGTGCGGATACGATCTGGTCGAGCGCGTTAGGCGTTCACAAGCGGCTGCTGGTGTACCTCCCTCCGTCCTACGAGCGCCAGCCGCAGCGCCGGTATCCCGTCGCGTTCTATCTTCATGGCGCGTGGGGCGGCGAGGACGACTGGATTCGGCAGGGCCGCATCGACCGCGCGATGGACTCGCTCATCGCGACGGGGGCCCCGGAGATGATCCTCGTGCTCCCCGACGGAGACGACGGGTTCTACACCACATGGAACGCCCTCAACAACACCGCTTCCTGTCGGGCAGACACGACGCGCCGGGAGCCGGCGAGTACCTACTGCGTGCCGTGGCCGAAATACGATGAGTACATCGCCCGCGAGGTCGTGGCGCACGTCGACTCGTCGTATCGTACGTTGGCGCGCCGCGAGCATCGAGGGATTGGTGGGCTGAGTATGGGTGGCTACGGCGCGGTCACGCTGGCGCTGCGCTATCCCGACGTGTTCAGCGCGGCCGCGAGCCACTCGGGCGTGCTGTCCCCCCGTTATGCGGGCCCGGTGCCGTACGCTCCGCCCACGCGCTACGCGATGACGGTGGACACGATTCGCGCGCGATACAGTCCCGGTCTGTGGGCGCTCATGCGCCCTGTCTTCGGGAACGACACGGCGGGCTGGCGCGCGCGCGATCCGGTCGTCCTCGCGCGACAGCTGCTGGCGAGACAGGCGGCCGTGCCCGCCCTCTTCGTGGATGTCGGCCGCGAGGACTTTCTGCTCGAGCACAGCCGCGCGTTTCGCGCGGACGTCACCGCGCTTGGCATTCCGCTGCGATACATGGAGTGGTCCGGAAAGCACGACTGGCAGTACTGGCGCACGCATGTGCGCGAGAGTCTGACGTGGATGGGCCAGCGCATAGCGGCCGAAGAGCGGGCCACGAGCCGGGGGCGAGGGGCAAAAGCGGGCGTCCTCAGCAGACCGTAGCTCACCGCGCCCGAGGAGGCCCTTGCCCTCGGTGCGTGCGCGTCCCACCATACGACACATGCCTCGCTACTTCCCCCGCGACAACGTCGCGTGGCACCTCGAGGAGCCGAGGGTCCTTCGAAAGATCTCGCTGAGCTTGCCGGCGATGGCACTCGTCGCCGGCCTACTCGTGAGGCTCGTTCGAGTCGGTGTCGCCGGGATGAGCGCGAGCTGGTGGGGCGTGTTCGCGTCCATCGCACTCGGGATCGTCCTCCTGCTCACGACGGCGACCGCGTACCTCGGCAACTATCCGGTGAGGCAATGGCTCTGGCGGGCGCCGCTGTTCGGCCTCGCCGAAGGCGCCGCCGAAGCAGGAGTGAGCGCGCTGCTCATGGTGATGGGGGTCGAACGTCTCGGGAGCGCTCGCGCGCATCTGACCGATTGGCCCTCGATGGCGACCGATACCATCATCGGCACGCCCACGCTCGGCTTCCTCGACGGGCGTGTCGGAATGGTTTCGCTGTTCGCGCTCGTGCTCGCGGGCGTCGTGCAGATCGTCCGCTTTCTCCTCCTGCGGCGCGAGAACCGCGATCACACGGCCGTCGCGATCCATGAAGAGCACGAACGACAGGAGCAGGCCGCTTCGCAACACGCGGACTGATCCGCGAGCCTCTCACCGATCCGCGATGATGACATCGACGAGACTGGCGCTTTCGGGCGCGGCCCTGGCGTGGGCGATGATCGCCCCGCGGGTCGTGAACGCGCAGGAGCTGGCGGTCCCGCGTCCCTTTGGGACGCTTCGCGAGCAGGCCGATCTGAGGCAGCGATGGCTGAAGGAGCGGCTGGAAACCGTGCTCCCCGCGTTGATGCGCCGTCATGCCGTGGACATGTGGGTCATTCCGATGCGCGAGTACAACGAGGATCCGATGTTCTCGTCGCTGGTGGCGCCGGTCACCTTCGCCGCGCGCCGGCGAACGATCTACGTGTTCTTCGACCGCGGACCGCAGCTGGGCGTGGAGCGGCTGGCACTCGGCGGCTCGTCACAGGGCGGGCTCTACACCGCCGTGCGCTCGCAGCGCGCGGTGGACGCGAACGTCCAGGGCGCAAACCAGGCGGAGCTGTGGGGTGACCAGCAGTGGCTCGTGCTGAAGGACGTCGTCGAGCAGCGAAATCCGTCACGCATCGCCATCAACATCTCGCGCACATGGGCATTCGCCGATGGCCTGTCGGCCGGTGAATACGAAGGTATGCGGGAAGCGCTCGGAGAGACCTGGGCGAAACGGTTCGTTCCCGCTGGCGGAATGGCGGTGGACTTCATCGCGTCCAGGCTGCCTGACGAGGCCAGAGTGTACGAGCGCCTTCAGCAGCTCGCCTGGGCCTTGATCGACACCGCGTTTTCCAACCGGGTGATCACGCCCGGCGCGACGCGAACGAGCGACGTCGTGTGGTGGTTTCGTCAACGGGTCAACGACCTCGGTCTGACGAGCTGGTTTCAGCCGTCGGTGCGGGTGCAGCGGCGGGGTGCGACGGCGCAGGACCTCGGTGACGACCCGGTCATTCAGCGCGGGGACCTGCTGCATTGCGACTTCGGGCTCGTGGCGTTCGGGCTCGCCACCGACACGCAGCACATGGGATACGTCCTCGCGGCGGGCGAGCGCGATGCCCCCGACGGACTGAAACGGGCGCTCGCGACTTCCAACCGGGCGCAGGACATCGTGATGCAGGAGCTTCGCGTCGGTCGCACCGGCAACGAGATCCTGAAGTCCTCGCTCGAGCAGATGCGCCGCGAAGGAATCGAAGGTACCGTGTACTCACATCCGATCGGCGTGCACGGGCACGGGGCCGGGCCGCTCATTGGATTGTGGGATTATCAGGAGGGCGTCCCCGGCCGCGGAGATCACCGCGTGATTCCGGGGATGTGGTTCTCGATCGAGCTGCAGGCGACCTCGGCGGTTCCGGAATGGGGCGGACAGCGGGTGTGGTCGGC